>MERI01000214.1 GCA_001772005.1 Betaproteobacteria bacterium RIFCSPLOWO2_12_FULL_62_58 | reverse complement strand
CTCAACACGCTTGAAATCTGGGAGTTCACCAACGACGCCTCGATGGGGATGATGGGCATGATGGCGCACCCCATGCATATCCACGGGCTGCAGTTCCAGATCCTGGAGCGCGGCGTTAAGCCCGCGCTTGCCGAGGCGGTGAATTCCGTGAGCGCAGGCTACGTGAACGAGGGCTGGAAAGACGAGGTGTTCCTCATGCCCGGGGAGCGCGCCCAGGTGCTCCTCGCGTTCAAGGATTTCGGGGGGCTCTTCCCCTACCACTGCCATATGCTGGAGCACGCGGAGACGGGACTGATGCGCAATTACCTGGTGCGGGCGTAGCCCATGGCTGGGTCGTCCCCGCGACGGAGCATCTATCACAATCGCGCTGGCGGAAGTCGGAGCCAGCGACGCAGATGATGATCGACGGACCGATGCCCACACTGCAACCGTGGTTCCGATCGCAAGCGGCGCGGGCTTTCATTGCGCTGCGATACGTTCCGGCGCTGGCGATCCTCAACACGGTTTGGGAAATCGCACAACTTTCGTTGTACACGCTCTGGGAGGAGGGCTCGCTGCCTTCCATTGCGTATGCGGTCCTACATTGCACGCTCGGAGACGTGGCAATCGGCACACTGGCATTGGTGTTCGCGCTCATCGCAACGCGGGCAGGATCGGTGCCAAGCTGGAGCTTGCGGAAGGTGGGCTTGATCACCGTCATCGCGGCAGTGGGTTACACCGTGTTTAGCGAGTGGATGAACACCGTCGCGCGAGCGGGATGGGAATACTCCGCTCTGATGCCGTTGTTACGTTTCGGCGAATTAGAGATCGGTCTTTCGCCGCTGCTGCAGTGGGTGGTAATTCCCCCTCTGGCGCTGTGGCTCGCGAAAGTTGCACCATGTGCGCGAAATGCCCCAAGTCCCCGTGCTTGATATCGGTATCGTGCCTATTGTCCAAACGCTGGTATTACCCCCGCCAATCTTTCGCATCATCGCGGCAAGGACTTTTCGCGCACGCGGCGCGTAGCCCCGGCCTGGAAGTCGCCCTACAAGACATGCATCGCGGCTAACGCCGCGAGATCCGCGGTATCGGTGCGCAGCACGCGCGGCCCAGAGGCGCGCCAGAAATACCGCTTGACCCCGCAGCGCGGTACGGGGTTTAGACTTAACGAAGGAGTAGTGACCATGCAAGCTCATCTGACCATCGGCAAGGTCGCCCGCGCCGCGCGCACCGGCGTGGAAACCATCCGCTACTATGAGCGCGAGGGGTTGATCGCGGCGCCAGCGCGCAGCGGTTCCGGCTATCGGCAATACGTACCGGACGTCATCCAGCGCCTGCGCTTCATCCGTGAAGCGAAGGATCTCGGCTTTTCGCTCAAGGAAATCAAAGAGCTGCTATCGTTACGCGCGATGCCCGGCAAGTCCAGCGGCGAAGTGAAGACACGCGCGCTGCGCAAGATCGCCGACATCGAACAACGCATCGCCGCGCTCAGAGGCATGAAGCGCGCGCTCACGCAGATTACGGCCGCCTGCGCCGGCTGCGGGCCGGTGAGCGAATGCCCGATCCTCGACGCGCTCGAATCGGAGAAACCCGCCAGACTATGAGCGCGTTGAGCCGCGGGTTCATCAACCCATTCAGGAACAAGGCCAGGGCCGTGGTGGTCGTGGCGCTGCTGTCGATGGTGACGGGGTTTCTTGCGCTGATGGTGCAGGGGACTCTCGCCAGCCGCGAGCAGATCGCGAACATGGAGGGCCGCGTGCGCACGCTGATCGAACTGCGCGAGGCGGGCGCGTTCGGGACGGGCGGTTTCGGCGGCGACAAGCCGATCGGCGAGGAGCATTTCTCGACCGATACGCTGGAAGCCGTATTGCGGATTCCCAATGCCCGCCATCTCGCCCGGGTTGATGAGTACGTGTACAAACCCGAGGTCGATCCTGCAAAGAAAAACGCCTACGCCATGGTGATCGGCCTGCATCCGGGTGCCGCGCTGCGCGCAATCGGCGAGGTCGATTACGAGAACGCCCGCATCATCGGCGGCCGCAACGTGCAGGCGGGCGACGAGAACGCGAACGTGGCAATCGTGGGACGGCTATACGCCGAGCAAAGGTTGGGCATCGCCAATGCTTCCGATCTCGCGCGGGCCGAACAACATGTCTTGTTCAATGGACAACGGTTCAAGGTGATCGGCATCTACACCACCGCGAACGATTTCGGCGATAACCACGTGTTCATCCCGATCAACGCCTTCCGTGCGACGTTCAATCCCGGCAAGAAGCTTTCGAAGATCTTCGTCACCGTCGATTCCGTCGCGAACGTCGAATCGGTGGTGGCTGACCTGAAGAAGATTCCCGAGGCCGATGTCGTGACCGCTCCGGAGGCTGTCTCCACTGCTCGCACCACATTGGGAACTCTCGCCGTGGCGAGCGCCTATGCCGCTATCCTGCTCTTCGCGATCGGGGCCGTGCTCACAGTATTCGTCATGGTCCTCAGCATGCGGGAGCGGATTCGCGAAATCGGCACGCTGAAAGCGATCGGGGCCTCGAACCGTGAGATCGTTCTCCAGTTCCTTTCCGAAGCCTTTGCGGTGAGCGCGCTCGGCGCCGCCGGCGCCCTGCTGCTCGCGCTGCCGTTCGCTCCGCTGATGAGCCACGTTCTCGGCGTGCCGATCGCGTTCGACCGCCAGGTGGTCCTGTTGATTCTCGCCGGTTCCGTCTCGTTTGCCGCGCTGGGCAGCCTGTACCCGGTCATCCAGGGGGTGCGGCTGAGCCCCGTCGATGCGATGCGGAGGACAGCATGACCATGCTGCGGATCGGCGCGCGCAACCTGTGGCGGAGCAAATTGCGCCTCGTTCTCGTTGCCACCCTGATCGGCGCGCCTTTCTTCCTTCTATTGGTCATGCAGTCGATCGGCGATGCCGTGCAACGGCAGACCGAGGCCTTGAAGCAGAACGTGAACAACACGCTCCAACTGCGCGCGCGCGGCTCGATGGGTCACGTCAACATGGTCGGTAACGAAGATATTCTTCCACAGGACGCGCTGGCAAGGGTAAAGCGGGCAGAGCATGTTGCGAGAGTCGAGCCCTATCTGCTCGCCATGACGCCAACCGAAGGGCACAACTTTGCCATGATCGTCGGCGTCGATCCCAAGGATACGCGCCGGCTGGAGTCGCACGGCGAGGCGGGAAACCCGAAGATACTCTTCGGCCGGGACCTGACCGACGAAGATCGCGGCAAGCGGACCGCGATCGTCGGGCAAGGCGTCGCCAGGTGGGCCGGAATCAAGCCGGAGGACGTCGGCCGCGCTACGTTGACGCTCGATCTGAAGCGCACGCATCCCGTAATTTTCGCCCTCGATCGCCCTCCCGTGACGCTCACCATCGTCGGCATTTACGCCAGCGGCTACGTGTTCGGCGATATGCAACTCTTCATGCCCATCGACACGTTCCGCGATGTCTACGGCATGACCGAGGGGATTTCCTGGCTCTATGTCCGGGTCGATTCCGCCGAGAACCTGCCGGCGGTGGAACGGCAGCTCAGAGCAATGCTTGGGGATGTCGCAGACATCATCTCACCCACCACGGTAGCCGAGTTTCAGACCACTGCGACAGCAGCGGTGCAGCGCCTGGCGAACGGTGGAATCGGACTCTCCGCGGCCCTGATGGTCGTCGTGGTGTTCTTCGTCATGCTGCTCGTCGTGCGTGAGCGGGCGTGGGAGATCGGCACGCTCAAGGCCCTCGGCGCTTCGAACTCGGGCATAGTCGCAGGTTTTTTGACGGAGGCTGTGCTGCTGTGCGCGCTCGGCGCATTGACCGCAGCGATACTTTTCGGACTTTGGGGAGGACCGCTCGCACAACTCGTTTTCGGCCTGGGCGTCAGTCCGTTCCTTCCTTCGCATTACAGCACTCTCGCGAACTCGCTATCGCTGTCCCCGCAATTCAGCGCGGCGACGCTCGGTATCCTGATCGGAGCCTGTCTGTTCGCCGCGCTGGCGGGTAGCGCATGGGGCATCCGGCAAATCGTGAGACTCTCCCCGATGGAGGCAATTCGGCATGAATGACCGCGCGGCAAACGGTGTGCAAGCTCCGGTCGTGCAGCTCCAAGCACTCACCAAGGTTTACCGCAAGGGAGCACAGGAAGTGCGCGCGCTCGACGGCATTGATCTGCGCATCGAGTCGCCCGGCATGGTGGCGGTTGTCGGCCCCAGCGGCAGCGGCAAGTCTTCGCTGCTCCATATGATCGGCGCGATGGACCGGCCAACCAGCGGTGAGGTCGTCGTGGCCGGGCGGTATCTCGCGGCACTCGGGGACGCCGAATTGACGGGATTCAGACGCAAGACGGTGGGCTTCGTGTTTCAGAGCTTCAACCTGATCCCGAACCTGACGGCGCTCGAAAACGTGATGCTGCCTATGGAATTCAACGGCGTGGATAAGAGCGAGCGCGGGCGGCGCGCTCTGGGTTTGCTTGACCGCATGGATCTGGCAGCTCGCGCAACACACCGGCCGGGAGAACTCTCCGGTGGCGAGCAGCAACGGGTCGCGATCGCGCGAGCGCTTGCGAACGATCCGCCGCTCGTCCTTGCCGATGAGCCGACGGGAAATCTCGACTCGAAAACGGGACAGGTCATTTATGAGCTGCTTGAGGAAATCGCCCGCGAGCGCACCGTCGTTGTCGTCACGCACGCCGAGCCGCTCGCGCAGCGCGCGAAGCACGTCATCCATATTCAGGACGGGCATCTCGCCCCATGAGCAGCACGATTCATTCACCACGCGTATCACGCGAAAGGAGGCGACCATGAGCCAAATGTATATGAAGGCAGCGGCGGCAACGCTCCTTCTCGCCGTTGGTTTGGGGGCGGCATGGGCTGATGAGCGCATCGAGGGCAAGGTGACCGGAACACGCCTTACGGCCTGCCAGTTCAAGCCAGGCGGGTGCGAGGGGACACTGACCATGGAAACGAATGTCGGCGGCAAAATCCAGGAGGTTACGATCAAGGTTCCGCTGGGAACGATGATCAAGCTCGGAAACGAGGTGGTTTACCTGCCCGCGACGCGCGGCAAGATCGTCGCCGTCACTCATGTCACGGAGCGCACCGAGAAAATCGCCCGCACGATCGAGGTGAAGCCTTAAGGCAGACGAATCACATGAAGACAGTGTTCCTGCAGATCGAAGGCATGCACTGCGACGGCTGCGCCGAGACGATCAAGGCGCTGCTCGATATCGAGGCCGGCGTCAAGGCATCGAGCGTGTCGTTCAAAGACGGCAGTGCGCGCGTGCTCTACGACCCGGCGGCGGCAGACGAGGCGAAGCTCGTTGCCGCGGTCGAAAAAGGCGGCTACAAGGTCAGTTCCACCGCATGATCGAGAGCATCGCGGCGGCCATCCTCCTGCCCATCGGGCTCGGTCTCGTCGGATTCATCGAGCCGTGCACCATCGGCTCGACGCTGGTTTTCATCAAGGTGATGGAAGGCAGGCCCCCCGCAGTCAAGCTCTGGCAGGTCGGCGTATTCACGGTAACGCGCGCTGTGTTTATCGGGGCGCTCGGGGCGATCGCGGTCTTCGTGGGCTCGGCATTCATCGGGTTTCAGAAGGCGATGTGGACCGGGCTCGGTGCCCTTTACGTTGCACTGGGACTGCTGTTCGTCGCGGGCCGCGCGGGCTACATCATGACTTCTCTCGGGCCGAGCCTCGCGCGCATCGGCGACGTGCGCGGCTCCGCTGCCCTCGGGCTGCTGTTCGGTCTCAACATCCCCGCGTGTTCGGCGCCGCTGCTGTTCGCTCTGCTCGGCGCCGCCGCCGCGAGCGGCGTATCAGGTGCGACACTTGCGAACGGCTTCCTGTCCCTGGCACTTTTCGGCTTCGCGCTATCGCTCCCCTTGGCGGTCGCCGTGCTTTTTCCCGCAGCGCGGCGGGCGCTCGACTGGCTCGCGGGATTGAGCGGACGCGTGCCGCGCTGGGCCGGGGTCGTGCTCATCGCCCTCGGCATATGGTCGATTTGGTTCGGCCTCTTCGTGACCCCACGCCCCTGATGCGCACGGCTCTTGACTCTGGACCCGGCTACAGGGATTAACCTGAAGCTGGCCGATACCGCAAGGAGAATGTGCCATCGTGACTACCAGCATGTTCGCGTCGCCCTCAAGCTGTGGACCGAGGAGCTGCCTCATCGTCGAGGTGGGGCTGAAATGAGCATGGCGGGAAGCCTTGAACGGGCGGAGAAGATCCAGTTGAAGATCGGCGGGATGGCCTGCTCGTTCTGCGTCGCGAGCATCACCAAGGCGCTCGGACGCATGGACGGTGTGCATAACGTCAACGTCAATCTCGCGCACGAGGAGACGCTGATCGAATTCAATCCCGGCGTCGTGAGCGCGGACGATCTTCAGGAGACGTTGCGCGACCTCGGTTACACGATCCGGGACTCGAATAAGGTCCGCGCCTTCGAAGAGCAGGAGGAAGAGCTAAAGCAGCAGCGCGACAATCTGCTCTTCGCCGCCGCGTTATCCGCGATCTCGCTCTCAGCCATGGCGTTGATGTGGCTCGAGCGGTTGCCGCCCCAGGCGATGGCCGCGCTCTACTGGCTGATGCCGGTCCTCGCGCTGTCCACGATCTTCGGCCCGGGCTGGCACATCCTCACCATGGCGTGGGCCAGCCTGCGGCGCGGCATCCTGAACCAGCACGTGCTGCTCGAATTCGGCGCCTTCGCCGGGTTGGCCGGAGGATTTCTTGGTTACATCTACTCCGAGTTCCCGGCGCCGGATTTCTTCGGCGTCGCGGTCTTCGTGACCACCTATCACATATTGTCCGGCTGGGTCTCGCTGCTCGTGCGCACGCGCGCATCCCAGGCGGTGCGAAAGCTCCTGGCGTTGGTGCCCGCCACTGCGCGCGTCGTACGCGACGGGTCGGAGCAGGTGGTTCCGATCGAACAGGTGGGACCCGGCGATCTCGTGCGCGTCCGCCCGGGGGAATCGATCCCGGTGGACGGCGTCGTGGTCGAAGGCAGCTCTGCGGTGGACGAGCATCTAGTCACCGGCGAATCGATCCCGGCGGAAAAGCGCGCTGGAGACAGCGTGATCGGGGGCTCGATCAATCAATACGGCACGCTGCTCGTCCGGGTGACCAAGGTCGGCGAAGAGAGCTTTCTCAGCCAAGTGGCGCGGCAGGTCGAGGAAGCGCGCGCGCTGAAGCCCGGCCTGCTTGCGCTGGTGGACCGCATCCTGCAGATCTATGTGCCCGGTGTCGTGCTGTTCGCGGCCGCCGCGCTCTTGATCTGGACGTTCGGCGCCTGGTGGTTGACTGGTACTCCCGACTGGACGCGCGCGATTTTTGCCGCCCTCGCCGTGTTCGTCATGGGCTATCCCTGCGCTTTGGGAATGGCAACGCCGCTGGCGATGATCCGCGGCGGCGGCATGGCCGCCGAGCGCGGCATCCTGATGCGCTCGGGGGAAGCGTTTCAGGTACTAAAGGACATCCGCGCGATCGTGCTCGACAAGACGGGCACCCTCACCGAAGGCCGTCCGTCGCTGCGCGGGATCGTGAGCTTTGGGGCGGTCGAGAGCGAATTGCTGGCAGTCGCCGCGGCCGCGGAAGCGGTTTCCGAGCACCCGTTTGCGCGCGCGATCGTGGAAACTGCCTTCGAGCGTGGCATCACGCCGCCTGGCGTGGACAGCTTTGAGGCGATCCCGGGCAAGGGGGTCGTGGCGCGAATTGAGGGAACGCAGACGCTGGTCGGAAGCCCACGCTTTCTCGCCGAGCGTGGGGTTTCTCTCGCGGCACTTGAGGCCCGAATCGAGGCACTGGAAAGAGAGGCATATACGGTGATCGCGGTGGCGCGTGGTGGGGCCTGCCTGGGCCTGCTCGCCCTGGGCGACAGCCTGCGCGCGGACGCGCAGCAGGCGGTGGCGGCGCTGCGCGGGACGGGGCTCGAGACGATTCTGGTCACGGGTGACAACGAACGCGCGGCGCGCGCCATCGCAGGCAAGTTGGGAATCGACGCCGTTCACGCCGGCGTGCTGCCTGGTGGAAAGGCCGAGATTGTGCGGCGGCTCCAAGCGCGCGGACGGGTGGCCATGGTCGGCGACGGCATCAACGACGCGCCCGCGCTCATGCAAGCCGATGTGGGGATCGCTATCGGCGCGGGCACCGACATCGCCATCGAGTCGGCCGACGTGGTGCTGGTCGGCCATCGGCTCACCGCGGTGGTCGAAGCGTTCAGCATCGGCAGGCTTTCCTATCGCAAGACCGTGCAAAACCTCGCGCTCGCGTTCGCTTTCAACGGCATCGGCGTGCCGCTCGCCGTCACCGGCCTCATTCATCCGGTGTGGGCGATGATCGCAATGGCGGCGAGCATCACCGCGGTGCTCACCAATTCCTTCGCCGGCAGACTGTTGCCGGCGAAGCCGCGCCGCGCGGCGCACGCGAGCGTCACCTACACGATCGCCAACATGCACTGCGAGCACTGCCTCGCTTCGATCGCGGAGGCCGTATGCAAGCTGGACGGCATCGAAGACGTTTCCGGAGAGCCTGAGAAGAAGCTCGTTACAGTGACATATCGAGCGGACTGCGCCGATGCGGATGGCATTCGCGGAGCGATCATCGAGCGCGGCTTCGAAGTCGTGACGGACAGCTCAGAAGAAGGGAGCGTAAACATTTCAGTCAGCGGAGAGCGATATGGCATGGGTGCGTAATCTGGCCGTCACGGCCTTGGTGGCCTTGATCATCGGCTGGTTCGTGCTTGCGGCCCGCGAGCAAACCGGATTCGTCGTTCCACCGGTAGACGGCTTTATGGAAGGACAGCGGGTCCGCTTTATCCATACCGAGGCTTCAGATCCGGAGGTCGCGAAACTCCTGACGCAGATGAAGGGCTCGCCCGTTCTCACCGTTCCCTCGCTTGCGAACGCGCCGAAGGAGTCGCTCGCCAACGTCTATGTGTTTACCAACGGCGTCGCGGGTGAAGGTCCCTTCAAGTTTCAGCCCGACGTGTTCGACAACCCACCCGGGCAGGCGGGCTACACGCCGCTGCGCGCACTCCAACTCGTTTCCTGGAAACGGCCTGAGCGGGCGCGCGAGTTGCGGAGCGCCGGAGAAGTGAAACAGGCGCTCACGCAAGGGGAAATCGAGATCAAGCAGCCGGGCGTCGTGATCAACATGCCGATGATTACTTGGCCGGACGGGCACAGGTAGGGCGGACGAATGGAGGCTATCGATCGATATGACCATATGGAGGTTTCTATCATGAAAGTTTTTTGGCAGCGAACGGTACTTATCCTGGGTCTGGTGTTGATGTCAGTGAGCGCGTTTGCGGCGCAACGCGGGTTCCGCGGCTGCAGAATCCCTGAGGTGGAACGCCGAGCGTGGCGTTGAACTTGCTCGAAAGGTTCTGAAACGCGACGAGGGCGGTCAGCTCGATGACGGCGTCCTCGTCGAAATGCCTTTTCAGCCTGGCCATAAACGCCTCGTCCGCCTTGCCGCTCGCGCGGGTCATCGTCTCGGCGTAGGCGAGCGCCGCTTTCTCCCGCTCACTGAATAACGGCGAATGCTCGAAGTCGTTCAGGGCGTCGAGCTTGGTTTCCGGGACGTGGCGCTCCAGCGCGACGGCGGAATTGAGGTCGACACAGAATTCGCACCAGTTGACCAGTTTACGTGTCTTGTTACCTGCGGCGTTTCATTTCAGCAGGGTTCGGCGGGCGGTATAAAACGCGAACTGCGACGCCAGAGAGTTTTCCAGCGCCTGTTTGATCAGGTGCTCCCCTTTGCCCGCTTGATTTCCTTCCAGCAGAGAACGATAAAAACCCGTGTAGAAGGCATCGGGTTCGACTCGCACGCGGAAGACAAGGGCCACGGCTCCAGTTTTCAGCGGAGCCCGGTAGTCGAACACCGCTTGCTCATCCGGTGCGATCCGAGTATCGGCGATCTCCTTGCTCAAATCGAGCGATACCTGCCTGCCGATGATGTATTCCCGCAGCGTTCCCTTCAGCATTTGCCGGTCGGCACCTTCCTGATAGGCCTCCACTACTACTCTAGGGGTGACGTAGGTGGGGAAATGGTGTCCGGTTCCGGTATTCTTGATGGTGAGCGCAGCCGATACCATCCCCGATTGGATGGCGGCAGGGGTCGCATCAATGGTGACGCCGCTTCTCACCATTTCCGGGTCGTGAATTCCGCGCCACAGGTGGCGGCGCTCCGGCATGTGGCAGGACTGGCACGTCCTGCCTTCGCGCGCGTAGCGGCTCGCTTTCCACTCTTCGTAGGTGTTTTCTAGCAGCTTGCCGTTCAGCGCGTATTCGTCTTTAGTGAACTGGTGGCAGGCGGCGCAGAAGCGCGAATCCTCGAACGCCGCATTGCTGATCCAACCGTTGTGCGGAAGCTGCGCGGTGGGATCCAGTGTCGAACCGTCCTTGCGTGGCGGCCCATACCGTTGATATTCGCGCATGTGGCATGCGGTACAGATGAGTCCCTGATCGTGCAGCGCGGACCCGATATCCTTTGCGGGACGAGAAGTGTAAGCCTCCTTGCGGGCAAGCGAGGCAGCCAGACTGTCGGCCTGTTCCTTGAGCGGGGCGTGGCAACGGATGCAATCCTGATGTTCTTGCGTCGCGTCAGGGGACATATCGACCAGTTGTCCCAGTATGCCGGGCCCCATCGCCTGACTGTGGAGGCTCTTCTTCCAATCGTCGAATTGCGCAACGTGACAGGTGCCGCACGAATGCGGGTCAATAGATGCCTCGAGCACGCTGAACTGAGCCGGGGGCGTTCCCTGGGCGCTTAGCGGTCGGGCCCAGTAGCCCTGCAAAAAGCTCTCGACCTGATCCGGCTGCCGGGCGCGTCCAAATTTTTCGGCCAAATCGGGAGTCTTGTCGCAGCCAGCCAGGCCGACGATTACTAGGCCAAGGAAAGCGAGAAGGCCGATAAGCTTTCTCTCTTTTACTCGATCGGGATCCTGGCCCGGCCGCCCGACAAGCGCTTTACCGTTCGGTTCTGTTTTGATCATTGATGGTCCAGTCGTATCCAATAAACTCGACCGCGTAGTCCTCCGGAATTTTCTCGCGCGCGTATTGGATCACATAGGCGATCAGATTGGGGCTGCGCCGCAGGAAGTCTTCCCGGTAGAACTTGAGGATTTCGGACAGGCGCACGGTTTTCGTTTCCGGCACTCGTTGCAGATTGCGAGGCTCGGCAAAAAAACGGCGGGCTTCCCGGTCGAGTTGATCGTCAAGCTCGCTCGCCGTGAAGGGGGTTTTCGGCAGGCGCGGGCATCCCACCGCCATGCAGTTGAGGGCGAAATGGACGCGCTCGTCTCCCAGAGGCCGTATCACTTCGTTCTCGTAGGCATAGAGCGACATGGTCCTGCCGCCGATGGAGAACTGCTTGAAAACGAAGAACCCCACCTTCCGCAGGCCGGACAGCGACGTTGGCATGCCGGAATCGATGACGTTGTACATCGCCAACGCGTTATAGGCATTGATATGGTAGGCAAGCCTGGATTCCATGGTGGGGAACAGCGCGGGATTTGATTCCGGGCTGACTTTGGCAATGAAGTCCACAAAAGCTTTCAGGTCTGCCGGGTCCTTCGCCAATCCCCGAAAATCCACCTCACCCTGATTATTCACGAAAACCCTCAACACCCTGGTCCAGTGGGCAAGCGCGTCGGTCTCGCGTTCCTGCGCGATCGCCGGCGGAACAAGGATCGCTACCGACAGGATTGTCGCAAAAATCAGCGCTTTCATAGTACCGTGTGCTCCTCGCAGAATTAACGTCGGCGTGGCCACGCTAAGCGCTTCGCCGCGCAAGCAATCGTTGCCGGGCCAGTCCCTTGAGACGCTTCAGTCCGTGCTGTTCTGGTTTGACGTCGCCAGCAACGTCCGGATTCAGCCTCATTTTGCCGGTCAGCGGCTGCCAGTATTTTCTTCCATCAGGAGTCCGGACACTGATGGGCTGGAGGATAAAATGGTCCCGCTTCGCGTTGTGCATGCACATTGAAACCGGCCCGTCTGCGGTCATGACCTTGAACACGCACGCGTTGATTCGGTCGCGCTCGAGGGCGCCGCTGTGCATGAAGTTATGAATAAGGAAAGAAATGGTGTTGACCCTGCCGCGCGCTGCGACAAGCTCTTCGCGCATTCTCCAGACTTTGCGGGCCGCCCATTTGACTATGGGGATGCAGTGTCGCGGATTTGCAGCAAGCCACCACAAAAAGCTCTTTATTACACTAGCGGTGTCATTCCGAGGCAAGTCGAGATGGGCGGTCGCGGATAGCATGCGGCCGATGAACGTCGTATCGTCAAGAGCGTCAAACAGCCTTCCCTTTACTTCCAGGCACATCCCGTAACGGTTGCACGCGGGGTGGCCAATGAGCGAGGCTTCAAAGTTGATCGAAGTACCAGCTCCCGCCTCGATTTGCTTCGCGACCGAGTCGGGCGTGATGGCATCGCCTCGTCCGCCGTGCGCCCCACGCCCGGTGTCGGCCGCAAGCTGGAAGGACGCGGTTCTGACAACGCCGGCGTTGGCCTTGAAAAATCGAACGAGATCGGGAATTTCATGGAAATTTCTCCGATGGACGGTGGTCGTGAAGAGCACCGATAGCGGCAGGCCCCTGGCACGGTCGATGTATGTCTGGCGTATTTCATTGAGCTCGACTTCGCTGGCATAACCTTTTATCCGTTGCGTCGTGTCCACGTGAAATGAGACGTCGACAAGCCCGGCTGTGGCCAGTTCCTCAAGCAGTGCACGGGTGGCGCGGATGCCGTTCGTCATGAACGTAGGCCGCATTCCGAGGGCCCGCACCTTGCGGACGATAGCCAGCAGCTCGTCGCGCCTTCTTAACGTCGGTTCACCGCCGGTAATTTGCACGTCGGTATTCCTCCCGTAATACCGATAGATAAGCTCGATGCGCAGGAATACTTCCTCAAGCGGCAGATCGCGCACGGCTTCCGAATTTTCGGAAAGATAGCAGAGCGTGCAGTCGAGGTTGCATCTTTGGGTAATCTCAAGGGCCACGCAACCGATGGGCCAGCGCCTTCCCATTTGCTGGTTTGCATTCCAATTCCCCGACCGTTTCATCACGCGGCGCGCGTGACCAATTGCTGTGACGCCGGGACAGGGAAGCGGGTCCGGCTCGAAGGCCTCGATTTCTTCTCTGGTCAGGTACGGCATGCGACAACGGCCTTCGAACAGGAGATGACAAGCAGGACCTTGGAAAGGTCGGCCAAGGGCAGCCACCGACAATCAGTCGTCGGAGCGTCTTGAATCCTTACAAGTTTTCTTCCGCAGGGCACGCCCGCCAACCCCTGCTGCTGCATTAGGAGTTTGTCCGACCCAAGTCCGATAAACTCCTAGGTGTGAACTTGCACGCCAGATTGACGCGCCGAAAGGCCCGAATGATGCAAGCGCCGTGGGCCGCGTTTGCAGTCCATCCTTGTTTTCGTTCGCTATGGGCACTATGCTCGCTGCGTGGGTCACGCCAACCGCTCGCGCCTGCGGCGCCGGCATGAACTGCGCGTTTCTCTACAACCACCGGGCAAGTGGAGACACAGCGCCCCGATAGCTCCAGCTCGATCGACACCGGAGCAGGTCTTTTTGGGCCTTCGCATAAGTAGTCAAAGGACGTTTTAGCTTGGACAGGGCTGACAAAATTGAACTGCCAGACGGTAAAATGAATCGGCACGAGGAGAAACGCTGGATGCGCAACTTGCTAATGACGCTCGCTTTGTCGTGTGCCTTGTCCGCCTGGGCTACCGACGTCTATCCGACGAAACCGGTGCGGTGGCTCGCCCCCGTGCTGGCAGGTGGCGCCGGGGACCTCATCGCTCGAGCCATCGCGCCCAGGCTGAGCGAGATGTGGGGACAGCCGGTCATTATCGACAGCCGTCCGGGTTCCGGGGGCACCTTGGGCATGGGTATCGCTGCCCGCATGCCAGCCGACGGCTACACCATGGTCCTCGGCGTTTCTTCGTTCGTTGTCATGGCGCCCGGCGTTTACCCGAAGCTCGCATACGACCCGGTCAAGGATTTCGCGCCGGTCACGCAAATCCTGTCCGCGCCGCTCATGCCGGAAGAATTCGGTGCATTCATCTCGCGCGAGCTTGTCAAGTGGGCGCGGGTCGCCAAGGAGGCCGGTGCGAAGGTCGATTGAATTCACGCGAAAGCGCAAATACAGCGGGCTCGGAGAGAGAATCGTTTTTGACGCTTATTCGTCTGTCCTGCACGGAGCGCTGTTTGTGCGTAGCGCGCGAGTGCCCGGGTTCCGGGCGGAGCGGTTTAAGCCTTTCCCGCTCCGCCGATCCAGATCAGTCTGGATCGCGCGTTGACCGCAACCTTCTGATTGCGCTACCCTTTCAGTTTCGCCAAAAAGGCGGCTCCACGCCATGTCCAAGTCGTCAAAATTGCAGCATACACAAACCTTTGAGTCGGCGCTGGCGGAGCTGGAAACAATCGTCAACGGCATGGAAGCAGGACAGATGTCGCTCGAGCAGTCGCTCGCATCGTATAAACGGGGCGCCGAACTGCTCAAGTTCTGCCAGGCGGCCCTGCAGGACGCGCAGCAGCAGGTCAAGGTCCTCGAGGACGGGGTCCTGAAAAACTTCGGCTCGGCCGAGCAGTGAGCAATTCCGTCGACTTCCAGAGCTGGGTGCATGCCCGGCAGACCCGCATTGAATCGACATTGCAAAGCGTGCTGCCCGCGGCCGAGATCGCCCCGCAGCGCCTGCACCAGGCGATGCGCTACGCGGTGCTTGGCGGGGGCAAGCGCGTGCGGCCGCTGCTCGCTTTCAGCGCGGGCGAACTCGCGCAGGCCGATACGGGGCGCGTCGCAATTGCCGGCGCCGCGGTCGAGCTGGTTCATGCTTACTCGCTGGTGCATGATGATTTGCCGTGCATGGACGACGACGTACTGCGCCGTGGCAAGCCGACGTGTCATGTCGAATACGACGAAGCGGCCGCGCTCCTGGTCGGCGACGCGCTGCAGAGTCTCGCGTTCCAGTTAATGGCCGAGTACCGTCTTGCGGACGATGCCGCGACGCAGCTTGAAATGGTGAAGCTTCTCGCAGCCGCCGCCGGGTCGCGCGGCATGGCGGGCGGACAGGCGATCGACCTTGAAGCCACTGGAAAGACGCTGTCCGTGCCGGAACTGGAATTCATGCACATTCACAAGACCGGTGCGCTGATTCGCGCCGCGGTGCTGCTCGGTGTGCGCTGCGGCGCCAGCATGAACGAGAAGGAGCTTGCCCAACTCGACCATTTCGCCAAGTGCATCGGGCTCGCGTTCCAGGTTGTTGACGACGTGCTCGATGCGGAGGCGTCGACCGCCACCCTGGGAAAAACCGCCGGCAAGGATGCGCAGCGGAATAAACCGACCTACGTGAGCGCGCTCGGCGTGGCGCAGTCCAAGTCCTTTGCCGAAGAACTCAGGCAAAAGGCTCTCAGGGCGCTTGACGGTTTCGGCGAGCGGGGCTTGCGGCTCAGGCAGCTGGCCGATTTCATCGTGCTGCGAGAATTCTGATGTATGAACTGCTGAAGACGATCAACTATCCGCACGAGCTGCGCCAGCTTGAAAAAAGCCAACTGCCGCGGCTCGCGGACGAGTTGCGCGCTTTCCTGCTCGAATCGGTCAGCTACACGGGGGGCCACCTGTCGTCCAATCTCGGCACGGTGGAGCTCACCATCGCGCTGCATTACGTGTTCGATACGCCGCACGACCGGCTGGTGTGGGACGTCGGCCACCAGACCTACGGACACAAGATACTGACCGGCCGTCGGGAGCGCATGAAGACGCTCAGGATGTGGGGTGGTATTTCCGGCTTCCCGCGTCGCGAAGAAAGCGAATACGACACGTTCGGTACGGCGCACTCGAGCACCTCGGTCAGCGCCGCGCTCGGCATGGCGGTGGCTTCCAAATTGAAGGGCGAGACGCGTCACGCGGTGGCGATCATCGGTGACGGTGCAATGACCGCCGGCATGGCGTTTGAAGCGCTCAATAACGCCGGCGCGATGGACGTCGATCTGCTGGTGATACTCAACGACAACGACATGTCGATTTCGCCGCCGGTCGGCGCGCTCAACAAGTATCTCGCAAAGCTCATGTCGGGGCGTTTTTATTCCGCAGCGAAAGGGCTTGGCGAGAAGATGCTGGGCGAGCTTGCCCGGCGTGCCGAGGAACACGTGAAGGGCATGGTGACGCCAGGCACCCTGTTCGAGGAATTCGGATTCAACTACATCGGCCCGATCGACGGCCACGATCTTGACGCGCTGATTCCGACGTTGAGCAACATCAAGCAGCTCAAGGGACCGCAGTTCCTGCACGTCGTGACCCGCAAGGGCCAGGGCTACAAGCTCGCCGAAGCCGACCCCGTGCTCTACCACGGCGTGTCGAAGTTCGACAAAGCCAACGGCATCGCCGGCGGCAAGTCGGGCGGCAAGCAGACCTATACCCAGGTTTTCGGTGACTGGCTGTGTGACATGGCCGCCCAGGACCAGCGTCTCATCGGCATCACACCGGCGATGCGCGAAGGTTCAGGGTTGGTCCGGTTCGCGCAGGCTTATCCCGACCGCTATTTCGATGTGGGCATCGCCGAGCAGCACGCGCTCACCTTTGCCGCGGGGCTCGCCTGTGAAGGCTGCAAACCGGTGGTGGCGATTTATTCGACATTCCTGCAGCGCGCCTACGACCAGCTGATCCACGATATCCAGATCCAGAATCTGCCGATCGTATTCGCGCTCGACCGCGCGGGGCTGGTGGGCGCCGACGGCGCGACCCATAACGGCAGTTTCGATCTCACCTATCTGCGCTGTCTGCCCAATATGACCGTCATGACGCCGTCGGACGAGAACGAATGCCGGCAGATGCTCTACACCGCTTTCCAGATGAACACGCCGGCTGCCGTGCGTTATCCGCGCGGTAGCGGCCCGGGGGTCGAGATCGTAAAGCAGATGCAGGCCCTGACCATCGGCAAAGGCGAAATCCGGCGCACCGGCAGGAAGCTCGCGATCCTCGCATTCGGCGCCATGGTGGCGCCCAGCCTGCAGGCCGCGGAAGCGCTCGACGCGACGGTCGCCAACATGCGCTTCGTCAAGCCGCTCGACGAGGCGCTCGTGCTGGAGCTCGCCGACCGCCATGAGTGGCTGGTGACAGTCGAAGAAAACGTGGTCATGGGCGGGGCCGGCAGCGCGGTGCTGGAAGCGCTGCAAGAGCACGGCCGGGAAATTCCCGTGCTGCAACTGGGGTTACCCGACAAGTTCATCGACCAAGGCGATCCGGGAATTCAGCTTGTCGAGGCGGGTCTTAACAAGGAGGGCATCATCAAGGCCATCCGCGCGCGGCTCGCGGAGTAGAATAGCCAAACCAGCGAGCACTAAGCGGTCAGGGGCCAAGGGCCAGGGCGCCAAGCCTCTCCAGTTTATTCCGCTCACCGCTTGCCGCTTACCGGAGTCCAGTCATGACGCCCATTACCCAGCAGATGCTCGAAGAAAACGAGATGGACGGCTACGCCAAGATCGACCAGTACAATCCGGTCGTGATCCGGCGCATCGCCGACAAGTATCGCGCGATTCTCAAGGACATGGGTGAGAATCCCGAGCGCGATGGCCTGCAGAAAACGCCCGAGCGCGTCGCCAAGGCGCTGCAGTTCCTGACCCACGGCTACGATCTCGATCCGGCGGGAATCCTGCGCTCGGCGATGTTTCGCGAAGAGTACCAGCAGATGGTGATCGTGAAGGACATTGAAGTCTATTCGCTGTGCGAGCACCACATGCTGCCGTTCTTCGGCAAGGCGCACGTCGCCTACATTCCGAACGGCCACATCGTGGGCCTTTCAAAAATCCCACGCGTGGTCGACGCTTTCGCGCGCCGGCTGCAGGTGCAGGAGCGGCTCACCGTCGAAATCCGCAACTGCATTCAGGAAACGGTCAAGCCCGCCGGCGTAGCGGTGGTGATCGAGGCCCAGCACATGTGCATGGTGATGCGCGGCATCCAGAAGCAGCACTCGATCGCGACCACATCGGCATTCACCGGCGAATTCAACGCCGACAAGACGCGCGCCGAGTTCATGCGGCTGATCTCGGCAAGAGCATGAGCCACAGAGGAGGCTCTCTCTGCGGACGCCGGGGCTGAAGGTTTGGCATTTTGGATGAGCGAGTTGAAAAAAACTTCCGAATTCATCGTCGAACACATCCTGCCTGATGTGCGCCGGGGCCGGATGGTGATCCTGGTCGACAGCGAAGAGCGCGAGAACGAAGGCGATCTCTTCGTTGCTGCGGAAAAAGCAACGCCGGAAGCGATCAACTTCATGGCGAGCCACGGTCGCGGGCTGATCTCGCTCGCGCTGACCGAGGAGCGCATGCGCCAGCTCGGGCTCTCGCTCATCACCGATGACCAGGGCAACCAGAGCAAGTTCGGCACAGCCTTCGCCACGCCGATCGACGCACGTGAGGGCGTGGGCTCCGGCATGTCAGCCTACGACCGGGCCCGCACCATCCGGGTAGCGATCGCTGACAATACGCGGCCGGCCGATCTGATCCGCCCGGGGCGCATGCAGACGCTGCGCGCGGTCGACGGCGGCGTGCTGGCGCGCCGCGGCCACACCGAGGCAGCGGTGGATCTCGCGCGCATGGCGGGTCTCAAGCCGGCGGGCGCGATCTGCGAAATCATGAACGACGACGGCACCATGGCGCGCATGTCCGACCTTGAGCGCTTCGCAGCCAGGCACGACATCAGGATCATGAGAATCGCCGATCTCGTTGCTTATCGCGAGAACGAGCGCCAGATCAGCCGCCGCGCCACCACCACGCTGCCTACGCGCAAGGCCGGCGACTTCCAACTGATGGTCTACAGCGATAACCTCGAAACCACGCTTTACATCGCGTTGGTGAAAGGCGCGGTCGATCCCCGTGAGCCGACGCTGGTGCGGCTGCACTCGCAATGCCTGACGGGCGACGTGTTCGGTTCCGAGCGCTGCGACTGCGGCGAGCAGCTCGACACCGCGTTGGCAATGATCGAGAAGGCGGGCGGCGGCGTGCTGGTCTACATGTTCGACGAGGGCCGCGGCATCGGGCTGCTCAACAAGATCCGCGCCTACGCGCTGCAGGACCGGGGCCACGACACGGTCGAGGCCAATCACGCGCTGGGCTTCGCTGCCGACATGCGCGACTACAAGGCGGGTGCGCACATCCTGTTCGACCTGGGCGTGCGCCAGGTGCGACTCATGACCAACAACCCCGAAAAAGTGCAGGCGCTTGAGGAATACGGCCTCACCGTCACCGAGCGCGTGCCGATTGAGGTCCAGCCGCGCTCATCCAACCGCGACTACCTTCAGACCAAGCGCACCAAGTTCGGCCACCTGTTGTCGCTCGTCGCCGAGGGCGGCGCCGAGCAGCGGGATCCAGGAGCGAGGATTAAGGATCCGGATGAGAAGCGCAAGTAAGTTACGGTCTTACCGAATCCCGACTCCCGAATCCTGCGTCAATACCGCCGCGTCAGCGTCATCTGATCGCCCTCGCGCCGCATCTCGATGCGGTTGAGAAAGCTCAACCCCAGCAGACCCATGCCGCCCAGCGTGTTGCCTTCCACCACCACGCCGTCAACGTTATTGAGAGTGATTTCGCCGAGCTTCACGGTGTCGAGTTTGACATGATAGGCGGGTGCGACGCCGTTCGCCGTCTGCACCGCCCCTCTCGGGCCGGACAGGTAGAGAATTCCAGCGCGCCTCGCATCCTCGGCCCCGATGGTGACGACGGAAGCGCCGGTGTCGACGATGAATTTCAGGGACACGCCGTTGACTGCGGCGGTGGCAAAGAAATGACCTCTTGCGTCAGCAGCGAGGGTTGCGCGCTGTGCGCCCGACGCGGCGCCCCGGACGGAAAGGTGCTGTCCCATGGTGAGGGTCTGGCGCCTGCCCATGATTTCGAATACCGCCGCATCGCTGGTGGCGCTGATGAGCCTGATCTTTTCCGGGGTGGTCTCGCCGGCCGAGAGCGTGCGCGGTTTGCCGCCGTCGATGACGACCACTGCCTTGCCTGCGGTGAGCCCGATCACGTTCACGTCGACGGCGCCGGCGAGCACGGGAGCGAGTAGGAAAACCAGGCTGATTAAACTACCATTGTGCATTTGCGATCCCACACCCGCCAGCGATGAAACCCGTTGCGATATTCCGCCATGCGCCCACCGAGGGGCCGGGATATTTTGCCACATATCTCTCGCGTCACGGTATCCCGTGGCAGGTCGTCAAGATCGACGAAGGCGAAGCGGTGCCCGGCGACCCGCGCGCGTTCAGCGGTTTGGCGTTCATGGGCGGGCCGATGAGCGTGAATGACGAATTGGTGTGGCTCCCGGCCGTGCTCGCCCTCATCCGCGCCGCGGTCGCTGCCGACATTCCCACCGTCGGGCACTGTCTGGGCGGGCAGTTGATGGCGAAGGCCCTGGGCGGCGGAGTCGTGCGCAATCCGGTCAAGGAAATCGGCTGGGGCAGGGTGGATGTACCCGGAAACGCAGAGGCCGGGCGCTGGTTTGGTGCTTCTCTTAAGTCCTTCGAGGCGTTTCACTGGCATGGTGAAACATTCTTGCTTCCGCCGGGCTCTGAGCGGATCGCATCGAGCCCGTACTGCGAGAACCAGGCGTTCGTGCTGGGCAGGCATCTCGGCATGCAGTTCCACGTCGAGATGACACCGGAACTGATCGGAACCTGGTGCCAGGACTGGGGGAAGGAGGTGCAGTCGCTCGCTGCGCGCGTGCCGTCCGTGCAGACGCCGGCGGAAATGACGGACGCGGTCGAGGACAAGGTTCGTGTCCTCAACGCCGTCGCGGACCGGCTGTACGATCGTTGGACGGCGGGCTTGAAAAGCGGTGATGTGTGATGGGTGATGGTGATGGGCAAGAGGCCGCCTCCCCATTACCCATCACCGGTCTAGTCGCGGAAATTTTTGAACTGCAGCGGGAAGTCGGCGATCGATTTCCTGACCAATGTGATGGTTTCCTGCAGCAGGTCCTTCTTCGCGCCGGATATGCGCACCGCATCGCCCTGGATGCTGGCCTGGACTTTGAGCTTGCCGTCCTTGACCAGCTTGACGATCTTCTTGCCGAGCTCCTGCTCGACGCCGACCCGGATGGTAATGTCCTGCTTCACCTTGTTACCGCTGATTTTTTCGCTCCTGCCGAGCTGCAGGCAGCGGATATCGATACCACGTTTGGCAAGCTTGCCGGTCAGCACATCGCGCACCTGGCCGAGCTTGAAATCGTCGTCGGCAAACACCGCAAGCTTCTTTTCTTTCTCATTGATTTCGACGCGGGCATCCGAGCCTTTGAAGTCGAAACGGTTGCTGATTTCCTTGTTGCATTGGTCCACCGCGTTGTGCACTTCGACCTGATTGACTTCCGAAACAATATCGAACGAGGGCATGTGCTGACTCCCCTGTGAGGTGGAACTGCAAAATTGCAATGGTGGTCGTACCAAGCTCAATCTGGCCGCCAAGGCGCCAGGAGCACTTATCACCGAGAGGCGAGAGGCGAAAGGAGAGAGGGGTGCAATACAAGAGATTTTGCGCCTATCGCCTATCTCCTCTCACCTATCCTGTATTGGATCCTCCGCGTCCGTCGCGCCTCAGCTTTTTCGGTTTTTCAGCTTGGCGGCGATGCGCATCCTGAGGGCGTTCAAGCGGATGAATCCCGCGGCATCGGCCTGGTTGTAGGCGCCCTTGTCGTCCTCGAAAGTGGCGATGGCCGGGTCGAACAGCGAATCCGACTTCGATGCGCGGCCGACGGTCATGACCGTGCCCTTGTAGAGCTTGACGCGCACCATGCCGTTGACGGACTTCTGCGACGCGTCGATCAGCGTCTGCAGCAGCCGGCGCTCGGGGCTGAACCAGTAGCCGTTGTAGATGAGGCGGGCATAACGCGGCATGAGATCGTCCTTCAGCGCCAGCACCTCGCGGTCAAGCGTGATCGATTCCATCGCCCGGTGGCCCTTGAGCATGATGGTGCCGCCGGGCGTTTCGTAGCAGCCGCGCGACTTCATGCCGATGTAACGGTTCTCGACGAGATCAAGGCGGCCGATGCCATGCCGGCCTCCCAATTGGTTGAGTTTGGCCAGCACCCGGGCTGGAGCCATTTTCCTGCCGTTGATGGCGATGATGTCCCCTTTCGAGTAGGTAAGCTCGACGTATTCCGCGCGCCCGGGCGCTTTCTCGGGCGACACCGTGATGCGCCACATCGATTCTTCCGGCTCGTAGTCGGGATTTTCGAGCACGCCGCCTTCGTAGGAAATGTGCAGCAGGTTCGCATCCATCGAGTAGGGCGCCCCGCCCCTTTTTTTCTCGTAGTCAACGGGAATGCCGTGGTGCCTGGCGTAGGCGAGCATCTTCTCGCGCGACAGCAGGTCCCATTCGCGCCACGGCGCGATGATCCTGACGTTGGGCATGAGCGCATAGGCGCCAAGCTCGAAGCGCACCTGGTCGTTGCCTTTGCCGGTCGCGCCGTGCGAGATCGCATCGGCCCCGGTTTTCTTGGCGATCTCGACCAGGCGCTTGGCGATCAACGGCCGCGCGATCGAGGTGCCGAGCAGGTATTCACCCTCGTAGACCGCGTTGGCGCGGAACATCGGGAACACGAAGTCGCGCACGAACTCCTCGCGCAGGTCCTCGATGAAGATCTGCCTGACGCCGAACATCTTCGCTTTCCTGCGCGCGGGTGCGAGTTCCTCGCCCTGGCCGATGTCGGCGGTGAAGGTGATGACCTCGCAGTCATAGACGTCCTGCAGCCATTTGAGAATGACCGAGGTATCCAGCCCGCCGGAATAGGCGAGCACGACTTTCTTGATTTTGCTCATGCGTTACTCATTGACGAAAACCCTGAAACGCAAAGCGCGCAAAGGCGCAGAGATGGCGCAAAGTGAAGGCTGAGTATTTATTCTGCCTTCAGATGCCTTTGCGTTACCTTTGCGTCCAACCCTCACCCCCGACCCCTCTCCCAAAGGGAGAGGGGTGGCTCGAGCTTCCCTTCTCCCCTCGGGAGAAGGGTCAGGGATGAGGGACCGCGCCTCTGCGGTAGATTTTATCTTTTTTCAGGTCGACCACAGTTCGCCCTGAGTCTTCACCCTGCCGAGCAGAAGATACTCCAACAGCGCCTTCTGTGTGTGCAGCCGGTTTTCGGCCTCGTCCCACACCACGCTTTGGGGTCCGTCGATCACGTCGGCATCGACTTCCTCGCCGCGGTGCGCCGGCAGGCAATGCATGAACAGCGCATCAGGTTTGGCGGCGGCCATCATTTCCGCATCGACCCGGAAATCGGCGAAATCCTGCATGCGTTCCTTGGTCTCGTCCTCGAAGCCCATGCTGGTCCAGACATCGGTGGTGACGAGATCGGCGCCGTCCGCCGCTTCCATCGGATCGTTGAATACCTCGAGATGCGCGCTTTCGTAGCTTTCGCCGCGTTCCGGCTCGAGTTCGTAGCCGGGCGGGCTCGCGACATGGAAATTGAAGTCGAAAATCTTCGCTGCCTGCATCCAGGTGTGGCAGACGTTGTTCGAATCCCCGATCCAGGTCACGGTCTTGCCGCGGATCGAGCCGCGGTGCTCGATGTAGGTGTAGATGTCACCCAGGATCTGGCACGGGTGATATTCGTCGGTCAGCCCGTTGATCACCGGCACGCGCGAATGCGCAGCAAAGCGCTCGATGATCTCGTGCTCGAACGTGCGGATCATCACAATGTCGACCATGCGCGTGATGACGCGCGCCACGTCCTCGATCGGCTCGCCGCGCCCGAGTTGAGTATCACGCGTCATGAGCGTGATCACCGAGCCGCCGAGCTGGTTCATCCCGGCCTCGAACGAGACGCGGGTACGCGTCGAATGCTTCTCGAATACCATCGCCAGCGTGCGGTCGACGAGCGGCTGGTGCGTTACGTAGCGCTTGAACTTGTCCTTGATCCAGCGCGTACGCTCGAACAAGTATTGATATTCCTCGTTGGTGAAATCCTTGAACTGGAGATAATGCCTGGTTTGCATCCGTTATTCTCTTTTGCAATTTTCCTGGCGCCGGTTTTGCATCAGGAGTTTGTCGGGGCTAAGCCCGACAAACTCCTACGCGGACTGGGCAGCGGGCTGCGGCGCGGCCTGTTGCGACAGGAAGTCGAGAACCAGCGGCGTCAGCATATCGAGGAGTTGTTCGGCCTGCTCGCGCGTGAAGTTGAGCGGCGGCAGGAGCCGGATCACGTTGTCCGCCGTGACGTTGATTAAAAGCCCCGCATCGAGCGCCTGCTGCACCAGATCGCCGCAGGGCTGGACGAGCTCGATGCCGATCATCAGCCCCATGCCGCGGATTTCCCTGACGCCGGGCTGGCCCGCCAGCCGCGTTCCAAAGCCGGCGCGGATGAAATCGCCGATCTCCACGGCATTCTTCATCAGCCCTTCGTCCTCGATGATTCCGAGTGTGGCGAGCGCGGCCGCGCAGGCGAGCGGATTGCCGCCGAAGGTCGAGCCGTGGCTGCCTGGTTTGAACAATTTCGCAGCCTGTGCGGCAGCCAGGCAGACGCCGATCGGCACGCCGTTGCCGAGCCCCTTGGCGAGCGTGACGACATCCGGTTTGACGCCGGAGTGCTGGAATGCGAACCACGCGCCGGTGCGACCGGTGCCGCTCTGGACTTCATCGAGCATCAAGAGCCATTGATGCGCATCGCAGATCTCGCGCAGGCCATTGAGGTAGCCGCTGTGGCAAACGTTGATGCCACCTTCGCCCTGGATGAGTTCCACGAGCACCGCGACCACGCTGCGGTTGTTCTCGGCAACGCGCTTTACCGCTGCAAGATCGTCGAACGGCACGCGCACGAAGCCGGCGACCAACGGCTCGAAGCCGGCCTGCACCTTGCGGCTGCCGGTGGCGGAGAGCGTAGCGATGGTGCGGCCGTGGAAGGCTTTTTCCATCACCACGATCGCCGGCGCTTCGATGCCTTTTTGATGCCCGTAATAGCGCGCGAGCTTGATCGCGGCTTCGTTTGCTTCGCAGCCGGAGTTGCAGAAGAAAACGGTGTCCATGCCGGATATCGCAGCCAGCCGGTCGCCGAGTTCCTCCTGCAGCGTGATGCCGTAAAGATTCGAGGTATGGATCAGCCTGCCGATCTGTTCGCGCAGCACCGCGGTCAACTTGGGGTGGCTGTGGCCCACGCCGCACACGGCAATGCCGGCGAGCGCATCGAGATAGCGCTTGCCGTTGGTGTCCCACAACCAGGCGCCTTCGCCGCGCTCGAAAGCGACGGGCAATCTGGCGTATGTGGTCATGACATGCGACATAAAGAGTCCGGACTTCAAAAAAGCACACGGCGGCCTGCGCCGCCGTGGATCAATGTTTGTATTTTCAGCTTACAAGTGCCCGCTAGGCAAGCGAATTCTGATCAAGGCATGGCTTTGATGGCTGCGGCAAGACGACTCTTGTGGCGGGCCGCCTTGTTCTTGTGAATGATGTTCTTGTCGGCGATGGAGTCGATCACGCTTGCGGCGCGCTGCAACACGCCCTTCGCCGCGCTCTTGTCGCCCGCTTCGATCGCTTTCCTGGCGCTCTTCACCGCGCTGCGCAATTCAGACCGCAGACTGGCGTTGTCCTGGCGGCGCTTTTCGCTTTGGCGCGCGCGTTTTCTGGCTGATGCGATGTTGGCCATGTAAACTCCGGATTTTGAATCGGAAAAAGGCCGGTATGATAAGGCTATTCCGCTCCTTTTGCAAGGCGCAGTTCGCCCGCGCGGCGTAGCGCGGGCCATAAAAACATGAACCTACTCAAGGCTCTTGCGGCGGTGAGCAGCATGACGCTCATTTCGCGCATGTTCGGCTTCATCCGGGACGTCGTGATCGCCCGTGTATTCGGCGCGGGGCTGATGACCGACGCCTTCTTCGTCGCTTTCAAGATTCCGAACCTGCTGCGCCGGCTGTTTGCGGAAGGGGCATTCTCACAGGCGTTCGTGCCTATCCTCGCGGAGTACAAGAACCGGCGCGGGGAGCAAGATACGCGGGTGCTGGTCGACCACGTCGCGGCGCTGCTGGCGCTCGCGCTGTTTTTTGTCACCGTGGCCGGCGTGATCGCCGCGCCGGCGATCATTTACGTGAGCGCGCCGGGCTTCGCCGCGACGCCCGAAAAATTCAATCTCACCGTCAGCCTCCTGCGCGTGACGTTTCCCTACATCCTGTTCATTTCCCTGGTCGCGCTTGCGGGTGGCATCCTCAACACCTACAGCCGTTTTTCAGTTCCGGCCTTCACGCCGGTGCTGCTTAACCTGTCGTTCATCGTGTTTGCGCTGTGGCTGGCGCCCCACTTCGATCCGCCCGTGATGGCGCTGGCGTGGGCCGTGTTCACGGGCGGGGTGTTGCAGCTCGCATTCCAGGCGCCGTTCCTCATGCGGCTGAAGCTCCTGCCGCGCTTCAGGCTCGATCTGAGAGACGAAGGCGTGTGGCGCGTCATGCGGCAGATGGGTCCTGCGGTGTTCGGCGTGTCGATCGGGCAGGTAAGCCTCTTGATCAACATCATCTTCGCTTCGTTTCTGGTCACCGGCAGCGTGTCGTGGCTGTACTACGCCGATCGCCTGATGGAGTTCCCAACCGGGCTGCTCGGTGTCGCTCTCGGCACGATCCTGCTGCCCAGTCTTTCCAGGTCCTACGCCAACCGGTCGGCCGCGGAGTATTCACAGTTGCTCGACTGGGGTTTGCGGCTGACGCTGGTGCTGGCGCTGCCGGCCGCGGTGGCGCTCGCGCTGCTCGCCGTGCCGCTGATCACGACGCTGTTTCATTACGGCGCGTTTTCGGCGAGCGATGTGCTGATGACGCGCAATGCCGCGATCGCGTACAGCGTCGGTCTGGTCGGGCTGATCCTGGTGAAAGTGCTGGCGCCGGGTTTTTATGCGCGGCAGGACATCAGGACCCCGGTGCGGATCGCGCTCGTCACGCTGGCCGCGACGCAGGTGATGAACTTCGTTTTCATCTGGCCGCTCAAGCACGCCGGCCTTGCGCTCGCGATCGGGCTCGGCGCCTGTCTCAACGCGACGCTGCTGTATCGGGGTCTGCGCCGGCGCGGCATTTATGCGCCGCAACCAGGTTGGCCGGAGTTTCTGCTCAAGGTCGCGATCGCCGTTTATGTGATGGCGGCGGTACTGTGGCTGACGGTGGGTGCGCCAGCCGAGTGGCTCGTTGCCGGAGCGTTACAGCGCGCCGCGCGGCTTGCCGGGATGGTGGCCGCCGGTGCCGCGAGTTATTTTGCCGCATTGTGGCTGCTGGGTTTTCGGGTGCGCAATTTTGTCAGACGCACGGTCGAATAACCGTTTCGTAAAAAGTGTTATTGGTTCGAAGCGACTTGTCTTCGGGTAGCAATCAGCGGTAGATTGCTGCCTTGGTTTTAAGGCCGCGTGCAACCGCCGCCACCGAAACTTCGTATTCAAAACAATAGTTTGACCGGTTTTCCCGGCGGGCTCTTTCGGTTCTTTCAGACGGTTTTCTCGATCATTTTTCTTGCCCATCTGCTGTGGCGCGCGTAGTTTTTTCGGATAACACCAGGAAGGAGCCATCATGTTCAGGCGTTCTCTGATGCTGCTGTACAGCGTGTTCATGGCCTCGGCCGTTTTCGCACAGCCGACGCTGAAAGTTTCGGCGATTCCCGACGAGGCGCCCACCGAATTGCAGCGCAAGTTCACTTCGCTCGGGGTCTATCTTGAAAAAGAAATAGGCATTAAGGTCCAGTTCATTCCGGTCACCGATTACGCCGCAGTCGTGGAAGGTCTCGCGTCGAACAAAATCGATATGGCCTGGTTGGGCGGCTTCACTTTCGTCCAGGCGCGAATCAGGGCCGGCAATGCGATCCCCATCGCACAGCGCGTGGAAGACGAAAAATTTACCAGCAAATTCATCGCGAACGCTTCCAGCGGCATCAACGGGCTCGCTGATCTCAAGGGCCGGAATTTTACTTTCGGATCGGTGTCTTCGACTTCCGGACATCTGATGCCGCGCTATTTCCTTCTGGAGAACAAGATCAATCCCGAAAAGGACTTCAAGCGCATCGCGTTCTCCGGCGCGCATGATGCTACTGCGCTGCAGGTTGAATCAGGCAAGGTCGAAGCAGGCGTGCTGAATGCGTCGGTGTGGGACAAGCTCGTTACCGAAAAGAAAGTCGATACCAATAAAGTCAGGGTGATCTGGACGACACCGCCGTACTACGACTACAACTGGACCGTGCGCGGCAATCTTGACCCGGCGCTGGTGAAGAAGCTGACCGATGCTTTTCTCAAGCTCGATCCGAAAGACAAACTGCACAAGGACATACTCGATCTGCAGCGCGCAACGCGCTTTATCGCCACCAAGGCCGAGAATTACAAAGGCATCGAAGCCGCGGCGCGCTCGGCGGGCCTGATCAAATAGATCAGCGCCTGCGGCCATCCGCATCAATCGATCAAATGAACCTCAAACTGCACCAGGTCGATCTGGTACATCCGAACGGCTGTCGCGCCGTGAATAACCTCAGTTGCGAGATCGGCAGAGGCGAGCGGGTGGCGATCATCGGTCCGTCGGGCGCGGGCAAAACCACGCTGCTGCGTCTGCTGGCGATGGCGCTGCGGCCGTCCGCGGGATCGATTCGCATTCTGGGAGATGACCCGTGGAGCATCGATCGAACCGCATTGCGCCGGCTCAGATGCCGTGTTGGCATGGTGCACCAGGCGCCGCCGATACCACCGCGCATGCGCGTGGTCACTGCGGTGCTCGCCGGCCGGCTCGGCCAGTGGCCGGTGTGGAAGGGGCTGGCCTCGCTCGTCTATCCGATCGATATCTCCGGCGCGAAGCGGATGCTCCAGCGCATGGAAATCGCCGACAAATTGTTCGAGCGCTGCGACCGGCTTTCGGGCGGGCAACTGCAGCGCGTCGGCGTGGCGCGCGTGCTTTACCAGCAGCCGGACCTGCTGTTGACCGACGAGCCGGTCTCGGCGGTCGACCCCGCACTCTCTGATCGGATCATTGGTGAGCTCAATCGCGATGCGCTTGCGCGCGGCGTGACGCTGGTCGCAAGCCTGCATGCGGTTGACCTTGCGCTGCACTGGTTCCCCCGCATCATCGGCATCCGGGCCGGCGAGATCGCGTTCGACCTGCCGCCGGTCAAAATTACCGACGCCATGCTCAAGGACCTCTATGCCTCGGAGTCGGCGGTGGTGCCGACACAGGACAACCTGCCGCTCGCGGTGCAGCCTGTCGAAATGCGCCGCAAGCCGATGTGCTCTTAATTGCGTGAGGCGTGTGGCGTGAGGACTGAGGCGTTCGTGATCCATTTGCGTGACCCCGCAGCCCTGCCGCGTTTGGCACTGACGACGCTGATTATCGTGCTGCTGTGGCCGGGATTACGGCTCACTGAATTCGACCTCGGTGTGCTGTTCGATCCGCGCAACCGCGAGACGATGGGAAAATTCATTGCGACGTTTTTCCCGCTCGCGACCTCCGCCGAGTTCCTGCGGCTGCTCCTGACGTCCACGCTCGAGACGCTGGCCATCGCGACCGCCGGCATGGCGCTGGCGCTGCTGATTGGGTCTCCGCTGGCGCTGATCGTGACACGCAGCCTGTCGATCTCGCGCATCGGTCCCGGGCGCGGCTTTGCCGTGGGACGGATGCTGCGCCTGCCGGCACGTTTCATCCTGATGTTCTTCCGCAGCATTCCCGAAATCGTCTGGGCGCTGTTATTCGTGCGCGCGGTCGGCTTAGGCCCGGCGGCCGGCGTGTTGGCGATCGGCGTGACCTATGGCGGCATGCTGGGCAAGGTCTACTCGGAAATCCTGGAATCGGGCGACACCCGCCCGACCGAAGCCTTGCTGGAAGCGGGCGGCGGTCGCCTGGCCACCTTTTTTTACGGCATGTGGCCGGTAGCGCTTCCAGAATTGGTTTCGTATACGGTTTACCGCTGGGAGTGCGCGGTGCGCGCCTCGGTCATCATGGGCTTCGTCGGCGCCGGTGGTCTGGGGCAGCAGATGGAATTGTCGATGCGCATGCTGAACGGTGGCGAGGTCAGCACGATTCTGCTCACTTTCTTTCTGCTGGTGGTGCTCGCCGATGCCATCAGCGCATTTCTCAGAAAGGTGACCGCATGAAGCCCGTGCACTGGCTGGTGGTCGCCGTGCTGATTGTTGTCACGTGGGTGAGCTTTGCGTTCCTGTCGCTCGATCTCGGTTTGCTGCTTACCGCCGATGCGCGAGCGCAGATGTGGAAATACCTCGTATCGTTTTTCCCGCCCGATTTATCCGCCGAGTACTTGGCGCGTATCGGTTACGGCACGCTCGAAACCATCGCGATTTCAGCGATCGGTACCGCGCTTGCCGCAGTGCTGGGACTGCTCCTGGCGCCGCCCGCAGCCGGCCGCTTCGGCGTCGTTGCGCGTGCCGTCGCGCGCCTGATACTCAATTTTCTGCGCTCGATTCCCGAACTGGTATGGGCGGCACTGATGGTCATGGCCGCAGGGCTGGGGCCGTTTTCAGGCACGCTCGCGCTCGCTTTGCACACAGCGGGGGTGATTGGACGCCTGTTCGCGGAGACGCTGGAAAACACGCCGCCCGAACCCACGCAGGCGCTGCAGCTTTCCGGCAGCCGCGCCACGCTCGCATTCCTGTATGGCACGATGCCGAACGTCGTGCCGCAGCTCGTCGCCTATTCGCTCTACCGCTGGGAAATCAATATCCGCATGGCGGCGATCCTCGGCGTGGTCGGCGCCGGCGGGCTCGGCCAGATGCTTTATTTCTCGCTCAGTCTGTTCCAGCAAAGACAGGCGCTGACGGTGATTATTGCCATGCTGGTGTTAGTGGCGATCGTCGATGGCGCGAGCGCCTGGCTGCGCCGGCGCCTGGTGGCCTAACGGGAGTTCCCTACAGTTCGTAGTCCGATCCCTCACCGCGCATCGTCGCCTCGATCACGCGGCGCGTGAGGTGCGGGGCGAACATCTCGATGAAATCGTAGACATAACCGCGCAGATAGGCGTGGCGGCGGATGCCGATGCGCGTGGTGCTCGGCTCGAACAAATGGCTCGCATCGACCAGCCGCAAGCCGAAATCGCGGGCCGGATCGAACGCCATTTTGGCGAGGATGCCGACGCCCATGCCCAGCTCGACGTACGCCTTGATCACGTCGGCATCGATCGCCGTCAGCGCGACGTTGGGCTTGATGCCGCGCGCGTCGAACGCGCGCTTGATCGGCGAGTCGCCGCTGAAGGCAAAGTCGTAGGTGATGATCGGATAGCGGGCGATCGCGTCCAGCGTAAGCTGCGTTTCCTTGAGCAGCGGGTGCTGGAGCGGGGTGATCACGCAGCGGTTCCACTGATAGCACGGCAGAGTGACGAGCGTTTGGTACTGCTCGTAGGCCTCCGTGATGATCGCGATGTCAGCCTCTCCCGACAGCATCAGTTCCGAAATCTGCTGGGGGCTGCCTTCGCGCAGCGAAAGGCGCACTTTGGGATAACGCTGGATGAAGCGCTGGATCACCGGCGGCAGCGCATAACGCGCCTGGGTATGCGTGGTGGCGATGGCGAGCGACCCGCTGTCCTCGGCTCCGAATTCGCGTCCGACCTGCTTCAGATTTTCCGTGTCCTTGAGGATGCGCTCGGCGATGTCGAGGATGACGCGTCCCGGTTCGGTAACGTCGACCACGCGCTTGCCGTGGCGCACCAGGATTTGCACCCCGAGTTCGTCCTCGAGCAGCCGAATTTGCTTGCTGATCCCGGGTTGCGAGGTATGGAGCGCCGCAGCCGCCTCGGATAGGTTCAAGCCGCGCTTTGCCACCTCGCACAAATAACGTAATTGCTGTATTTTCATTTACTTAACTGCAAAGCATTAATAGTTATTAAATTCTAACACGATATTCTTTTGAAAGATAAGCATGCATTGTTACCATGCAGGTCAATGGCTTAACACGACGGGCGTGCGATGTACCTCTACGACGAGATCGATCAACGACTGGTGGACGAACGAGTCGCCCAGTATCGCGACCAGACGCGGCGTTTCCTCGCGGGCAAGCTCTCCGAGGATGAATTCCGGGCGCTGCGCCTGCGCAACGGCCTGTATATCCAGAAGCATGCGCCGATGCTGCGGGTCGCCATCCCGTACGGGCTCCTCGCCTCGCGCCAGCTCAGAATGCTCGCGCACATCGCGGGCACTTACGACCGCGGCTACGGCCATTTCTCGACGCGCCAGAATATCCAGTTCAACTGGCCGAAGCTCGAGGACGTGCCCGAGATCCTGGCCGAACTCGCGACGGTGCAGATGCACGCGATTCAGACCAGCGGCAACTCCGTACGCAACATCACCACCGACCACTTTGCCGGCGTTGCCCGGGACGAGATCGTCGATTCGTTCGTCTGGTGCGAGGTGATCCGGCAGTGGTCGACGTTCAACCCCGAATTCAGCTACTTGCCGCGCAAGTTCAAGATCGCGGTGAACGGTGCTTTAGCCGACCGCGCCGCGACCCAGGTCCACGACATCGGGCTGCACGCGGTGCGGGACGCGAACGGAGAGGTGGGATTCCGCGTGCTGGTCGGCGGCGGGCTCGGCCGCACGCCGATCATCGGCCATGTTATCCGGGAATTCCTGCCGTGGCGGCACCTGTTGACCTACCTCGACGCGATCTTGCGCGTATACAACCGCCACGGCCGTCGCGACAACATCCACAAGGCGCGCATCAAGATCCTGATGAAGGAGCGCGGACCGGAGAAGTTCCGTGAGGAAGTCGAGGCCGAGTGGCGGCACCTGAAGGATGGCCCGGCGACCCTGATTTCAGAGGAGATCACGAGGATCGACGCCCGCTTCACGCGCCCGAGTTACGCGCGGCTGCCCGCCACCGACGCCGGCCTTGAAGCGGCGCTTGCCGCGGACCGCGCGTTCGCCAACTGGCACCGGCGCAACGTCGATCCGCACAAGGTGCCGGGCTACGCGGCCGTGACCTTGTCGCTCAAGAAAACCGGCGTGGCGCCGGGCGACGTCACGGCGGAGCAGATGGACCGGATCGCGGATCTCGCGGACCGCTATTCGTTCGAGGAGTTGCGCGTCTCCCACGAGCAGAATCTGATCCTCGCCGACGTGCGCCTCTCGGACCTGCGCGCGCTGTGGCGGGAGGCGCGCTCGCTCGGGCTCGCCACGCCGAACATCGGCCTGCTGACCAACATCATCTGCTGCCCGGGCGGCGATTTCTGCTCGCTCGCCAACGCGGTGTCGATCCCGGTGGCCGAGGCGATCCAGCGCCGTTTCGACGACCTCGATTACCTCCACGACATCGGCGAACTCGACCTCAACATCTCCGGCTGCATGAACGCGTGCGGGCACCACCACGTCGGACACATCGGCATTCTCGGCGTGGACAAGAACGGCGAGGAGTGGTACCAGATCGAGATCGGCGGCAACCAGGGAACCACCCCCTTCCCCCTCCTTGGTAAGGAGGGGGTGCCGCAAAGCGGCGGGGGAGGTGCGGCGCTCGGCAAGGTGATCGGGCCCTCGTTCGCGCGGGACGACGTGCCCGACGTGATCGAGCGCCTGATCGAGTGCTACCTCACGCATCGCGACAGCGAGCACGAGCGCTTCATCGACGTCGTGCGCCGTATCGGCATCGAACCTTTCAAGGAGTATGTATATGGCAACGCTGATCAAAGAGCGTCGCATCGTCGCCGACAACTGGCGGCTGCTTGAGCCGGACGCGACCGAGGCGCCGGCCGCGGGCGATGTGATCGTGCCGCTTGCGCTGTGGCAGGCGCAGCGCGCGCAACTGCTGACACGCGCGGGACGCCTCGGCGTGCGGCTCGAGCCGAGTGAGGACCCGGCCGCGATCGCCGATGACGTCGGGCTGTTCGGGGTGGTCGCGGTGAACTTCCCGAAGTTTGGCGACGGGCGCGGTTACTCGACCGCGCGGCTGCTGCGCGAGCGCTACGGCTACAAGGGTGAACTGCGCGCAATCGGCGACGTGCTGCGCGATCACCTGTCTTTCATGGCTGGCTGCGGGTTCGATGCGTTCGCCTTGCGCGACGATCAGGATCCGCAGGATGCGCTCGCCGCCTTCGACGACTTCACCGAGGCTTATCAGGCGTCGGTCGAGCGTCCGCTGCCGCTGTTCCGCCGCCGCGCGCTCGCCTCGCCCGACGGCATGGAGTGGTCTTAGGAGGAATTTGTCGGACTTTCGTCAGACAAATTCCTTAAGGAAAACCGATTAAGGGCGGTACGTGAATCGAAACTCAGTCATCTCCATTCTCCCACCGTTGGAAACGGTAGCTGGGTCGGTTTCATGGGCCCGTGGTCTTTCCTTGGCGATTTCTTGCAGGCGGTCCTGCATTAAGGAGTTTGTCGGATGAACGTCCGACAAACTCCTCGGGCAATGCGAAGCATTCCCGGCAAGGTCTATCTCGTGGGCGCCGGACCCGGCGCGCCGGATCTCATCACCTTGCGCGGTGCGGAAATTCTCAAGCGTGCCGACATCGTGTTCCACGACGCGCTGGTCCGTCCCGGCACGCTGGCGCTCGCCGCGCGCGCGGAGAAGATTGCGGTCGGCAAGCGCTGCGGCCGGCATTCAACGGTACAGCAGTTCATCAACAAGCGCCTGGTCGACGCCGCGCGCAAGTACCACACAGTGGTGCGGCTCAAAGGCGGCGACCCCATGCTGTTTGGCCGCGCGCATGAAGAAATCGCGGCGTTGCGGGCGGCTGACATCGAATACGAGGTTGTGCCCGGCGTTACCGCCGCGCTCGCGGCGAGCGCCGAACTCGGTGTTTCTCTCACCCGGCGCGGCATCGCCCGCAACGTCGCTTTCGTCACCGCTCGCGTCGGCGCGGGCAAAGCGGAGCACGATTGGGCAAAGAACGTCGCCGCTGCGGATACTGCGGTGATCTATATGGGAGCGGGCCAGGCCGCCGAAATTGCCGCGACGCTGATTGCGCGCGGCGTGCCCCGCGACACGCCGGCTGCGATCGTGGAAAACGCATCGCTTGCCGAGGCGCGGCGCTTCACGATGCCGCTGTGCGAACTCGCGCGCGCAGCAGAACTCGGCATCAGCGGTCCCGCGGTAATCATGCTCGGCGAGGTGTTTGCCTCGGCCCTCCTCGCCGCTACTGAAGAACCCACAACCCCGTCCTTATCGGCAACAGCGTAACTCGCGAAATATTCCGTCCCATTCAAGGGGCGTTAGCAGAATGTTGAATAAGTCGCGGTAATGCCGTTCGTGTTGAGGGTAGATGTAGGTCGGGGTACGTGCGGCGTTCCCCGACATCCATTTGGTGTCAGGTAGCCGCCGATGCGGCTGCCGCGCCCGGGGCGCAGGCAGGTCAGGTAGCCGCCGAATGCGGCAACCTGACTACGACTATCTCTGAACAGTGAATCGTCTGGACCCGCTGCGATAAAATACGCTACAATTCAAGCTTTTAAGCTTGGTTGAGGCATGCTTATCCGTCGCGGCATCCCGGCTGCCGCAGAGTCCCCGGTCGCGCTCACCATCGGCAATTTTGACGGTATCCACCTCGGCCACCTCGCCATGCTCGGCCAGTTGCGCCAGGCGGCGGAGCGCCGCGGCATTCCCCCTTGCGTAATGACCTTCGAGCCGCACCCGCGCGAGTTTTTTGCGCCGGATCAGGCACCGACGCGGCTCACGTCAATGCGCGAAAAGCTCGAATTGCTGGCGGCACACGGCGTGGAACGCACGCACGTGTGCCGGTTCAACTACGAATTCGCGCGGATCACGGCGCAGGATTTCATCGAGCGCATCCTGGTCAAGAGCCTGGCCGTGCGCTGGCTGCTGGTGGGTGACGACTTTCGCTTCGGCGCGCGGCGTGCGGGCGATTTCGTGATGCTGAAACAGGCCGCGGGGCGGCTCGGCTTCGAGGTCGAGGCGATGGCGAGCGTCATACTCGACGGGGAGCGCGTTTCCAGCACCGCAGTGCGCACGGCGCTAGCGGCCGGCGATGTGGCGCGCGCCGCGCGGCTTCTCGGCCGCTCCTACAGCATCAGCGGGCGCGTCGTGCGCGGCGACGGGCTCGGACGCAAGCTCGGCTTCCCGACCGCCAACGTGCAGATGAAGCACAACCGGCCGCCGCTCACCGGCATCTTCGCTGTCGAAGTCGCCGGCGTGGGCAATCAACCGCTGCGCGGCGTGGCGAGCCTCGGCGTGCGACCGACGGTAAGACAGCAGGGTCAGCCGGTGCTGGAAGTGCATCTGCTCGATTACGACGGCGCGCTTTACGGCCGGCACCTGCGCGTCGACTTCCTGCGCAAGTTCCGCGACGAGGAGAAGTACGCCGACCTCGCCACGCTCACGCGCCAGATCGCGCTCGATGTGGAAAACGCAAAACGCTACTTCTTAACCGCAGAGGCGCCAAGGCGCAAAGAAAACGCGAAGTAATTTAGGAGCTTCAGACTTCTTCGCGGGTGTCATTCCCGCGCAGGCGGGAATCCATATGGGGGTGAACAAGGCATACTACGTCGGCATTCTCGTCAGTGAGTACTACGGGGCGCGTTATGTTGGAATTACATCGGACATCATGAAACGAATTTGGCAACACCGAAAGGTGAGACGGACTCATCGAGCAGGCGTCCTATGGATTCCCGCCTGCGCGGGAATGACAGATGTAAGCGGGGTCAGTGGTTTTGACTGGTGGGTGACCAAGCGCGTTAGAGACAACTACCCACGGAAGACCCCGAAGAACCATAAGTTCCTTTGCGATATCTTTGCGCCTTTGCGGTTAGAGAGTTTTAGAAATGGCTGATTACAAGAAAACGCTCAATCTCCCCGGCACGCCGTTCCCGATGCGCGGGGATCTCGCCAAGCGCGAACCGCTGATGCTCGAGCGCTGGCAGGAGCGCAAATTCTACGACCGCATCCGCAAAGCGAGTCGCGGGCGTCCCCGGTTCGTGCTGCACGACGGTCCGCCGTACGCCAACGGCGATATCCACATCGGCCACGCCGTCAACAAGATCCTCAAGGACATCATCGTCAAGAGCAAGACGCTGTCGGGGTTCGACGCGCCGTATGTGCCGGGCTGGGACTGCCACGGGCTGCCGATCGAGCATCAGGTCGAGAAGCTGCACGGCAAGAACATCGCGCCGGACAAGGTGCGCGAACTCTGCCGCGCCTTCGCCGCCGAGCAGGTGGAGCGGCAGAAGAAGGATTTCATCCGCCTCGGCGTTCTGGGCGATTGGGAGCAGCCGTACCTCACGATGAATTTCAGGACGGAAGCCGACATCATCCGGGCGCTCGGCAGGATTTACGAGCGCGGCTACCTCTATCGGGGCAGCAAGCCGGTGCACTGGTGCGTCGACTGCGGATCCGCGCTCGCCGAGGCCGAAGTCGAGTACGAGGACCGCACCTCGCCCGCAATCGATGTCGCGTTTGCGGTGGCGGACGGCGCGGCGCTGGCGCGCGCGGCGGGCGTAGCAACGATCGATCGGGCCGCGTTCGCGGTGATCTGGACCACCACGCCGTGGACGCTGCCGGCCAACGAGGCGGTGAGCGTCCATCCCGATTTCAACTATGCGCTGGCGCAGACCGAAAAAGGCTTGTTGATCCTGGCGGAAGATCTGGCGCAGGCCTGCCTCAAGCGTTATGGACTCGAGTCGGGAAAGGTGATCGCGACCGTCAAGGGAGCAGCGCTCGAGCATCTCCGTCTCAAGCACCCGTTCTACGACAAGCAGGTGCCGCTGATCGCCGGCGAGCACGTGACGCTCGACACCGGCACGGGGCTGGTGCACACCGCGCCGGCGCACGGCCTGGAGGACTACGTGGTTGGCGCCAGGTACCAGCTGCCGGTCGAAAATCCGGTCGGCGACGACGGCCGTTTCTACGACAAGACTCCGCTCGTCGGCGGTTTTTCGGTGTGGAAGGCGAATGATGTGGTCGTCGATGCGCTGCGCAAGAACGGACGGCTGCTGCATCACGAAAAATTCCAGCACAGTTACCCGCATTGCTGGCGCCACAAGACGCCGGTCATTTTCCGCGCCACGAGCCAGTGGTTCATCGGGATGGATGAAGTGAGCGGTCAGCGGTCAGCGGTCAGCGGTCAGGGTGAAACGCTCCGCAGCATTGCGCTGAAGGCGATTGACGCGACCTCGTTCTTTCCGGCGTGGGGGCGCGCCCGGCTCGAGGGCATGATCCGGCACCGCCCGGACTGGTGCGTATCGCGCCAGCGCAACTGGGGCGTGCCGATGGCGCTGTTCGTGCACCGCGAGACCGGCGAGCTGCATCCACGCACGCTCGCTTTGATCGAGCAGGTCGCCAGGCGTGTCGAGCAGGGCGGCATCGAGGCCTGGTTCAGGCTCGATGCCTCCGAGTTGCTGGGTGCCGATGCGCGGCACTATCGCAAGGTACCGGACACGCTCGACGTGTGGTTCGACTCCGGAACCACCCATGCGAGCATACTGCGCAGCCGGGAGGAACTGGGATTTCCCGCCGATCTTTATCTGGAAGGCTCGGACCAGCACCGCGGCTGGTTTCAGTCGTCGCTCCTGACCGCGTGCGCGATCGACGGCCGCGCTCCCTACGAGGGGCTGCTTACGCACGGCTTCACCGTCGACGGCCACGGCCACAAGATGAGCAAGTCCAAAGGCAACGTGATCGTGCCGCAGGAGGTGATGGTCGAACTCGGCGCCGACATCCTGCGGCTGTGGGTGGCGGCGACCGATTATTCCGGGGAGCTTTCGATCTCGAAGGAAATCCTGAAGCGTGTCGTCGAGTCGTATCGTCGCATCCGCAACACGCTGCGCTTCCTGCTTGCCAACCTCGCCGACTTCGACCTGGCGCGCGACGCGCTGCCGGTCGACGACTGGCTCGAGATCGACCGCTACGCCTGGGTGATGACTTGCGATCTGCAACAGGCGCTCACGCCGTCGGAACCCGGCGCGAAACAGCCGGCCGCCGCCGGTCATTACGGCAACTACGAATTCCACGTCGTCGCGCAGAAGCTGCAGACGTTCTGCTCGGAAGACCTGGGCGGCTTTTATCTCGACATCCTCAAGGACCGGCTCTACACCGCTCCGGCGGCCTCCCGCGTACGCCGTTCGGCCCAGAATGCGCTCTATCACATCACCCAGAGTCTCACGCGGCTGCTCGCGCCCATCCTGTCCTTCACTGCGCAGGAAGCATGGGAAACCCTGAACGGAGACGACGCGAGCGTGTTCGAGCAGACCTGGTATGAATTCCGCCAGCCGCGTGACGCGGAAGTGTTGCGGGCGCGCTGGCAGAAACTGCGCGCGTTGAGATCCGACGTGCAGAAAGAACTCGAAGCGTTGCGGGTGGAAGAGAAGATCGGCTCTTCGCTTGCCGGCGAGGTCGAACTCCACGCCGGCGGCGAAAACCACGAATTTCTGCGCTCGTTCGCCGACGACCTGCGCTTCGTCTTCATCACCTCCCAGGCGCGTCTGGTCGAGCACGAGCCCGGTGACGCGGCGCCAACCGCGCTTGCCGATGTCAGCGTCAAGGTCCACGCCAGCCCGCATCCCAAGTGCGAGCGCTGCTGGCATTACCGCGCCGACGTCGGCGCCGATGCCGATCATCCGCAGTTGTGCGGGCGCTGCGTTTCGAATTTGTTCGGCGCCGGCGAGCCGCG
>MERI01000213.1 GCA_001772005.1 Betaproteobacteria bacterium RIFCSPLOWO2_12_FULL_62_58 | reverse complement strand
CGAGCACGCCGACCAGCGGCGGCAGGATCATCGGCAGCATCGTGAGATACGCAAAGAGATTCCGGTAGGGAAAATCGTAGCGGATGATGAGGAACGCAACCGCGATCCCGATCACTGAGGTCGTGACGACCGCGGCGACGCCCAGCACCAGCGAGTTCCAGAGCGAGCGCAGGTAGTAGCGGTCAGTGAAGAACTCGTAGAAGTTCGCGAGGGTGAACTGGGCAGCCTCGTTGGTGAAGGCGTCGTAGAAGATCCGCGTCAGCGGGTAGAGAACGAAGAGGATCAGGAACGCCCAGATCAGGCCGAACCCGATCAGGGAGATCACCGGGGTGCGGGGTCCCCGGGCCGCGAGTGCGGCGGTTTGCGCCATGGCCATGCGGGTCAATCGGCCGGAATCGCCAGCGTGCTGGCGATCGAGCAACTCAGGGTGACCGGAGTGCCCATTGCGAACTGCTCGTGATGCCACGGGTCGCCGATGTCGGCCTTGAATGTGATGCCGTTCCCAAGGTCAACGTCGTAGCGCAGCGTGTTGCCGAGGTAGGCGGCGAAGGTGATCTTGCCCTTGAGGTGATTGCGTTCGCCGCCGGTCTGGCCATCCACCGCGGCGTTTTCGGGGCGTAGGCAAATCACGCACCGGCCGCCCACGCTCAGCCGTTCGTCGTATATCGCGGAAATCTCGCCGACCGCGGTTTCCACGCGCACGGTCCGAAGCGGGCCCTCGATCGCCCGCACTGTGCCGTCGACGAGATTGTTGATGCCGATGAAGTCGGCGACAAAACGGTTGGCCGGCCGCTCGTAGAGATCCTTGGGCGGCCCGATCTGGAATACCTTGCCCTGATTGAAGACGGCGATGCGGTCCGACAGCGTCAGCGCCTCCTCCTGGTCATGGGTCACGTAGATCGTGGTGATCCCGAGATCTTTCTGCAGCTTGCGGATCTCCGCGCGCACCTGCACGCGGACTTTCGCGTCGAGGTTGGAGAGCGGCTCGTCAAGCAGCAGAATCTGGGGATTCAACACGAGCGCGCGCGCCAGCGCCACGCGCTGCTGCTGGCCGCCCGACAACTGACCGGGATAACGATCTCCCAGGCCGGAGAGCTTCACCTTGTCGAGCACGGCCCGAACCCGCTCGGCGATCTCGGACGAGGCAATCTTGCGCAGCTTCAGGCCGTAGGAAACGTTCTCAAAAACCGTCATGTGCGGCCACAGGGCATAGTTCTGGAACACCATGCCGATGCCCCGCTCGTGCGGGGGCACCGCGTTGACCACGCGGTCGCCAAACCGGACCTCCCCCTCGTCGGGGATGTAGAAACCGGCGACCAGCCGGAGCAGCGTGGTCTTGCCGCATCCCGAAGGACCCAGGAGGGTGAACATCTCACCATCCTCAACGGACAGGCTGACCCCGCTGACCACCGCCAGCGTTCCGAAGCGCTTCGTGAGATTCTCGACCGCGATGCGCATAACTAGGAATTTGCCGGACCTGGTTCCGGCAAATTCCTTACGCAAAACCGCCCGCAAGAAGACAACAGAAAAAGAAGGTGAAGATGCGACCTCAACTCAATCAACGCCTCCAATAGCGAGCGGGGAGTGGTCGATTGGTCAAGTCTCATTCCAGATCCTCAGGCGGTTTTGCTTTAGCAGCCTGTCGGAGCGTCAAGTCCGACAGGGTGCTACTACTTCCTCTTCAATTCTTCCGCGACGGACTCGATCTCCTTGCGGTACTGCGAATTGACCTGCTCGTAGCGCTTCTGGGCAACATCATCGTCGTAGATATTGACGACTTCGACGTCGAAATAGGAGCGGATGCCGCCGGTGAATTCGACCGCCATTTCCGCGTGCGAGCCGGGCTTGCCCTGGACGCGGTACTTCGGCGTGATCGGAAACACGCCCCGTTCCATGGCCACCCTCTGCCCGCGCTCGGACAGCATGAACTCGATGAACGCGAGCGCCGCTTTGGGGCGCTTGGAGCCCGCGAGGATACCGATCGGCTCGGGCGTGATCCATGCGGTCTTCGGCGCCACGAACTTGATTTCGTAGCCGGCGAGGCGGTCCTCGAATGCCATGTAGCTCGGCACCGCGAATCCGGCAGCGAACTCGCCCCTCGCCACGACCGAAGGCACGTCACGGCTGCGCGCGGTGAAGATGCCCGTATTCCCGGCGAGGCGCTTCAACCACGCCCAGCCCTTGTCGTCGCCGTCGCGCTGCAAAATCACCTCGTAGGTCGCGTGGCTGCTCGAAGAGCGCGTCGGCGCGCATTGCGCGACGTTTCCTTTCAGCTTGGGATGCAGCAGGTCGTCCCAGTCCTTGGGTTCCGGCACCCCGAGGCGGGCAAGCACTTTGGGGTGATACACGAGACCGTACGGCTCGAGCACGGTGCCTATCCAGAATCCCTTGGGATCCTTGAGCGGGATGGGCTTGGGTTTGCCGATGCTCGCCGGAATCGAGTCGACCACGCTCCTCGGCAAATCGAGCTTCGCCAACAGATTCTGCTCCGCGAGCTTGTCGAAGAGCGCGCTTTCCCCGCCCCAGAAGATGTCGGCGTCGGGCCGTCCTTTCCACTCGACGATGCGGCCGTAGGCTACCGGCGTGCCAGCCGCCAGGGAACTCGTTTTCACATCGATGTTCCATCTTTCCTTCGCGTACTTGGCGAAATCCGCCAGCGCCGGGTCGGTGAGCGTCCTCGCCACCGGCGTGATGAGCACCAACTCGTTCTCGATCGGCTGCGCCGACACCGGCGCCCCGCTCGCGAACAGCGATACCAGCGCCACTCCGAACAGCTTCCAGCATTTAAACCTGACCATGATGGTCTCCTTTCAGGGGGCATTCAGCCCCGGTTCCCATATCCTGCACTACCCGGTGCTCCGAAGCTTGACACAGATCAAACTCCCGCCCCCATTTCACTTGCCGGTAACGCGGTCGAAATGGTAAGGATGCGCGAGCAAACGCGCAATGGCCTCTTCCACGCTGGCGTCATGGTTCAGGACCTGGTCCACCGCCATTACGATCGGCATGTCAACATCATGACGCCTGGCGAGCACTACGACCGACTCGGCGGAGTGAACGCCCTCCTGGACGGTCACGCGTTCCCGCAGTATATCGTGCAACTGGCGGCCTTCGCCGAGCGCGATGCCGAGCGAGGTATTGCGCGAGTTCCGGCTGTTGCAGCTCAGGCTCAGGTCACCCGCCCCCGAAAGTCCCATGAAGGTTTCGAGCCGCGCGCCCATGGCGACGCCGAGACGCGCCATTTCGGCCAGGCCGCGCGCAAAAAGTGTCGCGCGCGCGCTTTCGCCGAGCTTCCTGCCCATCGCGACTCCACAGGCGATGGCGATCACGTTCTTGAGCACGCCGCCGACGAGCGCGCCGGTCACGTCGTCCGAGAGATAGGTTCGGAAACGCGGCGTCCCGATCATCTGCGCGAGCTGCTCGCCGAGGGCAAGGTCGGCGCAAGCAAGGGTGACCCCGACCGGTTGGTCCACCGCGATATCGTGCGCGAAAGAAGGCCCGGACAGGACCGCCACCGGCGCGCCGGGCAGTGTCTCGGCGATGACCTGCGACATGAGGGCGCGGGTGCTGCGCTCGATGCCTTTCGAGCAGGTCACCACGGGCGTGCCGTCCTCGAGAAACGGGCGCAGCTGGGTCGTGACGGCGCGCATATGCTGCGCCGGGGGCGCGAGCAGCAGGAAGTCGGCGTCCGCCACCGCGACAGCGAGATCATTCGTGGCGACGATGCCCGGCAGCACGCGCAGGCCCGGCAGGAAAACCGGATTCACCCCGTCGGTGTTGATCGCAGCGACAACTTCGCGCTCGCGCGCCCAGATTACGGTGTCATGGCCCGAGCGGCGTATCACGCACGCCATCGCCGTGCCGAAAGCTCCGCCGCCGATCACCCCTACCCGCGCCATCCTGTTCCCTTCCCGTGATTCCGGGAGATCGTGAGGTCGAAACTCCGAGAAGCCGGGAGATCGTGAAGTCGGGAGGTCGGGAAATCGACAGAAAACCCTGCCTCGCTTTCACGCGCTAACACCCTGACGCCCTCACGGAATCTGTCGCACTCCCGCCCTAACGCTCTCACGCTCTCACGTTCCTTATTGCTCCGCCCAGTTCTTGGCGCGTTCGACCGCCTTGCGCCACCCGGCCATCAGCGCCTCCGCATGTGCGCGGTCCATCCCGGGCTCGAACCGGCGCTCCGCCCGCCACTGTGCCGTAATCTCCGGCCCGTCATTCCAGTAACCGACAGCAAGTCCGGCCAGATAAGCCGCGCCCAGCGCGGTCGTTTCGGTAACCTTAGGCCGCACCACAGGCACGCCGAGAAGATCGGCCTGAAACTGCATCAGCATATCGTTGCGCGCCGCGCCGCCGTCGACCCGCATCTCCGCAAGCCTGATTCCGGAATCCGCTTCCATCGCGCACAGCACATCGGCAGTCTGATAGGCGATGCTTTCCAGCGCCGCGCGCGCGATGTGCCCGGCGGTCGCGCCCCGTGTCAGTCCATGGATCATCCCGCGCGCGTACGGATCCCAGTGCGGGCTGCCCGCGCCGGTGAAGGCTGGCACGAAATACACATCACCATTGTCGGAAACGGTTGCGGCAAGCCGCTCGACGTCAGCCGACGACTTGATGATACCGAGCCCGTCACGCAGCCATTGCACGACGGCGCCCGCGACAAAAACGCTGCCTTCGAGCGCGTACTCGCGGCACATGCCGCTTCCGCACGCAGCAGTCGTCAAAAGCTTGTTGCGCGACGCCATGGGCCGCTCCCCGGTGTGCATCAGCATGAAGCAGCCGGTACCGTAGGTATTCTTGACCATGCCCGGAAGGACACAACGCTGGCCGAACAGCGCTGCCTGCTGGTCGCCGGCGATGCCGGCGATCGGGATGCGTGCGGCGAACAGATCGGCTGCCGTTTCCGCAACCACAGCGCTCGACGGGCAAACTTCCGGGAGCACGCGGCGAGGCACACCGAACAAGTCGAGCAGTTCCTCATCCCATTCTCCCGTATGGATGTTGAAGAGCAGTGTACGCGAAGCATTGCTTGGATCCGTGAAGTGCGCGCCGCCGGAGAGCTTCCAGATGAGCCAGGTGTCGATGGTGCCGAAAGCGAGACGGCCGTGTGCGGCCTTGTCGCGCGCCGCGGGAATGTTGTTCAGTATCCACTTGAATTTGGTGCCCGAAAAATAGGCGTCGAGGACGAGCCCGGTCTTGCCCGTGATGGCAGACTCGCGACCGTCGGCCCTGAGTTGATCGCAGTAACCGGCGGTGCGGCGGTCCTGCCAGACGATGGCATTGCACACCGGCTCGCCGGTCACGCGATCCCACACGACGGTGGTCTCGCGCTGATTGGTGATGCCGATGGCGGCGACATCCCGGGCATGAATTCCGGCGCGCGCCATCGCCTCCGACGCCACCGCGATCTGCGCCGCCCAGATCTCATTCGGGTCGTGCTCGACCCAACCCGGCTGCGGATAGATCTGCGTGAACTCCCTCTGCGCCACCGACCTGATGGCGCCCGCGTGGTCGAAGACGATCGCCCGCGCGCTCGTGGTGCCCGCGTCCAAGGCCAGAATGAACGGCATGCCTGCTCCCGCGTTTAACTGAAGTCCGCCATAGTTCCGACACCGCCAACATTACCACGCGCAACCGTTTCCGCGCGCACCATCATGCTGGAACCTATCTCAATAATAGGCACGTGTGCGACGGCGGCGATTTGGGATGCTATTCTAGGAGCGAACCCGCAGCAATACCGCGAGTATTGCAAGGGGGAGGGACAACGAAGGGCGCCCAAACTCGCCCCGTCCCTTCGGGTTGAGGCCAAAACGCGCGCCTGCGTTGTCGCGCGGCTTGCCAATATTCGCGATATTGCCTGCACCCCGCTCCTAGCATTCATCGCGTTTTGGCCACAACGCATCACGCGTCTATTATTGAGATAGGTTCTAGCTTGCGCGCGGCGGCAGAAAATGCAATTCCCCCTGTCACGGCACACCAATTTGGTTTATCCTTACGCCAGGCCGCATCACGGGAGAAGATTGATGCCTTTCTATGCCTTTTACGTCATCGCGATCACCATACTGGTCCTGCACTTCACCGGCTGGCTCAAGCGCAACAACCTGGAATGGATCGTGCTGGTGCTCGCCGTCGCCACCTTTCCGGCCGTCATCTTCCTGAAATAACCCCTGTCGCGTTGCTGCGTCCGGAATCAGCGGGCGCTCCTTTTTCATTGCCGCCGCAGCAAAACGTCGATGCCATCATTTCACCAATAGGCTGACGCCGCTCAGAAGCAGCATCACGGCCAGCACTCTTGAGAACGTGTCCTGGCTGATGCGGTTGCTGATGTGCTCGCCCACGGCCGTTCCGGCCCACACCACGGGCAGCATCAGCACCGCCAACAGCAGCGTCGACAGCGTGTAGAAGCCGGACAGCGTATAGCCGGCAAGGCGCGCGATCATCTCAAAGAACCACAGCGTCGCCACGGTGGCGCGGAACTGCGTTTTGCCGATCCCCCGCATGTGCATGTAAATCACCACCAGGGTCCCCCCGCCGCCACCGAACATGGTATCTATCGCCGCGCCGACGAAGCCCACGGGCAGCGCCCATTTGCCGGAACAGCGAATCTGCGGCAGCCCGACATGTTGAACCGCCAGCACGTAAATGGCGAAGCTGATGATGAGCGCCCCCAACAGCCTGAGCAGCAGCACGTTGTCCAGGTTCTTGAATTCAATGCTTCCGGCATGATTCCGGCTACTTGAACGGCAGTGCCATACCGCTGAACATGAGAACGGCGCCGCCGATTTACCGGCGCGGAACCCGGCCGGTGACCGGATGCTTGGGATCAGTGTAACCCGGCGTCGAGGGATGACCACGCGCCACCAGCCGTTCCACCAGCATCTCGTCCTCGGCATCAAATCTGCAGTCGAGCGCAGCGAGATATTCCCGCCATTGCCCGTAAGTGCGCGGCCCGGCCAGCACCGAGGTGACCAGCGCGTTGTTGAGCACCCAGTTGAGCGCAAAGTGCACGGGCTTCATGCCCTTCTTCTCGGCGTGCCGCCTCAACCGCTGCGCGATTTCCAGCGACCCTTTGCGAAATTCCGTTTCCATGAAGCGTGGCTCCTTGCGCCCCGCGCGGGAATTCGCGGGCGGTTTCTTCCCGGGGATGTACTTGCCGGTCAGAACGCCGCGCGCGAGCGGGCTGTAGGGCACGATGCCAAGGCCGTAGTAATGGCAGGCCGGGAACTGCTCGACTTCGGCGATGCGGTAAAGCGCGTTGTAATACGGTTGCAGCACGATCGGCGGCGGCACGCCCATGCTACGGCACCGGCCGACCACTTCCGCAATGCGCCAGCCCTGGAAGTTGCTGAGACCGAAATAGCGCACCTTGCCCGAACGGATCAGCTCAGCCATCGTGTCCAGCGACTCATCGAGCGGCGTGTCGCGGTCGTCGCGGTGCAGATAATAGACGTCGATGTAGTCGGTTTTGAGGCGCCTGAGGCTCCCTGCCACCGCCTGCAGCATCCACTTGCGCCCCGCTCCGCCTGAATTCGGATCGTCGGCGACGATCTTGTTGGCGAACTTGGTCGCAAGCACCCAGCGATCGCGCTGCTTTGAGATCAGCCCACCGACGATGCGCTCGGACTCGCCATCGCCATAGGTGTCGGCCGTATCGATGAAGTTGACGCCGGCATCGAACGCCGATCTGACAATGCGCGCGGCAGCCGCGGCATCGGTATGCTCCCCGAACATCATCGCGCCGAGGCAGATCTGCGAAACCTTCAGCCCGCTCGCACCCAGTCTGCGATATTCCATTGCATCTCCTTTGGGTCGTGAATGGGAAATGGTGAATAGTACGATGTTCGCTGTTGGCGGGACGAGACTGCGGGATTGAACGGTATGTTCGGCGCAAAAGTCACTGACGCCCCATTATACGGGCACGGTATGCCGGTAATGAGTCATGAGATGACCGCTGAGAGCGTTCCCGCCGCGCGCCCCGTTTCATTGACATGTCAAAGGCTGGTTCGTAGAATTTCATCAAACCGATGGCCGAAACCGCGACCGTCGCCACCGCATTCCCTATCATGAGCAAAACGATCCCGCTGCTCACCGACCGCGCGTACGAGCGCATCAAGCACGACATCATCTGCTGCGCCATCGCGCCCGGCGCGGAAATATCGGAAGCGCAGCTGTGCCTGCAATACAAGCTCGGCAAGGCGCCGGTGCGCATGGCGCTCTCGAGACTGGCGCACGACGGCCTGGTGCGCGCGATCCCGCGCCGCGGCTACATGGTGATGCCGGTCACGCTCAAGGACATACAGGACGTGTTCGAGCTGCGGCTCATGCTGGAGCCCGCTGCGGCGCGCATGGCTGCCGGCCGGGTCGATGCCCAGCGCCTGCGCACGCTCGATGAGGTGTGCCGCGCCGGCTACCAGTCCGGCGACGTGAAGAGCATCTCGCGTTTCCTCGATGCCAACAAGGCATTTCACGTCGCAATCGCGCAGGCCGCCGGCAATTCGCGGCTCGCCGACGCGATCGAAAAGCTGCTCGACGAAATGACGCGACTGCTGCACCTGGGGCTGGGCTTGCGCAACCGGTCGCAGGAAATGCAGCATGAGCATCGCACGCTGATGAAGGCGCTCGTACGCGGTGATGGCGGCACCGCCGAGCGTATTTGCCGCGACCAGATCGAAGCTGCGCGCAACATGGTGCTCTCTGCGATACTCACCAGCAGATCGGCGATGAACCTGGCGATCGCCATGGAAAGTGAATGACGCTGCCGCGCTTACGGCTTACCGGGGAATAAACGATGAAAGCAGTGGTCCTGAATCAGCACGGCGGCCTCGAGCAACTCAAGTACGTGGCCGATTTTCCCGATCCAACGGCAAGTGAAGGTCATGCCGTGATCCGGGTCAAGGCGACCTCGTTCAATTATCACGACGTATTCACGGTGCGAGGCATGCCCGGCATCAAAGTCCCGATGCCCATGATCATCGGCCTCGACATGGCCGGCGAGATCGTCGAAGCCGGGCCCGGCGTCACCGGCTGGAAGAAAGGCGACCGCGTGCTGGTCAATCCGCTCAACCGGCAGAAAGGGCTGATGGGCGAGATGATGCACGGCGGACTCGCCGAAAAGTGCCTGGTGGCCGCCCACCAGTTGATCCGCATGCCGGAGGGCGTCAGCTTTGAACAGGCCGCGTCGCTGCCGGTCGCCTACGGCACGGCGCACCGCATGATCATCACTCACAATACCATCCAGAAGGGCGAGAAAGTGCTGATCCTCGGCGCGAGCGGCGGGGTCGGCACGGGCTGCGTGCTGCTCGCCAAGATGCTCGGCGCCGAAGTGATCGCGTGCGCGAGCAGCGCTGACAAGATCCAGCGGCTGAAGGACCTTGGCGCCGATCACGTCATCAACTACAAGGAGGTTGACTTCTCGAAGTGGGCGATCGAGACATACGGCAAGCCGCAGCGTCGCAGCTACGACGGCGGCGTGGACGTCGTGATCAATTTCACCGGCGGCGACACTTGGGCGCCAACGTTACGATGCGTGAAGCGCGGTGGAAAGATCCTCGTATGCGGCGCCACGGCGGGCCATGACCCCAAGGAAGATCTGCGCTACATCTGGAGCTTCGAATTGAAGGTGATCGGCTCGAACAGCTTCTATGACGAGAACTTGAAGGCGCTGATGGACCTTATCGAGCAAGGCAGGATGAAACCGGTGATTGATGAGGTATTGCCGCTCGAGCGCGCCGCCGAGGGTCTGCGCCTGATCGAAAACCGCGAAGTTTTTGGTAAAGTCGTCGTCACTCCGTAACGAACGTCAGAATTAGCCGCCGATGGACGCTGATAGGAAACGCTCCTTCGCGCTATCACGCGCTGACCTCCTCACGCTCTATCGTCAGGCGAGGCGGACCCCGGCGCCCGGAAGCGCGCGCTGAAGCGGGCCGTCGCGGCACGCCAGCGGAAGGCGCAGGGATAGCGCCAGGTCCAGGTAACTCGCATCGTAGGCTGACAGACCATGCTTGGCGGCGAACTCCAACAGCTCCGGGATCGCCAGACGATCCTGGTGCACCGTGACGACCAGGTCGCCCACAAGCGTGGCAGCCGTCTTGGCCGCCTTCTCCGATATGTTGCTTCTACGCTGGAGGACAAGCAGCGCATTTGCGACCTCCAGCTTCCACACGGCCGGAACGTGCAGTGGCTCCCGCTTCGCCATCGACCGTACCCGGTCCGTGTAGGCCGTCGCTTGTTTGCGCACAAACCAGGCAACGGCGACCGAAGCGTCCAGCACGAAAGCCACTACTCGCGCCCGTCCTCGATTAGATCGCGGACGCTGACACGCCCTTTGACCTTGAGGGCCTTGCTGAACGCCGTGATTCGGTCGATCACGGCTGCGTTGGGATTCTTGCGATGCGCTTTGGCGGCGGGAACCAGGCGCGCCACCACCTTTCCGCTGCGTGTAATGGTCGTTTCCTGGCCGCGTTCAGCCCTGGCGACAAGCTCCGACAATCGTGCTTTTGCCTCGAAAACACCGACCCGGTCCATGACATACACTCTGGTTAACCGGACGACATTCTAGCATCGGTCGCCAGTTACGTAGAAGTTTGAGCTGAGTCACTTCCGCCGCAGCCCAATCCAGGATGCTGTTGGACTTCCCCCCACGCTTCCCTGGCAAGGGCTTCGCGGGAGATCAAGCCGCGTTCAGGCTAACCCACGCCTGCTGATTAGCCAAAAGATACGCTATTCGCCTTAGTTCAGCACCAACCGCGCGTCCTTCACGAGCTTGCGCCACTTGGCGATTTCGGACTTGATATGGGCGCCGAATTCCTCGGAGCTGGAGCCAACGGGGGTGGATCCGTCCGCAGCGAGGCGCTGCACCACATCGGGCGACTTCAGCGCCTCGGCGATACCCAAGTTCAGTTTCCTGATGATGGCGGAAGATACCTTGGCGCTGGTTACCACCCCGTACCACGGGTCCACCTCGTAGCCAGGCACACCAGCCTCCGCGATGGTCGGCAACTCCGGCACAGAGGGGGAGCGCTGCTTCGCGGTGATGGCGAGGGGCCGCAGGCGGCCGGACTGCATGTGCGGCCGGAGGGCGATCAGGCTTACCATTCCTAACTGGACTTCGCCGGCCAGCAGGGCGGCGATCGCGGCGGCCCCCCCTTTGTAGGGCACATGGACCAGTTTGGCGCCGGTCATGTGACTGAACATCTCGACCGCGAAGTGCAGCAAGCTGCCAGTGCCAGGCACCCCGTAGTTGAGCTTGCCCGGGTTCGCCTTGGCGTAGGCGATCAGCTCCTTGATCGATTTCACCGGCACCGAGGGGCTGTGGAAGAGCACATAGAACAGGGAGCTCGCCTGCGAAACCGCGGCCAGGTCCTGCGTGAGGTCGTAGGGCAGCTTGGGGTTGACGACCGCATTGAGGGCTGCACCCGCCCCTATCAGGCAGATCGTGTAGCCGTCCGGGGCCGCCTTCGCAGTGAGATCCACGGCAATCGCCCCCGTCGCTCCGGGGCGATTGTCCACGATCACCTGTCGGCCCCAGATTTCGGAGAGCTTCTGGGCAACGGCACGCGCGGTGGCGTCCTGGGCGCCACCCGGCGCCAGCCCCACGATGAAGCGGACCGGCTTGGTTGGGAAATTCTGCTGCGCCTGCGCAAGACTTGGCGGCGCCGCGACGGCCACGCCCACCGCGATCGCGGCTGCGAACGTTGTTCCGTGAATGGCGAGCATGTTTCCTCCTTTACGTCTCCGCGATCGAGTGAGTCCTGAATGCGTGCCTACGAAGACTTGAAATCATGTTGACACTACGCACCCCCGTCCGCAATCATCCAGTTTTCCCTGCCTGCTGAATTCCGGTTCACGCGATGGAGCTGCGGGACATCGAATATTTCGCCGTAGTCGCCGAGCACCACAACCTGGGCCGCGCGGCGGAGGTGCTGGGATTGAGCCCGACCGCGCTCAGCAAGAGCCTGCGCCGGCTGGAGAAATCGTTGCAGGCGAAGCTCGTGACCCGCACCTCCAAGGGCGTCGAGCTCACCACGGAAGGCGATGCCCTCCTGGCCCGCGTGCGCGGACTTCGCCTGTCTCTCCACGATGTGGCGCGCGAAGTGTCGGACCTTGCGCAAGGGCGGCTGGGCCGCCTGCGAATCGGCACGGGTCCCAGCCCGGCAGTGGAACTTCTGCTGGCAAGCGCTTCTGCGGCGCTGTTCAAAACCGCCCCGCGAGTGACCATGGTGATCACGGTGGGCCAGCCCGACCCCACGCTGGTAGCGCTGCGCGACGGAGAACTCGATCTGGTCCTCAGGGCCTTGCCCGTGCAACTGGATGAGAGCTTGGTTCAGGAGCCGCTGGTCTATGACGACATCGTTGTCATAGCATCGGCCACGCATCCCCTGGCAAGGCGAAAGAAGCTCACAATCGAGGATCTTGCAAGACAGCGGTGGGCCTTATCGCCTGCCGACACTATGGTCCGGCAGCGCTTTAACCAGTCGTTTGAAGCGCATGGCATCCCCCCTCCCGCACCTGTTGCGGAGTTCAGCTCGGCCCTGCTCAAGCTGCGCATGGTTGCGGCGTCTGATCTGCTGTGTTTTATGCCGATTTGGTGGCTTGAAAACCAGCCGCCTGGGCTGGGCTTGGTCGAAATCCCGGCAAAAGAAATGACGTGGCGCCGCCCCGCCGGGGTGATCTATCGAAAGGACGCCTACCTCTCCCCCGCCGCCAAGCGGTTCATCGAACTCCTGAAGGCGACGGCAAAGGAGATCGCCAAAGAGAGTCGGTGACCCCAGGGGGATACCGGATACCAGGCTGAGTGAGGGCGGTTGTAATATCGCTTGACGATACTAACGCCATACGTTAGTATTCTCCGGTGATCGAGTCGTTCAAGTGCCGCGACACGGCCGCGCTGTTCAGCGGCAAACGCGTTGCACGGTTCGCCAACATCGAACGCGCGGCGCTCAGGAAGCTCGCCCAGCTTCACATCGCAGGACGCATCGAAGACCTGCGTATACCGCCGCATAACAGGCTGGAAGCTTTGAAGGGCGACCGTAAAGGTCAGTGGAGCATACGCGTGAACGACCAATGGCGCGTCTGCTTCCGTTTCGAGAAGGGCGCGGCATTCGACGTGGAGATCGTGGACTATCACTGATTCAAGGAAACATGACCATGCGTAAAATTCGCCCTGTCACTCCCGGCGAGCTGTTGCTGGAGGAATTCCTGAAGCCGATGGGCATCACGCAATACCGGCTTGCCAAGGAGATCGGCGTGCCGCAACGCCGCATTGGCGAGATCGTAGCGGGCAAGCGCGCGATTACTGCCGATACCGACCTGCGGCTGGCTCAATATTTCGGTCTTTCGGACGGCTACTGGCTGCGCGCTCAAGCGCTATACGATACGCAGATAGCGCGCGAGGCCATGGCGGAAACGTTATCGCGCATCCGTCCCCTGGCGGTCCGGCAGACCACAGAAGCCTGAGTGATAGTTCCAAGTCCAGAGCCGCGCGGCTACCCGGGCAATCTCGGATCGCTGTTCGCCGAGCACGCGCATGCAACGCGTCCGGCGATCATCGATCTCTACGATCCCGCAGCACCGCGGGAAATCAGCTACCGGGAGCTCGATGCCGCCTGCAACGCCGCGGCGCGCGGGCTCGCGCGCGCGGGGCTCAAGCCCGGCGACCGCATCGGCATCCTGTCGCTCAACCGCTCCGAATTCGTGATTGCGCTCCTGGGCGCCATGCGTGCCGGCGTGATTCCGGTGCCGATCAATGTCAAGCTCGCTGCCGACGCCATCATCTACATTTTGCAGGACGCCGGCGCCGCGCTTGTGTTCACGGAAAGCGCGCTGCGCCGCCTCTGCCCGCCGGATATCAAGGCAGTCGAGTTCGGCGCGGAGTTCGATCGCTTCCTCGATCCCGGACCGTTTACAGCGTTCGAGCCGGCGCCCGACTCGATCGCCATACAGCCCTACACATCGGGCTCCACGGGCCGGCCCAAGGGCGTGCTGCTCACCCACTTTGGCCAGAACTGGAGCCGGCGCATCCTCGCCCACACCCGCGGCACCACCGAGCGCGACGTCATCCTGGTCGCCGCGCCCCTCTACCACAAGAATGCGCTCAACGCGATCAAGCAGGGGCTTACCGCCGGCGCCACGTTGCCGCTGCTGCCGCAGTTCAGTGTCGAGCGTTACATCGAGGCCGTCGGCCGTTATCGCTGCACGATCATCTCCGGTGTGCCGACCATGATGTCGATGGTGCTCGCGCGCAACAATTTGCTTCGCAGCATTGATGCCTCATGCGTGCGCACGGTGATGATGGGCTCGGCCCCATCCTCGCCGCAATTGCTGCGCGAACTCAAGACCCGGTTCCCGAACGCCGAAGCCCTGGTCGTCTACGGCGTGACCGAAGGCGGGCCGGTGCCGCTCGGGCCGCATCCCGATGCCAAGCCGCGCCCGGCCGGTTCGATCGGCGCGCCCTACGCCGGCACTGAAGCGAAGCTTGTCGGCGACGCGAGTCCCGACGAAGGCGAACTCGCTGTAAAGAACCCCGGCATTCTGCTCGCCTACCACAATCTGCCCGAAGACACCGCGCAGCGCATTCGGGACGGTTGGTACTATACGGGGGACATCTGCCGCCGGGATGCCGAAGGGTTCTACTATTTCGTCGGTCGCACCGACGACATGTTCGTGTGCGGCGGCGAGAACATTTTCCCGATCGAAGTGGAATCGCTGCTGGAGCGCCATCCGGCGGTGCACCAGGCCTACGTGATGCCGTTCGACCACGAGTTGAAGGGCCAGGTGCCGTATGCCTTCGTGGTCCTGCGCAAGGGCGCCGCAGCGTCCGAAGACGAACTCAGGCAATACGCGCTCGCCAACGGCCCCGCCTATCAGCACCCGCGCCGGGTGTTTTTTCTGGACCAGCTGCCGCTCGCCGGCACCAACAAGATCGATCGCCAGAAGCTCAGAAATTGGGTCGCCGGAGGCACTCTAAGAGCCGTGACTGGTGGGGCGTGACTGGCGGGGCGTGACTGGTGGGGCGTGACTGGTGGGGCGTGACTGGCGAGGTGTGACTGATACGGCATGACTGATGGAGCGTGACGGGTGAATCGTGATCGAATGAACCGCTGGAGCTGATGCATGAGTGAAGAAAACGTAACGATCGAAAAACTGCAGCATTTGATCACGCGCGGGCCGTTCAACCAATGGCTCGGCTTTACCGTGCTCAAGATCGACGATGCGGGAATCGAAATCAACGCGGCCTGGCGGGAAGATTGGGTGGTTAATCCGGAGCGGCGCTATACCCACGGCGGCATCCTCGCCGCGATCATTGACGTTGCGGCCGATTATGCGATCGCCGCCAGACTCGGCCGCCCGGTGCCGACGATTGACATTCGCGTCGATTACCACAAGGCCGCCATGCCCGGCGATCTCACGGCCAAGGCCAGGGTCGTGCGCATGGGTAGTCAATATTCGACGGCGGAAGCGAGCATCTACGATGCAGAAGGCGCGCTGGTCGCGAGCGGCCGCGGCACGTATTCCACCGCCCCACCCAAGTAAGAGAGGAGAGAGAGGAAAGGAGAGAGGCGCACAAACGCGCATTCTCCGATCGGTTTTCAAGATTTTTGCTCCTCTCCCCTCTCGCCTCTCACCTATCTCCTCTCGAGTTTCTTAGCCATGCCGAGCGTACTCGAAGACAAGATCCATCTGCGCACGCCGTCGCGCAAGTGGCGCCTTGGTCTCATCGGGCAACGCGCCGCGCTGGTGAGCGCGATCGTCGGCGTCTGGTGGCTCGTATCCCTCACGACACCTCACTACATCCTGCCCGGTCCGCCCCGCGTGTGGGACAGCCTCACGCTCATATCCAGGAACGGCGATCTCTGGGTAAACCTCGGCATCACGCTCGGGCGCGTCAGCGTCGGTTTCCTGTGTGCAACCCTCATCGGGCTGCCGCTCGGCATCGTGTTCGGCTTCGGCTGGCGCGTGTCGCTGGTGGCGGAAACACTCGGTTCCTCAAGCGGTGTAGGATATCGGCTGCGCCAGGCGGCGGACCTGATTCAGACCGACCAGGTGTTTGCGTGGACCATCACGCTGGTCGTGATGATGGCCACCCTGGAGATGGGTGTGCTGAGGCCGCTCGAAAATTATATGTTCCGCTGGAAGAAGGAAGCGGAGAACACATGACTGCCAGGAAAAAACAGCACGCCGCCGGAACCAGACAGCGGCTGATCGTCGCCATCACCGGCGCCACGGGTTCCGTCTATGGATTGCGCATCCTCGAGACGCTGCGCGAGTTCGGCGGGTGGGAAACACACCTGATCGTGTCCGACGCCGGTGCGCTCAACGCCTGGCAGGACCATGGGCTCACGCGCAAGCACATCAACAAGTCCGCTGACGTCGTGCACAACGTGCGCGATGTCGGAGCATCGATCGCGAGCGGCTCGTTCATCACTCACGGCATGGTGATCGCGCCGTGCTCGATGAAGACGCTCGCCGCGGTTGCGCACGGCTTTTCCGACAACCTCGTGAGCCGCGCCGCCGACGTGATCCTGAAGGAGCGCCGCCGGCTGGTGCTGCTCCCGCGCGAAGCGCCGCTGAATCTCGTACACCTGCGGAACATGGTCGCGGTGACCGAGATGGGCGGCATCATTTTCCCGCCGGTGCCCGCGTTTTACAGCCAAGCCAAGTCGATCGACGACCTCGTCAACCACACGGTGGGACGCGTGCTCGACCTGTTCGGCGTCCAGCACGACAGCATCCGGCGCTGGCAGGGCATGAAGAGCGACGTCTTGAAGGATGAAGCGTGACGATAGGAACGCCAAGCATGCAGGAAAATTTCCGACAATTCCTCGAGCGCCTGCGCGGCGCGAAAGAACTGGTGGACCTGCGGCAGCCGGTCGACATCCGCCACATCGCCACGCTGGTCGACCAGTCGGACAAGGCGCTGCTGTTCCACGACGTGATCGGCTACGAGATGCCGGTGGTTTCCGGCATCATTCGCTCGCGCGAGCGCGCCATCATGTCGATGGGCTGCTCGACTTATCCCGAAATCGAGCAGAAGCTGCAACAGGGCATCGACCGCCCGATCCCGCCGAAGCATGTCGAAACCACGCCCAACAAGCAGGTGATCCGGGTCGGCGATGGGGTCGATCTCTTTAAACTGCCGATTCCGATGTCGTCGATCTACGACGGCGGTCCCACGATCACCGCCGGCGTGGTGATCGCCAGGGATTCCGAGTACGGCATGAACTCCGGCATCTACCGCTTCATGGTGAAGGAAAAGAACCTCACCGGCATCGACATCGTGACGCCCAACAACATGCGGCTGTTCGCGCAGCGCGCCTATGAGGCGGGCCACCCCTGCCCGATCTCGATCTCCATCGGCACCCACCCGTTCGAGATCATGGGCTCGGGCTTCCGCGCCCCGCTCGGCGTGGACGAGATGGCGGTCGCCGGCGGAATTCGCGGCGCACCGGTCGAGCTCGCCCAGTGCGAAACCATCGACATGCCGTGCATCGCCGACGCCGAGATCGTGCTCGAGGCCGAGATCCTGCCCACCGGCTGGGTTTATCCCGAGGGCCGCTTCGGCGAATTCACGCGGCTGATGGGCGGGCTGCACTGGAATCCGCTGGTGAAAGTGAAGGCGATCACCATGCGCCGCGACGCGATCTACTACGCGCTGCACATGCCGTGGGAAAACACCTGGCTCGCCGCGCCGACGCGCTACCAGGCGATCCGGCGCGCGCTCAAGACCGCCGGCGTGCAGGTGAAAGACATCAACGTCACGCTTGGCGGCTGTGCGTTCTGGCACGCCGTGATCTCGATCAGGAAGCAGGCCGGCGAGGGCAAGAACGCCCTCCTCGCCGCCCTCTCGGTGATGGATCTCAAGCACGTGGTGGTTGTCGACGACGACATCGATGTGTTCAACCCGATGGACGTCGAATGGGCGATCGCCACCCGCGTCCAGGCCGATCGCGACGTGTTCGTGATTTCCGGTGCACGCGCGAAACCGCTCGATCCCAGCCTGCCGATCATGCCGCCGGGCGTGGTGCCGACCGGCGCAAAAGTCGGCATCGACGCCACGATCGGCGAAGGGATACCCCATGAACGTTTCGAGCGCATCGCCTACGCCTACGCCGACCGCGCCAGGATCGATGACTACCTCGCCGGCAAGGCCGACGCCGCACCGGCGCAAGGCGCCGCCACGCCCGACCGCGTCGCGACGCTGGCCGGGAAGATCGAGAAGCTGATCGAGTCCGAGCCCCGGTACTATCAGGACATCGCGGCACACTTCGCGGATTACGATTTTCAGACCGTGGCGCGCGCCCTCGGCAAGCTGCACGTGGAAGAAAAGCTGTGGCAGGACGCGCGCGGCCGCATATGTCTCCGCGGTTCGGCGTTCGCCGCCGAGCCTCCCGCGAAGGCTGGATAAAAAGGCAAATCGAAAAACATCGGCCAAAGAGAAAAAACCAGCAAAAGCTTCAACGCAAAGGACGCGAAGGACGCAAAGGAAGAAATACGACAAACACTAAGAAGAGGAAGTCCTACCCATTTTTGTATTTCTTGGCGTCTTGGCGGTTCAATGAGCTTTTCCTCTCTGGCTTTCTCCTGAATTTCTCATGACCTACAGGAAAATCCGCGTCCATATCGAGAATGCGCGCAACAAGGCGAGCATCTACCACATCACGCAGGAGCGCTGGGACGCCGCGCGCAGCCGCCACGGGGCGCTTGCCCGAAATCTTCAGGTCACGATCGGTTGGGACGGCGACATCCTCGAAGACGCGCTCAGGACTGCATCTATACTTGTCGGCGTGCCAGCGCGCTGCGACAACCTGGCCGCCCGCGCACCTGCATTGCGCTGGATTCACGCCACTTCGGCCGGTGTCGACGGTCTTCTGCCGCTCGACTGGCTGCCGCGCGGCGTCACGTTCACCAATAACCGCGGCGCGCACGGCGTCAAGGCCGGGCAATATATGCGCATGGCCTATACCATGCTCCATTCGCACATGCCGCAAATCATCGCCAACCAGCACGCGCGGCGTTGGGAACAGCTGTTCTCGCCGAACATCGCCGGCAGAACGGCGCTGATCGCAGGACTCGGCGATCTGGGCGAGGCCGCGGCGCGCGCGGCAAAAGAACTGGGGCTGAAGGTGATCGGCGTGCGGCGCACGGCCAGGAAGTCGCGCTATGCCGACGCGGTCCATCCCTACTCCCGCCTCGACCGGCTGCTGCCCCGGGCGGATTTCGTAGTGCTGGCGGTGCCGCTAACGCCCGAAACTCACCAACTGCTCAACCGCGAGCGCCTTAAGCTGATGAAACCGACGGCGAGTGTCATCAATATCTCGCGTGCGCCGGTTGTCGACTGTGCCGCGCTTGCGGAACAGCTGCGACGCGGTAAGTTGGCGGGCGCCATTCTCGACGTCGTCGATCCCGAGCCGCTGCCTGCCGGTTCGCCGCTGTGGGATGTGCCCAATCTCGTCATCACGCCCCACATCTCGTGCGACGATGGCGATCACTATGTCGACATTTCCCTCGATCTCTGGTTCGAGAATCTCGGGCGCTTTCTGCAGGGAAAGCCGCTGAAAAACCGCGTCGATCCGCGGCGCGGATATTGAGCCGCCGATGTTCAGATTTTCATCGATGTTCATCGGCGGTTTATTTTCGCATTCACATGACCACAACTGCGGAAGCTGCGCGAGCACAGGTTCCCGCGGCAGGCAAGCTCACCCTCGATCACGTTGCGCACTTCGTGCCGCACCTCGACAGCGCCAGCGCCGCTCTGGAGCGGCTCGGTTTCACGCTGACGCCGTTTTCCGCACAGTCGCACCGCCTCGAACCGGGCGGCCCGGTTGTTCCTGCCGGCACCGGCAACCGCTGCGTGATGCTGAAACAGGGCTATCTCGAGTTTCTGACCCCGACCGGCGACACGCCGGTCGCCCACCAACTGCGCACCGCGATCGAACGCTACGTCGGCGCGCACCTGGTCGCCTTCGGCACTTCCATGCCCGACATCGACCACGGCCGGCTCGCCAAGGCCGGCTTCGAACCGCTCACGCCGGTCGCGCTGCAGCGGAGTATCGAAACCGCATCGAGCACGGACACGGCCCGCTTCACGGTCGTGCGCGTGCCGCCGGGGGCAATGGCCGAAGGCCGCATCCAGTTTTGTCAGCACCATACCCCGCACCTGCTGTGGCAGCCGCGCTGGCTTGACCATGCCAATCGCGCACAAGGACTGGCCGGCGTGCTGCTGTGCGTCGAAGACCCGCGGCAGGTGGCCCAGCGCTACGCCCGATTCACCGGCCTTCTGCCGCAGGTCACCGGAAGAACGTGGCGTATCGACACCGCGCGCGGCTTTCTGCTGTTCGTCGAGCCGGAAGCACTGACGCGCAATTTCAGATTGACACCACCCACGCTGCCCTGGATCGCCGGCTACATTCTCGAGAGCAGCGATATCGCGGCGAGCAGTCATCATCTGCATGGTGCAAACTGCGATGTCAAGGTGCTGGAGAGCCGCCGCCTGCTGGTGAAACTGCCGCCGGCGCTGGGTGGCCTTGCGATCTTCCAACCGCCGAAAAGCGGCGCACTCACCTTCGATTAGAAGCCCATGGACAGGATTCAATTACGATGCGGTTTGACGAAACTTACGACATCATCGTAGTCGGCTTCGGCCTCGCCGGCGGGATATCGGCGATCAACGCCGCGCAGGGCGGTGCGAAGACGCTGCTGATCGAGAAATCCGAAGTGCCCGGCGGATTGTCGATCTGCTCCTACGGCGCGGCGCGCAGCGCGCGCGATGCGGCGAGCGCGTTCGCCTATCTCAAGACCACCAACGACGGGCGCACGCCGGACGATGTGCTGCGCGCGCTGGCGGACGGCATGTGCGGAATCGAGTCCTACGTACGCGAACTGGCGCAGGTGAATAATGCCGTAATCACCACCTCTATCGAGGACAACGCGAGCGCTGGTGGGCTCGAAGACCCCAACCGGCGCCGTCTGAGCGGCAACTATCCGTTTCCCGGCACGGAAACTTTTTATCACACCACGGTGGTGGACGTGCCGGGATTCGACGTGGCGACCCACTACCCTTGGGCCAACGGCGCTCCCAATGGTCCCAAATTGTTCAAAGTGGTGCACGACAACGTGCTGAAGCACGGCGTCGGGGTCCGGCTCGCGACATCTGCGCTGCGCCTGATTGCCGACCCCGAAAGGCGCGAAGTGCGCGGTATCCGAGTCAGGCACGACGGCGTCGAGCGCGCAATCAAAGCGCGCCGCGCGGTGATTCTTGCCTGCGGCGGCTTCGAAGGCAATGACGAGATGAAAACGCAATTTCTCGAAGGCAAACCGATCCTCAACGCCGCGGCGCGCACCAACACCGGCGACGGCATCCGCATGGCGCAGGACCTGGGCGCCGCGCTGTGGCACATGTGGCATATCCACGGCGCTTACGGTTTCCGTCACGTCGACCCCGCCTATCCCTACGCCATCCGGCTCAAGCGCTTCCCCGACTGGTTTCCCGGCGAGCAGCACAAGGCCAGACTCAAGATGGCGTGGATCCTGCTCGACCAGGACGGCAAGCGCTTCATGTCCGAATACCAGCCCTACACCCAGGACACCGGGGTGCGGCCGCTGCAGCACTACGATCCGGCGACACAGCGCTTTCCCCGCAATCCGGCATACATGATCTGCGACGAGGAAGGCCGCAAGATGTATCCGCTTGGCAAGGCGACATCGAACGATCCGGGCGTACGCTATTACTGGAGCGACGACAATCTCAAGGAAGTCGAGCTCGGCATCCTCAAGCGCGCCGACACTCTGGAAGGACTGGCGATCGCGCTCGGGCTCGAGCCGGCAGCGGTGATGGCAAGCGTTGCGCGCTGGAACGGGATGTGCGCATCGGGAAGTGACGAGAACTTCGGACGTCCCGCAGGCACCATGATGCCGATCCGCACGCTTCCCTACTACGGCGCGCCGGTGTGGGCGACGCTGTCGAACACCCAGGGCGGGCCGGTGCACGACGCCGAGAGCCGCATCATCGACGTCTATGGCCAGCCGATCCCGCGCCTCTACTCCGCTGGCGAGCTTGGCAGCGCTTTCGGCCACCTTTATCTCTCCGGCGGCAACATCGCGGAGTGCCTCGTCACCGGCCGCATCGCCGGCCGGAACGCCGCTTCACTCGCCCCGTGGCGCTGATGTAAAAAACGTGAGTTCGGGAGGGCGGCAGGTCGTGAGAGGGAGAAAACCAAATCATTATTTCGATGGAACGATCCCTTTTTTTAATTGGTATAGCGCATACAGCATCTTGTCGACCCGCGTGAGGAGCCCGTCCACTTCAGACCTGGATTCCACCGTAATGAAACCAAGCTGCTGCGATAAGTCCAATTGAGTGTCCAGCTCGCTGAGAGAACTTCTGGCAATGGACAGGAAATTTCGGAATTCATTGTCCGAACTTCTCGCCGCGCCTTTGGCAAGATTGCTTGGAACGCTCACTGCGGCGCGCCGCATCTGCGGTACGAGCCCAAACTTCCCCTCGCCGGGGTTGCCGGCTGTGAGGTGGTATATCCTCCTCGATAACTCCATCGATAACTTCCAGACATCGAGCTTCTTGTGGGGTTTGTCCATACTGGTTCCTCGCTCTCCCGCTCTCCCGCTCTCCCGCTCTCCCGCTCTCCCGCTCTCCCGCCCTCACGATTTCCCGGTCGTACATGCCGCGCTTGATCCAGTGCAGGTACGCGTCCTCCGTGCGCAGGCTGTAGTGCTTCACCCGCAGGCGCTCGCGGTACTGATCGAGCAATTTCGGCTCGGCCATGCTGC
>MERI01000212.1:8257-9972 GCA_001772005.1 Betaproteobacteria bacterium RIFCSPLOWO2_12_FULL_62_58 | reverse complement strand
GGCAAAAGAGATGATGTTGAGCGGATGCGCCGCTGCGGCACAAGCGGCCAAATTGGCCCAGGTCGAGGTGATCTGCTCGTATCCGATACGCCCCTACACGGCGATCATGATGGAGCTGGCCAAGATGGTGGCTAACGGCGAGCTGGACGCCGAGTTCGTCCATGGCGAGGGCGAGCATGCGCAGCTTTCAGTGGTGCTCGGCGCTGCGGCCGCGGGGGCCCGTGCCCTGACGGGAAGCTCCGGGGTGGGCGTGACCTACGCCTTCGAGACATATTCCCCGATCGCAGGCGGGCGCATTCCCCTGCAGATGATGATTGCCGACCGCGCACTGGACCCCCCGGGCGACTTCGGGTCGGAACACACCGATGCCATGTCCTGTCGGGATCAGGGCTGGATCATGGGATGGGCCGAGAACCCGCAGGAGGCGTTCGACAATTGCCTGATCAATTATCGCGTCGGTGAGGACCACCGCGTGCTCCTGCCCCAGTTCGTGTGCCAGGACGGCTACTTCGTGTCTCACATCCCGGGGAAGGTTGTGATCCCGGATCAGAGCCAGGTGGACGAGTTTCTGCCGCCTTATGCGCTGCCACACCCGCTGGATCCCAAACATCCCGTTTCCCACGGGCCGCAGATCCGCCCGGACCAAGGGACGGTCATGAACCTGCAGCGGGCGCAGGCGATGCTGGATACGCCCGCGGTGATCAAGGAGGTCATCGACGATTACAACCGGATTTTCGGGCGGAATCTCTCTCCCTTCGTGGAAGAGTACATGACCGACGACGCCGAAATTGCGTTCTTCATCATGGGCGCCCATACGATGACGGCTCGGCATGCGGTCAAACACCTGCGCAGCCAAGGCGTGAAAATCGGCCTGGTGAAGCTGCGCTTCGTGCGGCCGTGGCCGACCCAGGAAGTGGCCGAGGTCTTGTCGAAGTTCAAGGCTGTGGGCGTGGTCGAGACCAGCACCTCCTACGGCGGGGCGGCGCGTGGCGGAAACCTTTTGCATGAAGTCCGCGCCTCCCTGTACGAACTTCCACAGCGGCCATTGACGACCTCGTTTATGGCTGGCCTGGGTGGCGAGATGGTGCCGCTGAAGGATTTCTATTACATGGCCGACATCCTGTCCAAGGCCGTCAAGGACGGCAAGACCAAGAAAACCGTGTACTGGGTCGGTTTCGAGGCCGAGGATTAGAACTCCAAAACTGAAACGCAGAATTTCGCTTTTTCGTTTCAGGGGACGCGTGATTCGCAAAACGTGATGCGTAATATGAAAAGGAGCCCGTCATGACGGTTGCCGTGAGAACCCAGAATCTTCCGCCAATCAAGTTGATCCGGAACGTTCCCAAGGAGGAATACTACGTGCCCGGCCACCGGACCTGCGCCGGCTGCGGCCCGGCTCTGCAATACAAGCTGGTGGCCAAAGCGGCCGGTCCCAATACCATCTTCGTTGGGCCCACCGGCTGCATGTACGTGGCCAATGCCAGCTACCTTTGCACCCCGTACGCGGTGCCCTGGATGCACAGCCAGATTACCAACGGTGGCGCAGTGGCCTCAGGGATAGAGGCAGCCTACAGGGTGCTCCTGCGCAAGGGAAAGCGGGAAGGCGAGCTGCCCAACATCATCGTGATGGCAGGGGACGGCGGTTCGACGGACATCGGTCTCCAGGCCATGTCGGCCATGATGTATCGTGGGCACGATGCGCTGTTCATCTGCTA
>MERI01000212.1:1257-8249 GCA_001772005.1 Betaproteobacteria bacterium RIFCSPLOWO2_12_FULL_62_58 | reverse complement strand
TACGACAACGAGTCGTACGCCAACACCGGCATCCAGACTTCGCCCACCACGCCGTACGGGAGCAACACCACCTTCACGCCTCCGGGGTCCGCAATACCCGAGGGTAAAAAGCTGTTCCCCAAGGACCCTCCGCAACTCGTCATCGGCGGCCACCCGGCGGTGAAGTATGTTGCCACGGCTTCGGTAGCGTATCCGGTTGACTTGATAAATAAAGTGCGGAAGGCTCTGAACGTGCAGGGGCCGACTTTTATGCACATTCACGCACCCTGCCCCAAGGGATGGAAGTTCGACGCCGCCAAGACGGTCGAGATCGCCAGACTCGCCATTGAGACCGGCATGTGGAACATGTACGAGTGGGAAAATGGAGAGTACAAGTACCAGTTCAGGCCTAAACGGTACAAGCCGGTTCGCGAGTACGTGAAGCTGCAGGGACGATTCGCGCATCTATCGGAAGCCCACATCGCCAAGCTGCAGGCTTTCGTGGATGCCAAACTGAAGGCGCCGGGCATCCCCGTGGAAGTTCCGGCTCCGCCGCCGCGGGCGCAGGCCTGAACGCACGCAAAGGGACAGGAAATCCTTTGCGCGACCGTCGCAATAAGTCCCGTCGGCGGGTAGCGCATCGGCAACCCCACACCGCCGAAGCGGTGTTCGGATCCCTAGGAGTTTGTCGGACTTAGCCCGGACAAACTCCTAATGCAAAACCGGCGCCAGGAAAATTGCAAGAGAGGATGACGGATATGCGAAGTCACCGCTCGTTTCGTCATATTCGGCCGCTTCGTGTGGGTCTTCTTCCGAATTGTCGGCCGGTTTTGCTGTTAGCAGCCTGTTGGACTGTTAAGTCCGACAGGGTGCTAGGGCTTGGCGCCGGCCCGGGCTGGGCAACCCCAGTATCCGGGAACCGATCGTTGGTTACCCGCACATGAGAACAGACGAAAGGGGGTGAAGGCCATGCGCGAGGAGGGTGTCGAGTTGGAGCGCCGTGCCGGTGTCCCCTGTGGTGCCCTGTGGTGATGTGTCCGGACGCGGAAAGCGGGTGCACTGTTCGCGCCGACCGTGGTGAACGGGTGGTGAATGAGGCTGCAGCGCTGCCGAACGCGGGCCGGTTCTTCGAGATCCGGTTCGAGTCGATCGGGGGATTGGGCGCCCATGCGGCCGGGCAGGTGCTGGCGACAGCCGTGGTGCTGAGGATGGGTCTGAACGGGGCCAATTTTTCCTCGTACGGGTCAGAGAAGAAGGGCTCGCTGGTGCGTTCGTTCGTGCGGCTGGGGCCCGCGGAGCGGCCAATCCGCACCAGCGCGCCCGTCGAGACGCCGGATGTCATCGTGGTTTTTCACGCGGCGCTGCTGCGCAATCCGGCGACGCTCGCCGGACTCAGGAAGGACGGCACGTTCATCTACAACGCGCCGCCGCGCTTGGTGCCGGAGGAGCTTGCGGGGCTGCCGCGCACGGCGCGTGTGATTCGCGTTGACGCTCTCGGGATCGCAGTCAAGGAGCAGTCCCGCCCCAACGCGGTGCTGCTGGGGACGCTTTGCGGCGCGTTCCCGTTTCTTAGCGCCGAAACGATCCTTGAAGCGCTCTCCGAGGAATTTGCGGGCAGGCACCCGGAGGCGGTTGCGTCGAACGAGCGCGCTTTTCGGCGCGGGGCCAAGGAATTCGAAGTGCTTGAAGGGGTCGGGCGCGCCGAAGGCGACCTGCCGGTGGTTCGCCCGGAGCCGGCGTGGGGCTACGAGACACAGCCGGTCGGCGGCATCATCCCCGAGCCGGGCAACACGGCGTGGAACGACCTCTCGGCGTCGCGCACCGGATCGCTGCCGGTTTTCAACCGGGAGAGGTGCATTCACTGCGGCGTATGCGATCTCGTCTGTCCCGACTTTTGCCTGGTCTGGGACGACGGTGAGAAGGGCGGCAGGTTCGAGCGCGAGCTGATGGGCGTGGATTACCGCTATTGCAAGGGTTGTCTGCGCTGCGTGGAGTCCTGCCCGGCGAGCGCGATGACCAAGAAGGCGGAGACCCCGGGTCTTGCCGACCGGCTGCGCGTGCCGCTTTTCCCCGATCTGATCGGATGAGGTGGACGCCATGGCGACCCAGATCCTGACCATTCCCCACCGCGCGGCGGACGCCCGCCGCGCCGGCGCCGCGCGGCAGAAGCTCGAGTTCCGCAGCGGCAACGAGGCCGCGGCGCTCGCGGCGCGCGACATCGGCTTCCACGTGATGGGTTACTTCCCGATCACGCCGTCCACCGAGGTCGCCGAGAACCTCTCGAAAATGCAGGCCGAGGGCGAGCACGACATCGTGATGATCGCGGGCGACGGCGAGCACGGTGCCGCCGGTATTTGCTACGGCGCAGCGCTTGGCGGAGGCCGGGTGCTCAACGCCACGAGTTCGCAGGGCCTGCTCTTTGCGCTCGAGCAGCTCCCGGTCCAGGCGGGAACGCGCGTGCCGATGGTGCTCAACGTCGCGGCGCGCGCCGTCTCGGGGCCGCTCGACATCCGCGGCGACCACTCGGACATCTACTACGCGCTCAACACCGGATGGATCATGCTCTGCGCGCGCGATCCGCAGGCGGTCTATGACCTGAACTTCGCCGCGGTGAAGATCGGCGAGCACCTTGACGTGCGGCTGCCGGTACTCGTGGCGTACGACGGCTTTATCACGAGCCACCAGAAGCGGCGGATCCAGGCGTTCGACGACCCGGAGGCGGTCCGCAGATTCCTGGGCGAGCGGCCGAAATTCCCCACGCCGCTCGACACGGAGCACCCGACGACCTTCGGCCCGTACATGAACGATCCGGACCTCATCAACAACAAGGTCCAGCTCTCGCAGGCGATGGAGGCCGCGCGGCGGGTGATTCCCGAGGTCTTCGCCGAATTGGAGAGGATGACCGGTCGGTCTTACCCGATGCTCGACGCCTACCGCATGGACGGCGCCGACGTCGCCACGGTACTGGTCAACTCAGCCGCCGAGACGGCCAAGGAGACCGCAGACGAGTTGCGCGAGAAAGGCGAGAAGGTCGGCGTGCTCTCGCCCAACGTGCTGCGGCCGTTCCCGGCGGAGGAGTTCCGGCGGGCGCTGCGGCGCGTGAAGGCCGTCACTGTCGGCGACCGCGCGGACTCCTACGGCGCGGGCGGCGGCAACCTCTCGCTTGAAGTGCGCGCCGCGATCCAGATCGACCCCGAGAACCATACGCTCGTCCTGTCGCGGATCTACGGGCTCGGTGGCAAGGATTTCTACGCGGCCGACGCCGAACAGTTCTTCGAGCAGGCGACCGCCGCGGCGAAATCCAGGCGCGCCGCCGAACCCTTCGCCTACCACGGCGCCACGCCCGGCAGGCCCGACAGCAGGCCGCGGCCCGGGCTGCCGCCGATCCCGGCCGCCGAGGTCTCGCGCGGCATGGCGCACGTGCGCCGCGATGAGGCGAGCGGCCGGCTCAAGGTCGAGCTCGAGCCGCTGTGGAAGATGACGTCGGTGCCGAGCCGCATCGCGCCGGGACACGGCGCATGTCCGGGCTGTGGCGCGTTCCCGACGCTGCACCAAGTCTACCGCGTGATCGAAGGCGATGTCGTGGTGCTGTTCCAGACCGGCTGCGCCATGGTGGTGACCACCGGCTACCCGGCGACGGCGCACCGGATCAACTATATCCACAACCTGTTCCAGAACGGCGCGGCGACGCTTTCGGGGCTGGTCGAGATGTACCACGAGCGCGTCCGGCGCGGCGAGCTGCCCGCTTCGAAGGACATCACGTTCGTGATGGTGACGGGCGACGGCGGCATGGACATCGGCATGGGCCCGGCGCTCGGCGCCGCGCACCGCAACCACCCGATGATGATTCTCGAGTACGACAACCAGGGCTACATGAATACCGGCGCGCAGCTTTCGTATTCGACGCCGTTCGGCCACCGCACCTCCACCAGCGAGGTCGGGTCGCGGCTGCCGGGAAAGCGCTACCACCACAAGGACACCGCGCAAATCTTCGCCGCGTGTCACCTGCCGTACGTGTTCACCGCCAGCGAAGGCTACCCCGAGGACCTGATGCGCAAGGCGGCGAAGGCCCAGTGGTACGCGAAGCGCGAGGGGCTGGTGTACGGCAAGATCCTGTCGTTCTGCCCGCTCAACTGGCGCACGACGGACGATGCCGCCCAGCCGGTGCTGCAAGCGGCGGTGGATAGTTGCTTCTTCCCGCTCTACGAAATCGAGCACGGCCACACGACGATCACCTACGATCCGGACGCGACGGGCCGCCGCCGCCCCGTGTCGGACTGGCTCAAACTCATGGGCAAGACCCGCCACCTTCTCTCGCCCAAGAACGCCCCGGTCGTGCAGGGCATTCAGAACGAAGCGGACCGCAGGTGGCGCCGGCTCAAGGCGATGCACGAGCACCCGGACCTTTAGGAATTTGTCGGACTCCGCGCCGACAAATTCCTTAAGCAAGACAGGACCACCTGAGGATTCGGTATGAGACTGAACGCAACGACACCTGTTGGACCGCAATCGAAGACGGGACCGGGGTCGAGAACCGCTATTCGTGGTCCTTTATTGCTGTTGTCTTGTCGGCAGTATTTTGTAAGGAATTTGTCGGATTTTGGTCCGACAAATTCCTAGAGGCGGGCATGCCGCGAATCCTTGAGGCGCGCAGCCTCACCCCGGTGACGAAGTACTTCCGCATCGACGCGCCGCTTATCGCGGCGGTGGCGAAGCCCGGGCAGTTCGTCATGCTCCGGGTGCGGGAAGGCGGGGAGCGCATTCCGATCACCATTGCCGACTACGACCGCGCCGCGGGTACGCTCACGATCGTGGTGCAGGAGGTCGGCGCGACCACCCAGCGGGTCTGCGCGCTCGAGGCGGGCGACGAGATCCTGGATGTGGCGGGCCCGCTCGGCGGGCATATTGAGATTCCCCTTGGCGGCCATGTTTGCGGCGTGGGCGGCGGTTTCGGCTCCGCCGCGCTGCTGTGCCTGATGCGCGAGTTCTCGGCTCGCGGCGACCGGACCACGGCTATCCTGGGAGCGCGCAGCAAGGACCTGCTCATCCTGGCCGATGAGTTGCGTCCCGTGTGCAGCGACGTCGAGATCTGCACCGACGACGGTTCCGCAGGGATGAAGGGGTTCGTCACGCAGCGCCTGGCGCAGCTCATCGCCGGGGACGGGCCGGGCCGACCCGACTACGTGATTGCCATCGGCCCGATGGCGATGATGCGCGCGGTCGCGGAGACCACGCGCGAACCCAAGGTGAAGACGCTGGTGTCGATGGACCCGCTCATGGTGGACGGCACCGGCATGTGCGGCGGGTGCCGCGTCACCGTCGGCGGGAAGGCGCAGTTCGCGTGCGTCGACGGCCCGTGCTTCGATGCCCACCAGGTGGATTTCGAGGTGGCGATGCGCCGCAACAAGGCCTACGTGAGGGAAGAGAAGCGCGCCGTCGAGCGGCTTGCCTGCCTAGGAGTTTGTCGGACTTAGTCCGGACAAACTCCTAAGGCAAAACCGGCCACAGGATGAAGGGCGAAAAAGGATGACAAACATGCGAATTCGCAATCGCTCTTGTTCACGCTCGACTGCTTCGGGGAGTCTTCCATCCGGATTCTCGGCCGGTTTTGCTTTTAGCAGCCTGTGCGGACTCTTAAGTCCGACAGGCTGCTAGCGGCGAGGGAGTTGCGATAATGCCCGTCAAGCGTGCGGACAAGACTCCGATGCCGGTGCGCGAGCCGCAGCAGCGCGCGCACGACTTCAAGGAAGTCAACACGGGCTACACCGAGTTTCACGCCGGGTTCGAGGCCGAGCGCTGCCTGCGCTGCCAGGAACCGATATGCGTGGACGGCTGCCCGGTGCAGATCCCGATCCCGGAGTTCATCCACGCCGTGGCGATCGGCGATATGGCCGGTGCCGCGAGGATTCTGCGCTCGGCGAACCCGCTGCCGGCGATTTGCGGGCGCGTGTGCCCGCAGGAGTCCCAGTGCGAGGCGGAATGCAGCATGATCAAGAACTTCGATCCGGTGGCGATCGGCCACCTCGAGCGCTATGTCGCTGACTGGGAGCGCACGCAACCGCCGGCGCTCGAGGCGAAGATCACGCGCAAGGACAAAATCGCCATTATCGGGGCGGGCCCCGCGGGGCTTGTTTGCGCCGGCGAACTCGCGCGACTCGGCTACCCCGTCACGATCTACGAGGCGCTGCACGCGCCGGGCGGGGTGCTGCGCTACGGCATTCCGGAGTTCCGGCTGCCGAAGGCCGTTCTTGACTGGGAGATCGGTCTTTTGAAGGCGATGGGCGTCGAGATCGTCTGCAACGTCATCATCGGCAGGACGCTCACGCTCGATGAACTCTTCGACCGGCTCGGCTACTCAGCCGTGTTCATCGGGACCGGCGCGGGTCTGCCGCAGTTCCTGGGCATTGCGGGCGAGAACCTGAACGGCGTGATGTCGGCGAACGAGTTCCTCACGCGCATCAACCTGATGCGCGCCTACGAGTTCCCGGAGTCCGACACCCCGGTGCGGGTGGGCAAACGCATGGCGGTGATCGGCGCGGGGAACACCGCGATGGACGCCGTGCGTACCGCGCTGCGCATGGGCGCCGAGGAGGCGATGATCGTCTACCGGCGCAGCGAGAAGGAGATGGGCGCGCGCGTCGAGGAGTATCATCACGCGATCGAGGAAGGGGTGAAGTTCCACTGGCTCACCAACCCGCTCGAGGTCATCGACGATGGCAGCGGCTGGGTGAGCGGTCTCAAGTGCCAGAAAATGAAGCTCGGCGAGCGCGACGCATCGGGGCGGGCACGCCCGATCCCGATCGAGGGCAGCGAGTTTGTGCTCCCGGTCGATAACGTGGTGCTCGCCATCGGCACCACGCCGAACCCGTTGCTGACCCGGACGACATCGGGTCTGCTCACGAACAATAAGGGCTGCCTCGTGGCCGATGAGCAAACGGGGCTGACCTCCAAAGCGCTGGTGTTCGCCGGCGGCGATGCGGTCAGCGGCGCGGCCACCGTGATCCTCGCAGCAG
>MERI01000212.1:0-1247 GCA_001772005.1 Betaproteobacteria bacterium RIFCSPLOWO2_12_FULL_62_58 | reverse complement strand
GTGATCCTCGCAGCAGGCGCCGGCAAGCGCGCCGCGCAAGCCATTCACGAGGCGCTTGCCGCCCGCAATAACTGAGCCTACCTGCCGCAGTTGCCAGCCTGTCGGGCTGAGGAGTTTGTCGGGGCTAAGTCCGACAAACTCCTAGGCCATCGTCCGCACCTGCGCCTGGGCTTCCCGCAGGTGCCGATAGGCGACACGGAACTCTTTGGACGGGACTCCGTGACATTCCTCGAGGGCCAGGATCGCCGCCTTCTTGCACACCAATTCCAGACCTGCGCCCGTCCAGCCCCCGGTGGCTTCGGCAACCTCGCTGAGGTTCACATCGTTCTCCAAGAGCAGCCCCTCGGCGTGAATCTCCAGAATCTCACGCCGTTCGTCCCGGTCCGGCAGCGGCAACTCGAGCACGTAGTCAAAGCGGCCCGCCCGCAGGAGCGCGGGCTCCATCAGGTCTGGCCGGTTGGTAGCTCCCAGGACGACCACTCCGAGCGAGCCGTGCAGTTCATCCAGTTCCCGGAAGAGTTGACTGACCAGGCGCGGGAAGACGCTGCCCACTTCATGGAGGGATCGGGCCGGGACCAGTGATTCGATTTCGTCGAAAAAGAGAATGCAGGGGGACGCTTGTTTGGCCCGTTTGAAGACCTCGCGCAGGCCTTTTTCCGACTCGCCCACCCATTTCGAGAGCAGGCTTGGCTGGTCCACCGTGATCAAGGTGAGCCCCAGTTCTCCCGCCAAGGCACGGGCGAGCAGAGTCTTCCCGGTACCCGAAACGCCGGTGAGCAGGATTCCCTTGGGTGGGTTGAACCGCGTATGGCCGAAGAGGACGCCGCCTCCGCGAACAAGCTGCAGGATGGATCTGAGAGTTCGCTTCGTCTCGGCTAGGCCGCCGATGTCCTTAAACGTGAGCCGTGGCCGTTCCGCCAGGAACTCTCGGGTGGATGTGGGTTCCACCACCTTGAACGCCGCCAGAAAATCCTCGCGCGTGACCTGGAGCGCCAGCGCATCCAGTTGGGGTTTCAGGTCGATCTCGAAACGTACACGTGGGATCAAGCGGCGCAGGGCCACCATCCCCGCCTCCTTGCAGAGGACCTCGAGATCCGCGCCAACGTAACCGTGGGTGATCTCCGCAATTTGCCCCAGATCCACGTCGGGTCCAAGTGGCATTCGGCGCGAATGGATGCCCAGGATCTGGCGCCGCGCGCCCCGGTCCGGGACGCCGATGGCGATCTCGCGGTCGAAGCGTCCCGGCC
>MERI01000211.1 GCA_001772005.1 Betaproteobacteria bacterium RIFCSPLOWO2_12_FULL_62_58 | reverse complement strand
ACTTCAACCGCTGACGGCGTCTCCATTCCGTTCCCCTGCCGCAATCACCATCGCCAAACGTGACCATCGCAACATCAATTCAGGTGACCACGCTCACTTTGGTGAATCGCGGAGCGCAATACGTTCTTTTTCGATCATCGGAAATAGTTCGTCGTAGTTCGGGTCCTTGGACATGTCCACTTTGCCAAAAGTCTGATCATAGAATGCGCAACTGAGATCCATCGCAGCCATCCCAAAGCGGGCAATGATTTCGTAGCTCTCCTGCTGGAAGAAGATTGCATTGTCGCGGCTCTTTACCGAAAGATCTTCTGCGACCTTGACGAAGTTCTGCGCGAGGTTCAGGTAGCGCCTCAACTGAAGTTCCGGTGGCATTTTCATTGGTGGATTTGGCTGCGCGATTTGGAGGAACAGTTCTTGCCACTTGTTCGCGACCGCGTAAATTTCTTTGATAGCTTGGGAGCGCTGCTCATCAAGCCGTGATAGACCTACGCTTTGCTCGTTGGCATAGATCGACAATTCAGTCTTCAGAACCTCGGACTTCTGCTGAAGTTCCGTCTTGTATTTCTCGATGACACGCGACACCTGAAGATCGATAAAGGTACGCCCGAAATATGCGGCTATTGCCAACGCGACAGTCGTCCCGCCGATGGCGGTAAGGAATACCTCAAGTAGGGACACTCGTGGGCTCCTTTGGGCAGCTAACTTGAAGTCGACCGCCGAAAAACGGGGTCTGGATACCCTATTCTGCGCCAGCCCTTGTCATCCTTCAAGCAGATCAATCCGTTATGTAGCCATGGCACACTAAATGCCCTGACAAAACCCCGATTCGCATGCAAAGACCAGATACGCCGTATTCGCCGCACCAGACCACCGCCAAGCCGCGGCTCTTGGATCAGGTGCGCGGTGTGCTGCGCCGCAAGCATTACAGCATACGAACGGAACAGAGCTACGTGGACTGGATCCGGCGTTTTATTTTGTTCAACGCCAAGCGGCATCCGGCACAGATGGGCAAGGCCGAAGTGACGGCGTTTCTCACGTATCTTGCGGCGCAGCGCAACGTGGCCGCCTCGACACAGAACCAGGCGCTGTCGGCAATTCTGTTCCTGTATCGGGAGGTGCTGGAACTGGAACTGGAATGGGTGGATGGTTTCGAGCGGTCCAAACGACCGGCGAGACTGCCCGTGGTGCTGACGCTCGCGGAGGCGCATTCCGTTCTTTCGCAACTGGACGGCACGAAGTGGCTGATGGCAAGCCTGTTGTATGGCGCCGGCCTGAGACTGATGGAGTGCCTGCGCTTGCGCGTGAAGGATGTCGATTTCGGCTACGTGCAGATACTGGTGCGCGACGGCAAAGGTGCGAAAGACCGCGTTACCATGCTGCCGCAGGCCGTGATCGAACCGCTCACGGCGCATCTTGAGAGAGTACGCGCGCTGCATAATCGCGATCTCGCGGCGGGCTATGGGGAAGTCTGGCTGCCGCACGCGTTGGATCGCAAGTATCCGCGCGCCGCCCGGGAATGGGGTTGGCAATACATCTTTCCGTCGCGTAAGCTGTCGACCGATCCGCGCAGCGGTGCCATTCGACGCCATCATCTGGACGAGGACGTCCTGCAACGGGCCGTTAAGGAAGCCGCGCGTCTGGCAGACGTGCGCAAGCCAGTGAGCTGCCATGCGTTTCGCCATTCGTTTGCCACGCACTTGCTGGAGAACGGCTACGATATCCGCACTGTGCAGGAGTTGCTCGGGCACTCGGACGTCTCAACTACCATGATCTACACGCACGTCATGAACAAGGGCGGGCGCGGCGTGCGCAGCCCGCTTGACTCGACGGGGATCGCAAGCGACAGGCACCCGCAAGTGCGGACGGGATGAGCTGACCGCAAAAGGCCACTGGGGCGTTGGGGTCCGCTATTTGCTCGGCAGGGTTCGTATCGGCGTACCCCTCATGTACCCCTCAAGTACCCGTCAAGCGGGTATTAAAAAGAAGGGGTATTGAAAATAAGGGGTTTTGAGAAGAATTCATCGGCGGCTAAACCTGCCGCGCTACCTTCTCCTTTAGCAGTTCGAAATTCGAGCGGTCCATCTTGAGCAGGCCCTGGTTGATCTGCCGGTCGATCTCGACCACGGCCTCGTTGCACGGGGTCGGAATGCCGAGCTCTTTGCCCTTGCGCGCAACCAGGCCGCTGATGAACTCCATTTCGCTCTTGCGGCCCTTGATGTGGTCGTGAATGGGAGCCGTGCGGCCGTGGCTGACGTGGCCCAGCAGAGTCTTCATCGCGGTCACCAGGTTCTCGTCGCTAGAGCCGGCGAACTCGTCGGCGCGCAGGCCGAATATCGCCTCGGTGCGGTAGCCGAGCGCGGCGCCCACCGCGAGCGATTCCCGGCCGAGCTGCACGGAGATGTCGAACATGCCGGGCAGGTTGGCCGCCTCCGAATTGCCGAGACCCAGCAGCCCGAACGGTCCCATGGTCATCGTATTGGCGATGAGCTTGGTCCACTTCGCGCCGTAGATGTTGTTGGTGATGTCGCACCGGCCCACGCTGCCGAGGATGGCCGCGATCTCCTTCACGCGCGGGGTATAAAAACCGTCGAGCTCGCCCACCGCGAACCACGTGGTCTTGTGCGCGGTGTTGCGCTTGACCAGCCCGGGCGTGAAAATTTCCGCCGACAGCTCCATGGCGCAGCCCACCGTGCGGTCACGGCCGACGATGGCGGCGATCGAATCATCGTTCATGCCGTTCTGGGTGCCGACCAGCACGCCGTCGGGCTTGAGGTAGGGCTTGATGAATTCCGCCAGCCAGCGGTCGTCGTTCGACTTGACCGCGAGAAACACGATGTCGAATTCCAGGCTGGCCGAAGCGAGGTCGCACAGGTGCAAGGCGCGGATCGGGGTCTTCACGTCCCCGTCCGGCATCTGGATGCGGAGCCCGGATGCTTTCAGCGCGTCCACCTGCGCGGGCCACTGGTCGATGACCGTGATGTCGTAACCCGCCTTCGTGAGATCGGCGCTGATGCTGCTGCCGATCGCGCCTGCGCCCAATACAGCTATTTTCCTGCCCATGCCTTGCACCTGTGTGGTGGGTTGTCGATCAGCCGCCGCCAATTATTGATGTTTACGAAAGCGGATGACAATCCGATTTCGCTCGACGCGCCCCTCTCCCCTCGGGAGAGGGGCGGGGGTGAGGGTCGAGCAGTGTAACGCAGTTACGTAATGCTCGATAATCCGCGATTGTGCCAGTTCTGCTTGCTACTTACGATCTCCCGACCTCGCGATCTCCCGACTTCACGGCTTCCAGCGTACTGCAGCGGAATCCCGGCGGCCTCAATCACCGCCGTCCGCGGCCCGACCGTCTATAATGAGCGGTGAAGAACACAAGAAAATCGCGTTTCATCCCTTTCCTCCCGGACTGAAGTTAAGTGGCGATCCACCTGACGTTGGCCCTGAGCTTTTTCAACTTCGTCGGCGCGAACGCGGCGCGCGTCGTGCTGACGCTCTATGCGCTCGAGCTCGGCGCGCCGGCCTCGGCGGTTGGTGTGCTTGGCGGACTGCTGTTCCTGTTTCCGCTGCTGTTGTCGTGGCCGATCGGCGTACTCGCCGACCGCCTCGGCGCTCGCGGCCTGCTGTTGTTCGCCGCGGTCTGCGGCGCTGTCTCGCTGGTATTGCCGTACTTCGTGCGCTCGCTGCCCGCGTTCTACGTCGCGGCGTCGCTGAACGGCCTCGCGCTCGCGTTCTACCATGTCACCCTGCAGAACTTGATCGGGACACTGAGCCGGCCGGAAGACCGCGCGCGCAACTTCAGCAACTTCAGCCTGACCGGAGCAATGACGAGTTTTGCCGGTCCGCTGCTCGCCGGCATTTCGATCGATGCCCTGGGCCATGCGCCGGCGTGCCTCGTCATCGCGTCGCAATCGGTGATCGCCTTCGCGCTGCTGCTCGTCTGGGGCGGTGTCTTTCCGCCCGGAAAGCCGCAGGCGCCGCTGGACGCCGGCGCCCCCCACGCGCTTGCGGACCGCGAAGTGTGGCGCATGCTCGTCACCAGCGGGCTGGTGCAGCTCGGCACCGATCTCTTCCAGTTCTACCTGCCGATCTACGGGCACTCGATCGGTCTTTCGGCTTCCGCCATCGGCACGATCCTCGCGACCCTCGCCGTGGCGGCGTTCGTCGTGCGCCTGTTCCTCGCGCGCCTGGTGAAGCGCGTGTCGGGGGAAACGCTGCTCGCCTGGGTGTTTTTCATGGGCGCGATCGGCTTCGCGCTGGTGCCGCTGTCCGGCAACGCGGTCGTGCTCGGGTTGATCGCCTTCTTTTTCGGGCTGGGCATGGGCATCGGCATTCCGCTCACCGTGATCCTCATGTTCGCCCGCTCGGCGGAGGGGCGCTCGGGACAGACGCTGGGGATGCGGCTCACGGCCAACAATTTCGTGCGTGTGACGGGACCCATCGTGTTCGGCGTCGTCGGCTCCGCGTTCGGGCTGCCGGCCGTGTTCTGGATCATCGCGGCGATCATGGCATCGGGCGGACTGCTGTCGCGGTCACGGGCCGGCGGGGCGACCAAGTGACAGGAAAAAGCGGCAAGGAATCGAGGAAACGGCGGCGCCGCCCCCGATCCCTTGACTTGACAATGCCGGTATGAGATCACAAGATCGTGAAGAGTTCACCCAAAACCTGGAGAGGTGCGTGAGTGAAATAATGCGCCGGTCCTGGCTGCTGGTGCCGATGTCGAAGCCGGAACAGATTGCCCAGGCGCCCCGGTCCGGGGCCGATGTGATTGTGCTCGATCTCGTAGAGCTGGTCGCCGAGGACGATAAGCACGCGGCCAGGGAGAAAGTCCATGCAGTGATCCATACCGTGCAGGCCGGCGGCGCTGAAGTTTTTGCGCAGATCGATCCAGAATCGCTTGACGCCGATTTACACGCCGGCGTCTGGCCGGGGCTCAGTGGCATAGTGGTGTCGCGCGCCGAGTCACCCGAGCAGATCGTGGAAATCGAGGCGTTATTGAGTCGATTGGAGAACGAGCGTGGCGTTCCGCCCGACACGGTGAAGATCGTTGCAGCGCTGGAAACAGATCGCGGCAATCACGCCGCGTACGACATCAGCCGCGCCAGCCGGCGCGTGTGGGGCCTGACGCTGGGCCGCGCCGATCTTGTGATGGACCTCCGCCCGGAACCCTCGGGCGAGATTCACCTCATGTTGTACCTCATGCAGCGGCTGATCGTTATCGCCCGGGCCGTTGGCGTAACGCCCATCGGGGCGTGGTGGCGTGCGCCGGACCGCGGGCTGCTGGCGACGCCGGAGAACACCGATCAGGCGGCGCGACGCGGCCGGGCCATCGGCTTCAAGGGCGCGATGTGCCTGCGCGCCAACCAGGTCGAGCCGCTCAATCGAGTTTTTACACCACTCACTGCTCACGCTGTTTTTTGAATATGGCCCGACAACCCGTGCGCCGCTCAGGACTCACCATGCCGGTGGTCACGGCCCGCTTCGTGGATCACGCCTGGCGCCGAGGGTGCGACTTCGTTATTCTCGACCTCGAAGACTCGGTCCCGCGGCATTTAAAGGCCTACGCGAGAGGTCTCATCGAAGACGCCATTCCCAATGTCTCGAAGGGTGGGGCGGAGGCATTCACGCGCATCAACCACGACTCTGTGCAGGCCGATCTGGAGGCCGTCGTGTGGCCGGGACTGGCCAAGGTTGCGTATCCCAAGACCGAGCACGCCGAGGAGGTGCGTCTGCTGGATACGATCATCACCCGCCTCGAACGCGAGCGGGGCATCCGCCCCGGCACCGTCGAGATCGGTCCCAACATCGAAACCGCCGTCGGCGTGGCCAACGTCTTCGAAATCGCTGCGGCCAGTCCGCGCGTGCGGGAATTCGGTGCGACCACGGGCGGTTACGATTTGTCGCGCGACCTGGGGGTCGAGATGTTCGTCGACTTCGATCAGTTCGTTTACGTCAAGGGCGAATCCGAGCTGGCGGCGCGGACGCTGGGGTTGCGCGTGCGGGGAGCCCCTTTCGTAGCGAATACCACGGGAAGCGTTAGTGACCCGGATCGTGCCTTCCGCCAGGCCGAGGCCGCCCGGCGCTGCGGTTTTCGCGTCAGCGGTGGCGGGCTCAATCCGGCGACCGTGGACTCGCAGAACTTGGGCTACACGCCCCCTGATGAGGACGTGTGCGATGCGCATTGGGTGTTGGAACAATATCAACGGCTGGAGGCGACAGGTGAAGCCTGGCTGGAAGTCGAGAGCCGGGTGATCGACCGTTACGAAGCGGCGCGGGCCCGCGACACTCTGGAATGGGCTGCGTTGTGCGCCGAGCGCAATCGGGAAAAGGCCGAAGCCGTCGCCCGCACCACAGCCGCGATGGCTGAGCAAGCTCCACCTCAAAAATAGCTCGTCATTCATCACGCGTCACCCATCACCCATCACCCATCACCCATCACCCATTACCCATCACCTCGTGGCTATCCTCGTTCGACGCTCCAATCTCATGGTGCCTCTCACCGATGCCGGCATGGTGAGCCAGGCGTGGCGCCACGATGCCGACGCGATCACGCTCGATCTGGAAGATGGCGTTGACGCAGCGCGCAAGGCGGAGGCGCGTGGTTTGGTCAAGAAGGCAATCGTACCGACCGCGAAAAGTGCGGCTGAAGTCTTCGTGCGGGTGAACAAGTCTTTCTTGCAGGCTGACCTCGAGGCCGCGGTGTGGCCGGGGGTGTGCGGCGTTATGCTTCCCCAAGTCGAGTCGGCTGCGGAGGTGCTGGAGGCTGCGGAGATTGTGGCGACACTGGAACGCCAGCGAGGTATCGTCGCCGGGTCACTGCAATTCATCCCCCTGCTGGAATCGGCCCGCGGAGTGTGGGACATCCGCTCGATCATCACCGCCAGCTCGCGTGTGACACAGGTCGGCCTCGACGAGAGCGATCTGGCCGGCGATCTGGGTATCAATCCTCTGCCCGACCACGATCCCTTTGTTTATGCCCGGGGCCGCCTGGTTATCGAAGCCATCGCCGCCAAAGTGAATCCGATCGGCATGGCGTACCCGCTCAGCCTGCGATCCGGCGTGGCGCCGGAATCGGAAATCCATGCGCTGGCCACGAAAGCCAGAAACCTGGGCATGAAGGGCGTGATCTGCCCTCACCCGGGCTGGGTGGCTCCAGTCAACGCTGCCTTTACGCCGACCGCCGAGCTGGTGGCTTGGAACAAACGCGTGCGCGAGGCATTTGCCGCAGGCGTGGCTGCCGGCACTGCCGCGGTACCGCTGGACGGCCGCATGATTGATGTGCCCGTGGACGAGTGGGCCATCGTCGTGATCGCCACGGCTGAAGCGTGTGCGGCCCGGGATGCGGAGAAGCACGCTGCGCTGAATCGCCAGCACAAATGCACAGCGCAATAGGAGCGCACATGTCAGACATGCCGAAATCAGCAAGCATCAATGAAGAGGGGCCGCGCGAAGGATTCCAGATCGAGAGCGGCGCGATTCCGACGGCGCGCAAGATCGAGCTCATCGACGCGCTGTCGAAAACCGGCCTCACGCACATGCAGATCGTCTCGTTCGTCGACCCGAAGCGCGTGCCCGGCATGGGGATCGCGAACGCTTATGCCGGCCTGGAAATGGGTGTAGACATGTACGATGCGTCGGTCGCGGGGCTCGGGGGATGTCCTTTCGCGGGGCACAAAGGCGCGGCCGGCAACGTGTGCACCGAGGACCTCGTGTTCATGTGCGAGGAGATGGGCATCGCCACGGGCATCGACCTGGAACGGTTGCTCGAGTGCGCGCGCCTCGCCGAAGACATCGTGGGCCATCCGTTGCCCGGCTCGGTGAAGCTCGGCGGCAGCCTCGGGAAACTGCGCGCGGGCGCGCGTCGAACGGAAACGGAGAGGACTGCGTCATGAACTCACCTGAACGGCAAGGCCAGGCAGGCGAGCTTCCGCTGTCCGGCATTCGCGTTCTCGAGTTGGGGCACACGGTCATGGGGCCTTCGTGCTCCATGGTGCTCGCCGACCTCGGGGCCGATGTCATCAAGGTGGAGCCGCCCGAAGGCGACCGGACCCGCGCCAACGTCGGTTTCGGCTCCGCGCTGTTTCCCGTGTTCAACCGCAACAAGCGCAGCATCTCCATAGACATCAAGACCGAGGCCGGCAAGGCAGTCATCCACAAGGTCATTGCCGGGGCCGACGCGCTGGTCGAGAACTTCGCGCACGGCACGATGGATCGTCTCGGACTGGGCTACGAAGCGCTGGCGGCAGCATATCCCAGGCTTGTCTATTGCAGCCTGAAAGGCTTTTTGAGCGGCCCCTACGAGAAACGCGCGGCGCTCGATGAAATCGTCCAGTTCATGGGCGGGCTGGCCTACATGACGGGACCGCGCGGGATGCCGTTGCGCGCGGGCGCTTCGGTGGTGGACATCATGGGCGGCATGTTCGGCGCGCTCGGCATCCTGGCGGCGCTGCGCGAGCGCGAGCGCACCGGGCGCGGCCAGCTCGTGCAGAGCGCGCTGTTCGAATCGACCGCTTTCCTCGTCGCTCAGCACATGGGCCAGCAGGCGTTGACGGGCGTGGCCCCGCCGCCCATGCCCGAGAAGGCGAGCTCGTGGGCCGTTTACGACCCGTTCCAGACGGCCGACGGCAGGACGGTATTCGCCGGCATCACCAGCGACAATCACTGGCGCAGCTTCTGCACGGGATTCGGCGTGGAGGAGCTTCTCTCCGATCCGGCGCTCAAGACGAACCCGCTGCGCGCGCGGGCGCGCGAGAAGATCATGCCGATCGTCACTGAAAAATTCGCGGCGGAAACGTTCGCTTCGCTCGTTGCCAAGCTCGAACGCTTGAACATCCCGTTCGGCCCGCTGGCCCGGCCGGGCGACTTGTTCGATGACCCGCACCTGAACCATGGCGGGCGCATGCTCGATGTGCTCCTCCCGACCGGCAAGCGCGCGAAGCTTCCCGGGATTCCGCTCGATATGGGCGGCCGTCAAACGCGCATCCGGCGTCAGCCGCCTGGCATGGGCGAGCATACCCGTCAGGTACTCGAAGAGGCCGGTTACGCCGCCGAACAAATCGATAAACTGGTGGAGCAAGGCATCGCCATCGTACAGTAAATTGTGCGCAACATTCGGCAGGCGTCTTACTCGCGCACGGCGTGACGGCTGAAAATAGCAACCGGCTGATTTGTTTCGGAGGAGCAATGCAACGCGTCAATTATCTTCTTGCTGCGCTGGTTGTATCAGTCATCTCCCTGGCTGAAGCGGCAGAACGCGCGTACCCGAGCAAACCCATACGCTTGATCGTGCCGTACGCGCCAGGCGGCGGGAACGACACGATGGCGCGCGCCATAGGCGGCAAGCTCACCGCAGCGTGGGGCCAGCAGGTGATCATCGACAACCGTCCCGGCGCCAACGGGCTGCTGGCGGGAGAAATTGCCGCAAGAGCCGCGCCGGACGGTTACACGCTGTTCATGGCAAACATCGCGAGCCACGCCATCAACCCTGCGTTGTACAAGAAGATACCCTACGACGCGGTGAAGGATTTCGCTCCGGTGTCGCTGCTGGGCACGACGGCGAATGTCCTGGTCGTCCATCCATCAACGCCGGTCAAGAGCTTGCAGGAGCTCATCAATCTCGCAAAAGCGAAGCCCGGGCAGCTCACCTACGGATCGAACGGCACCGGCAGCTCGCAACACCTGGCGGGGGCCCTGTTCGGCAGTACCTTCGGCCTCAGTCTCGTCCACGTGCCCTACAAAGGCACCGGTCCGATGATGAACGATATGCTCGGCGGACAGATATCGATGAGCTTCGCCAACATGGTCGCCGCCCTGCCGCAGGTACAGTCGAAGCGTCTCGTTCCGATCGCGGTGACATCGCTGAAGCGCGCGTCTGCATTACCGGATGTCCCGCCCGTTGCCGAAACGGCGCCGGGATTCGAAGCGACGTCCTGGTGGGGCGTCGTCGCGACGGGGGGAACGCCTCCAGGCGTCGTCGATGCACTCAACCGTGAGATCGTGAAAGGACTCGGCGCCCCCGATATGAAGGCGTTTTTCGCCCGCGTGGGCGCGGAGCCGCGCGGCATGACGCCGCAGGAGTTCGCGGCGTTCATACGCTCCGAGCTCGCCAAATGGGGTAAGGTGGTCAGGGAGTCGGGCGCTCGCGCTGATTAGCAACACGTCCAAGATCATACGGGCCGCCGGAGTAAAGCCCGAATGAGGCGGTAAAGAGAGAGGACGAACTATGTGGAAGGCGGTCGCGTTGGCGTTTGCTGTCAGCTCTGCCGTGCCTGTTGCCGCTGCACAGCAGCCGGATAAGGAGCCATATCCGAGTCGCCCAGTGCGCTTCGTGGTACCTTTCACGGTAGGCGGGTCGGCCGATAACTATGCACGCATCCTGGCGCACAAGATTAGCGACGCATGGAATCGGCAGGTCGTTGTCGATAACCGGGCCGGCAGCAACGGAATCATAGGGACGGAGATCGTCGCCAAATCGGCGCCCGACGGCTATACGCTCTTGCTGGGCACCGGCGGGAACATTGCGACGAATCCGGCGCTGTATAAGCGGCTGCCCTATCGTCCGGGTGATTTCTCGCCGGTAACATTGATATCGACTTCGCCCTTTGTGATGCTCGTCCCGCTGTCGCTCCCGGTTACCACCGTTCAGGAGTTTCTGGCACTCGCCAGGGGAAAGCCCGGGCAACTGAATTATGTCTCTACGGGCAACGGCAGCCCTGGTCATCTTACCGCCGAACTGCTTGCTGTGACGACGGGCATCAAGATCGTTCACGTTCCTTAAAGAGCGCACGGCGCCATGATGGCCGACATGGCGTCTGGTCGGGTACACCTTTGGTTCAACGGGATCGCGCCGGCACAGGCTCAGATCAAGGCGGGTAAAGTCCGCGCGCTTGCTGTCACGAGCGCATCACGCGCGCGTGCGATGCCGAATGTACCGACGCTGGCGGAGTCGGGCGCGCCGGGCTACGAAGTCGTCGGATGGTACGGTGTTTTCGTGCCCACGGGTACGCCGTCGGCGCTCATACAAAAATTAAAGAACGACATCGTAGAGATACTGCGTCAACCCGATGTTCAGGAACGCATCCTCAATGACGGCGCCGAGCCGGGCGGGAACGATCCGCGACAGTTCGCCGCGTTTATCAATGTCGAAATGGAGAAATGGGCGAAGCTCGTCAAGTTAACGGGCATCACAGCGGACTAGCAAAGGAATAAAGACATGCCAGTGGTAAAGCGCAGCAATAAACCGGATCTGTACTACGAGCTCGACGACTATACCGATCCATGGAAGAACGCTCCATTCATTCTTCTTCAGCACGGCTTCGGCCGTTCTTCAAAGTTCTGGTATCGCTGGGTTCCGTATCTATCGCGGTTTTACAAGGTCCTGCGCCCCGATCTGCGCGGTTTCGGGCAATCATCGAGGAACTTCGATTTCGAACGCAATCTGACAACGGATGATTACGTGTCGGACCTCGAGGCCATTCTGGACGAAGTCGGCGCCGAGTCCGTTCACTATTGCGGCGAATCGCTCGGCGGCATCGTCGGCCAGATTTTCGCCGCCGAACGTCCGCGACGCGTTCGCACGCTGAGCCTCGTATCCTCGCCCGTGTTCCTCAACGCGGATTTCATGGAGCGATCGAAATTCGGCTTCGAATCGTGGGAGGAAGCGATGCGCAAGCTGGGCGCAAAGGGCTATTCCCTGGCCAAGAACAAGGGCGATCGCTTCTCGGCGGATGCGGATCCCGGCCTGATGCAATGGTTTGCGGAGGAACAGGGAAAGTCCGACGTCGAGGTGATGATCGCGGTCCAGAAGAGCGTGGCGCGCGTCAACGCGGCCCCCTGGCTTTCCCGCATTGAAGCGCCCGTCCTGGCGATCTATCCGTCGGAAGGGCCGATCACGAGCCCCGAACAGGAGGCGCTGCTGAGAAGGCACGTGCGTAACCTGAAGCTGGTTCATCTGCCGTCGAAACACCATAACCTGCACCTGATCAAGCCCGCGGAATGTGCGCGCCATATCCTGTATTTCGCCGCGCAGCATGACGGCGTGAGCTGTCGCGAATGACGGCTGAATGCTCGAAACTTCTGATCGGGAGTCCGCGTGCCGACCGAATCCCCCAACGCATTCGCCACAAGTCACCAGTCACGGATTTTGAAATTGCAACCGAGGAGATGACGTCGATGTCACAAGTTACGGAAAGGTGCGTGCTCGCGGCTGCGGCGGCAAGCGCATTGACGTTCGTTAGTGTGTGCGGTTCGGTTCAGGGGCAGGCTTATCCTACGCGCCCCGTCCGTTTCATCGTGCCTTACGTCCCGGGCGGGGGTGTCGATTTCGTGGGTCGAACCGTTGCGCAAAAACTTTCGGAGACGTGGAATCACCCGGTCGTCGTGGACAACCGCCCGGGCGGCGGCACCAACATCGGCTCCGAACTGGTCGCACGCTCCGCGCCGGACGGACACACGCTTCTCGTGGGAGGCGTACCGAACACCGTGAACATGACGCTCTATAAGAAATTGCCGTATGACGTCGTGAGGGATTTCGCCCCGGTAAGCCGGCTTACGACAGCGCCCAACATTCTGGTCGTTCATCCTTCCGTACCGGCGAAGTCAGTGAAGGAGCTCATCGCGCTGGCGAAATCCCGCCGCGGCGAGCTCACTTATGCCTCGGCCGGCATCGGCAGCTCCAATCATCTCTCGGGCGAGCTTTTCCGGGTGATGGCGGGCGTGGACATCGTGCACGTGCCTTACAAGGGCGGCGGCGCGGCAGTGACAGATCTGCTGGCGGGACAGGTCTCGATGTATTTCGGGACGACGCCGAGCTCGGTGCCTTTCGTGCGCAGCGGCAGGTTGCGCGCACTTGCGGTGACGAGCGCGAAGCGCTCTCCAGCCGTTCCCGACGTGCCGACGATTGCGGAATCCGGCCTGCCCGGTTTCGAGCAGTCGGCATGGCATGGACTCCTGGCCCCGTCCGGAACACCGCTGACTATCATCAGCAAGCTTAATGCCGAGGTCGTCCGCATACTGCGCCTGCCGGAGATCACAGAGCGGCTCGCCACGCAAGGTGTCGATGTGGTCGCCAGCTCGCCCGCGGAGTTTGCCGCCTTCATCAAGCAGGATGTTGCGAAGTATGCGAAGCTCGTGCAGACAGCCGGCATTCGCGTTGATTAAAATTGAATTTGGTTGTGCTTTTGATCCTCATCGGCGTCTATCGGCGTACCCCTCAGGGGGGTATTGAGAAGAATTCATCGGCGGCTAACAGGGTTTGCTTGTATTTTTGATCCTCATCGGCGTTCGTCAGCGGTTGCTTCCGGTTTTTGATTTTTTTGGGTAGGTTCTGAAATGGCAGCGAATTCCTCATTGACCGAACTCGTGCAGCTCGCTGCTCTCCCCGCATCGGCCGCCGATTCGGTCGAGATCGTCGGGGCCGATCCTGTTTTTCCGACGCGTTACAAGCCCGTCGCGCCGGGCGCCGCGGCGATCGCGGCCACGGGCCTCGCCGCCGCCGACCTGTGGGCGTTGAAGACCGGACGGCGGCAGCAGGTGCGCGTGAATGCGCGCGCGGCCGCCGCGGCGCTGCGCAGTTCGCGTTATTTGAAGATCGATGGCGAGAAACCGGCGGAGGACCCGGAGAAAATCACCGGCTTTTACCCGCTTCGCGATGGCCGATGGATGTACCTGCACTGCAACTTCTTCAATCTGCGCGACCGCAATCTTGCGGTGCTCGGTGCGCCGGCAAAGCGCGACGCCGTAGCCCGGGCCGTCGCGACCTGGGATGGCCTCGAACTCGAGCATGCGATCTTTGAGGCGGGAGGCGCTTGCAGCTTCGTGCGCAGCGAAGAGGAGTGGCGCGCGTTGCCGCAGATGCACGCGGTCGCGCGCCTGCCGCTGCTCGAGATCGTCAGGATCGGCGATGCGCCCGCGCGACCGCTTCCTGACGGAGACCGGCCGCTGTCGGGCGTGCGCGTGCTCGATCTCACGCGCGTGCTGGCGGGGCCGACCTGCGCGCGCACCCTTGCCGAGCACGGCGCGGACGTGCTGAGAGTGACGCGGGAAGACCTGCCCGACATGGGTCCGACGGACTTCGATACCGGCATCGGGAAGCTGTGCACGCATATCGACCTGCGCAATCCCCGCCAGGCGGAAACGATGCGCTCGCTCATCCGCGAGTGCGACGTGTTTTCCCAGTCTTATCGGCCCGGCTCTCTCGCGCGGCGCGGCCTTTCTCCGGAGGCGTTGGCGGAACTGCGGCCCGGCATCGTCTACGTGACGCTGAGCGCGTGGGGCCATGAAGGACCGTGGCGCGACCGACGAGGCTATGACACGGTCGTCCAATCGGCGAACGGCATGGCCTGGCGGCCGAACAATGAGCGGCCCGCCTTCCTGCCGTACTCCGCTCAGGATTACGTCGCGGGCTACCTGCTCGCTTACGGCGCGATGGTTGCGTTGGGCCGTCGCGTTCGCGAAGGCGGGAGCTGGTTCGTGCGGGGTTCGCTCGCAGGCGCGGGGCATTGGATCCGCCAGCACGGCCTGCTCGATCCGTCCGAATACGCGAACCTTCCCGCGGAGCTTCCTGCCGGCGAATTGCAGTCGTTGCTGACGGAGCACAATTCACCGATCGGTCGCATCACGCATCTCGCGCCCGTGGTGCGGATGTCGGAAACACCGGCGCGCTGGTCTCGGCCGTCAGTCCCCCGCGGCTTCCATCAACCCGTGTGGCCGGCGCGAGAGTGACTCAGAACACATCTCAAAATTCAAAAACTATTCGCCGCAGATAAATTCTTCCCAATACCCCTTCTTCTCAATACCTTCTTTTCCATACCCCCTTGAGGGGTACGCTTGACGGGTACTTGAGGGGTACGCCGATACACGCAGATTGAATTTCCACTCCCAACTTGAAGCAGCCGTTCAATTCTTGGCTCAGCGGCGTCCGCGGCGGGCGCATTGGGTTCCCTTAGGAGTTTGTCGGACCTAGCCCCGACAAACTCCTAGGGGAGGTCTTTTTTCGGGGCGTCCGCACCGACCATCTTCACGTCTTGCTTCCTCAGCTTCTTTGCTCGCTTGGCTACCCCCGCGAGGTACTTCTTGGCTTTTTGCTTCCTTCGCCTGGTCGTGAGCATCTGAGAGTGACTCATTGGCGCCTCCGGTCGATGAACTGTTGAACTGCACGTTAGTTTGCCCCGTTTTTACGTTCTTGGCCAACCCATGTCGGTACAGCACGCACGGGTCGGACCACGCTATGTCTCGGTAGCTTCTGGTGTTTTCTCCCAGGGGATGATGTTATCCGGCATTAGCGCGTCACTTTCTCTGCCAGAATCACGCGCGTAAGCGCCCCCTGGTTCCCGCAGTGCGTACGTGCCGCCGGTCTCGGCAACTTCGCGGAACATCGCTTTGATCCCAAGTTCATATTCCTGTAATCCTTCAAGGTGCGCGGAATTTCGGCGCGCGCCGGCTGCAATCAAAGGGCTGTTTTATTCGTCAGAATGACGCTTTATACTGCGTCTCGGGTGAGGGCACTCTCACCGGCGAATGGGAAGGCAAGGTATGGCGACTGCAATGGTCATAGGCATCGGTGGGGTCGGTTCCGTCATCGGCCTGAAATTGCACGATTACGAGTGCTTCGA
>MERI01000210.1 GCA_001772005.1 Betaproteobacteria bacterium RIFCSPLOWO2_12_FULL_62_58 | reverse complement strand
GAACCTGTTCGCCTTCGAGCACGACGCCCAGCCGCGGTGCGCCGCCGCGCTTGGGTTTAAACGTAATTAATCGCATGAGTCCTCCCTAGTTTGAAACCTTGCTCTTGAATTTTTCGGTCGCCTTCACGAGTTCGGCGCAGATGCCGGGTTCCCACGCCGAATGGCCGGCGTCCGGTACCACGAAGTACTCGGCTTCAGGCCAGTCTCGGTGCACGTCGTCGGCGGTGACGATCGGGCATACCGCGTCGTAGCGCCCCTGCACGATCACGCCCGGAATATGCCGGACGCGGCGGATATTGTCGAACAGCGAATTCTCCGGCAGAAAAATGTCATGACTGAAATAGTGCGCCTCGATGCGAGCCAGCCCCAGCGATACGACGTCGCCGGCAAAATAGGCCACCGTTTCGGGGCTCGGCAGGAGCGTGGAGCACGCGCCTTCGTAGACGCTCCAAGCACGCGCCGCCGGCATGTGCATCTTGGGATCGGGATCGGTGAGACGCTTGTAATAGGCCGCGAGCAGGTCGTGCCGCTCGCTTGCCGGGATCACGCCCGCGAATGCGCGCCAAGCTTCGGGAAAGAGGGTGCGCAGTCCGTAGAGGAACCAGTCGATTTCGCTCTTGCGGCACAAGAACATGCCGCGCAGGATGAGGCCGCGGCAGCGCTCAGGATGGTTTTCGCCATAGGCGAGCGCGAGCGTGCTGCCCCATGAACCGCCGAACACGAGCCAGCGCTCGATGCCGAGGTGTTCGCGCAGCTTTTCGATGTCGGCGACGAGATGCGGCGTGGTGTTGTTTCTGATTTCTCCCAGCGGCATCGAGCGCCCGGCGCCGCGCTGGTCGAAGATCACGACGCGGTAGTGCGCCGGATCGAAAAATCGACGATGTGCGGGCGCCGCGCCCGCGCCGGGTCCCCCGTGCAGAAACAGGACGGGCATGCCTTGTGGATTGCCCGACTGCTCCCAGTACATGCGGTGCAGGCCGTCGAGATCGAGCATCCCGGCGCTGTGCGGTTCAATTTCCGGATAGAGCTCGGCGCGGACGCCGGCGGAGAGATCGGCCATGGGCGTAAGAAAAAAACAGGCGTGAACATAACATAAAGCCGGCGCCCGATGGAAACAACCGGCTCAGTGCGCGCGTGTGGCGTCTTGCCCGGGGTGGTGCGCCGGCGGATGACCGAGGTAGAGATAGACGCAGGGGATCCAGCCCGGCGGAATCGGCACGTTTTCGGAATGGACGCGGCCGGTCTTGAGCAGTTCCGGCAGCAGATGGGTGTGCGGCCCCTCCGGCGTTGTTTCTCCGGCGCTGGCGATACGCTGATAGACCTCGATGCGGCCGAGCCGGGAGACAAACACGCGGTGCGGGTGCATGGCGAGGATATCCCGCAGCAGGCTGTGGCGCGCGTCAAACAGCGACAATCCGCTGCCCTTGCGCAGGATCTTGATTCCGGCAGGGTCCGCGGTGCGGATGTAAAAATCGAAGTACGGCGAGCCGAGGCCGAGATCAAACAGGATTGCATCGCGGTCGCGATCTCGCAACGCGCCGTGATCCGGCCCGGCGTCGGTGATGACGCTGCGGCCATGCATGGTGCAGTCCGCCGCGGGCAGGCACAGCGCGATGCTCGAAGGCTCCCCGCCGCCGGCGGGACAGGCAACGGCGCGCGTCGCACCGTTTACTGCGACGCGGATTGCTCCTCGCCCGGTCACAACGCGGGTCGCGTTGTCGGTCGCAAACGTTTCGTCCCGCGCACGGAAAAACTCCGCGATCGCGCCGATCATGCCGATACTCCAACTGGTCGAGGCGAGTCCAAGGTGGGCTGCGATCAGCCCGCTCGGGCTGTCCTCCTCTTGTTCGATCGGTTGCGTGCGCGGCTTGGACATGCGCGCAGGCTAAACCACGTTGCCGCGCGTGGCAACCCGGGCGCGTTCGGATAGGCACGGGTTGACCGTGCGGTATAATTGTTGTCAACCCGGACGCATGGCGCCGGGTTAACTGCGCGCGTTCAAGACGGCAGCCATGCCGCTTAGCGCGCGCAATCATCTCCCGGATCGCCACATGGATGAACAAGTGCGCCAGGCGGCGCTCGACTATCACCGCTCGCCCACGCCCGGCAAGATTTCCGTAACCCCGACCAAGGGTCTCATCAACCAGCGCGATCTCGCGCTGGCTTATACGCCGGGGGTTGCGGCGGTCTGCGAGGCGATCGCTGCCGACCCGGCCGAGGCGCGCACCCTCACCGCGCGCGGCAACCTGGTGGCGGTGATCACCAACGGCACGGCGGTGCTGGGTTTGGGCGCGATCGGCCCGCTCGCCTCGAAACCGGTGATGGAAGGCAAGGCGGTGCTCTTCAAGAAATTCGCCGGCATCGACGTGTTCGACATCGAGATCAACGAGTGCGACCCCCAAAAGCTGGTCGACATCATCGCCAGCCTCGAGCCCACGTTCGGCGGCATCAACCTGGAGGACATCAAGGCGCCCGAGTGCTTCATCGTCGAGAGAAAGCTCAGGGAGCGCTGCAAGATCCCGGTGTTCCACGATGACCAGCATGGCACGGCGATCATCGTCGGCGCCGCGATCCTCAACGGGCTCAAGGTCGTAGGCAAGGAACTTTCCAAGGTGAGGCTCGTGGTGTCCGGAGCGGGAGCCGCGGCGCTCGCCTGCCTGGACCTGCTGGTGAAAATGGGCCTGCCCAAGGAGCACATCACCGTCACCGACATCAAGGGCGTGGTCTACAAGGGCCGCAAGGAAGAGATGGATCCGGACAAGGCGCAATATGCGATCGAGACTAAGGCGCGCACGCTCGCCGAGGTGATCGGCGGTGCCGATGTCTTCCTCGGGCTTTCGGCGGGCGGGGTGCTCAAGCCCGAGATGGTGAAGAAGATGGCGGACAAGCCGCTAATCCTTGCGCTTGCCAATCCCGAGCCGGAAATCCGCCCCGATCTTGCGAAGTCGGTGAAGCCGGACGCGGTGATCGCGACCGGTCGTTCCGACTACCCGAACCAGGTCAACAACGTACTGTGCTTCCCGTTCGTGTTCCGCGGCGCGCTCGACGTCGGCGCGACCACCATCAACACAGAAATGGAGCTCGCGGCGGTCAAGGCGATCGCGGAACTGGCGCAGGTCGAGCAGTCGGACATCGTGGCGATGGCCTATGGCGAACAAAACCTGTCTTTCGGTCCGGATTACCTGATTCCGCGACCGTTCGACCCGCGGCTGATCGGCAAGGTCGCGCCGGCGGTGGCGCAGGCGGCGATGGAAAGCGGCGTGGCGACGCGCCCGATACCCAATATCGAAACTTACCGCGACCGGCTCAACCAGTTCGTGTACCAGTCCGGTTTGATCATGAAACCGGTGTTTGCCGCGGCCAAGCAGGCGCCCAAGCGCGTGGTTTACGCTGAAGGCGAGGACGAACGCGTGCTGCGCGTGGCGCAGGTAGTGATCGACGAGGGCATGGCAAGACCGATCCTCGTCGGGCGGCCGGAGGTTGTGGAGAGGCGCATCGACCGCCTGGGCCTGCGCCTGAAGAAGGGCGTGGACTTCGATCTGGTCGACCCTGGCAACGATCCGCGTTACCGTGAGTACTGGAACGCCTACCACCGCTTGGCCGAGCGTAAAGGTGTGACGCCGGAGATCGCCAAGCTCGACATGCGCCGGCGCGCCACGCTGATCGGCGCCATGCTGATGCGCCGGGGCGAGGCCGACGCCATGCTGTGTGGTCTCGTCGGCAAGTACCAGAGCCACCTGCGCTACATCGACCAGGTGATCGGAATGCGCGCAGGCGTGAAGAACTATGCGGCGATGAACATGCTGATTTTGCCCCGTCGCACAGTATTCATTTGCGACACCTACGTCAACTTCGACCCGAGCGCCGAAGAGATCGCCGAAATGACGATCCTCGCGGCGGAGGAGATACGCCGCTTCGGCATCGCGCCCAGGGTGGCACTGCTATCGCACTCGAGCTTTGGCGGATCGGATATGCCGACTGCGATCAAGATGCGCGCCGCGCTGGCGCTGATCGAAAAGGCGGCGCCCAACCTCGAAGTCGAGGGCGAGATGCATGGCGATGCCGCGCTGTCCGAGGAGATCCGCGCACGGGTGTTCCCGAATTCGCGTCTCAAGGGCGACGCCAACCTGCTGGTGATGCCGACGCTGGATGCCGCCAACATCGCTTTCAACCTGCTCAAGACCGCGGCCGGCGACGGCATCACCGTAGGACCGATCCTGCTGGGGGCGGCGAAACCGGCGCATATCATGACTTCGAGTGCGACCGTGCGGCGCATGGTCAACATGACGGCGCTCACCGTGGTCGACGCCGGCGCCCAGCGCGGCGAGCAGAAGAGTCTGCTTTAGTGAACGCATTTCCCAGGACAAGAGACATCATGGCAAAGAACGTACGAATCGAGCACGACACGATGGGCAAGATCGAGGTGCCCGCCGACAAACTGTGGGGCGCGCAGACGCAGCGCAGCCTCATCCATTTCCACTTCCCGGGCGAAACCATGCCACTCGAGGTGGTGCACGCGCAGGTGCTGGTGAAGAAGGCTTGCGCCGCGGTCAACATGGCGCTTGGCGTGCTCGACAAGAAGAAGGGTCAGGCGATCGTCACGGCCGCAGACGAGGCGCTCGCCGGCAAGCTCGACGAGCATTTCCCGCTGGTGACGTGGCAGACCGGCTCCGGCACGCAGACGAACATGAACGTCAACGAGGTGCTCGCCAACCGCGCCTCCGAGCTCATGGGCGGCGAACGTGGAGAAGCGCGGCTCGTACATCCCAACGACGACGTCAACAAGGGACAGTCGTCGAACGACACCTTCCCGACCGCCATGCACGTCGCGGCGGTGATCGCGCTCGAGAAGCAGTTGAAGCCCCCGGTGAAACGGCTGCACGACACGCTCGACAAGAAGTCGAAAGCCTTCATGGGCATCGTCAAAATCGGCCGCACCCATCTGCAGGATGCGACCCCGCTCACGCTCGGGCAGGAGTTTTCCGGCTACGTGGCGCAGCTCGGCCACGGCTTGAAACACGTCGATGCGGCGTTGCCACACTTACGCGAGCTTGCCCTGGGCGGCACTGCGGTCGGCACGGGGCTGAACGCTCATCCCGAGTTCGCGGTGAAGGTGGCGGCGGAACTGAAGAGGCTTACAGGGCTGCCGTTCGTCACCGCACCCAACAAGTTCGAAGCGCTCGCTTCCTGCGACGCGGTGGTGCATGCACACGGCGCGCTCAAGACGCTTGCCGCTTCCCTCATGAAGATCGCCAACGACATCCGCTGGCTCGCGAGCGGGCCGCGCAGCGGCATCGGCGAGCTCAACATCCCCGAGAACGAGCCGGGGAGCTCGATCATGCCGGGCAAGGTCAATCCGACGCAGTCGGAGTCGATGACGATGGTGTGCTGCCAGGTGTTCGGCAACGATGTCGCGATCAACCTGGGCGGCGCGTCCGGGAACTTCGAGCTGAACGTGTTCCGCCCCCTGGTGATCCGCAATTTCCTGCACAGCGCAAAGCTCATCGCCCACGCCTGCGAAAACTTCGACGGGCACTGCGCGGTCGGCATCGAGGCCAACATGGGGCGCATCGATCAGTTGATGCGCGATTCGCTGATGCTGGTGACGGCGCTGAATCCGCACATCGGCTATGAGAAAGCGGCGGCGATCGCCAAGAACGCGCACAAGAAAGGCACGACGCTCAAGGAATCGGCGCTCGAGCTCGGGTACGTGACCGCGAAACAGTTCGATGAGTGGGTCAAGCCTGAGAAAATGGTGGGCAAGATCTAGAACCCGTGAACAGGTGATCGAGTGAACGGGTAAAAGCTCCCTGTCCCCGTACCCGGAGAGAAGGTTGGGGGCGAGCCGGGGTTTCGACAGACGTCTGCGCACGACTGAGCTGGCGAACGCCGACCGCTGTCTTAAGCGTAATTTAAGTTCCCCGGCCTACCGTTCGCGGTGTGGCCCGGCAATGGCGTCCGGCCCGATTATTAGGAAGGGGACACATCATGGTTGCCAGCTATACTATGGCTATTCTGTCCATCGTCACGATGGTGGCGATCGTGCTTGTGGTCTACAGCGCTGCGCACCGGGCAACAGCCGGTCCGATGCCGCGGATAAACATTAAACATCCCATGTTGACGGCTTTTTTCTGTGCGACACTCCGGAGCAAATCGTGCGTCTGCTGCTCGTTGAAGACGATCCGATGATCGGGGCGAGCGTGCAGAAAGGGTTGCGCCAGGACGGGTTCACGGTCGACTGGGTGCGTGATGGCCAGGCCGCCGAACTGGCGCTGGGCAGTGAAAGCTACGACCTGCTGTTGCTCGACCTCGGCCTGCCGAAGAAAAGCGGACTCGATCTGCTGCATACGCTGCGTACGCGCGGCAACGTAATCCCTGTGCTGATTCTGACTGCGCGCGACGCCGTTGCCGATCGCGTCAAGGGTCTGGACAGCGGCGCTGACGACTACCTGGTCAAGCCATTCGATCTCGACGAACTGGCTGCGCGCATCCGGGCTTTGCTGCGGCGGCGCGCCGGTCGCGCCGACCCGGTGATCCGCCACCGCGAACTCGTGCTCAACCCCGCCACCCACGAAGCAAGCTTCGCCGGCACGCCGCTCGTGCTGTCGGCGCGCGAGTTCGCGCTACTTGAGGCTTTGCTCGACCGTCCCGGAGCGATCCTGTCGCGTGCCCAGCTCGAGGAACGCATCTACGGCTGGGGCGAGGAAATCGAAAGCAATGCCGTCGAGGTCTACATCCACTCCCTGCGCAGGAAGCTCGGGGCCGACTTCATCAAGAACGTGCGGGGAGTGGGTTATAGGGTGCCGAAGGGATAATGACGTCGATCCGGCGGCAATTGCTCTTCGGTCTGCTCGTAGTCGTGGTGATTGCCGGCCTGGTCGCCGCGTGGGGCGTGTACCTGCGCGCACACCGGGAGCTCGATGAGTTGTTCGACTACCACCTGAAACAGATGGCGCTCTCGCTGCGCGACCAGAGTTTCGAGCAGCTCGCCGGCGAGCCGGTCGAACTGACGGACGCATTCGATTTCGTGATCCAGGTCTGGCGCCCGGACGGCGCGCGGCTTTACTTCTCGCACCCGGACGCCACGCTGCCGAACCGGGCTCAGCTCGGGTATACCACCGTGGCGACGAACGAAGGCGAGTGGCGGGTCTTCAGCATCCAGCAGCGGGGGCTGACGGTGCAGGTGGCGCAGCCGATGAGCATTCGCAACCGGCTCGCCGCCGCCGCGGCGCTCAGCACACTCGCACCTTTTTTGTTCCTGCTGCCGGCGCTTGGTGTGCTGGTCTGGATCACGGTCGGGCGAGGTCTGAAGCCGCTCGCCGCGGTTGCGAGTGCGGTGAAGGCCCGCACTCCGGCCGCATTGCATCCTTTGCCCGAGCACAGTTTGCCGGGGGAGATCCAGCCGCTGGTGGCGGCCCTCAACGATCTGCTCGCACGGCTCGAGCGCGCGCTCACCGCGCAGCGCGAGTTTGTTGCGGACGCCGCGCACCAGCTCAGAACACCGTTGACCGCCCTGCGGCTGCAGGTGCAGCTCGCCGAGCGGGCACACGATCCGGAGGAGCGCGCGGCGGCTTTCGCCACTTTGCATCAAGGACTCGGTCGCGCCACCCATCTCGTCGAGCAATTGCTCACTCTCGCACGGCAGGAGCCCGAGGCCGTGCAACGGCCACCTACGGAAATCGATCTCGCCGAGCTCGCGCGCATGGTGACCGCGGAATGCGCGCCGCTCGCTGAAACCAAGGGACTCGATCTTGGCGTAACGCGTGCAAACGCGGTCACGGTGCGTGGCGACCGCGAGGGCCTGCACACGCTGCTCGCTAATCTCGTCGACAATGCCGTCCGCTACACACCCGCAGGCGGGCGGATCGACGTTTCCGCCTACCGCGAAACCGGTCAGGCCGTGCTGGAAGTCATCGATACCGGGCCCGGCATACCCCGGGAAGAGCGCGAGCGCGTCTTCGATCGATTCTATCGGCGCGCCGGAAACGAGATGCCGGGCAGCGGTCTTGGCCTCGCGATCGTCAAGAACGTTGCCGACCGCCACCGGGCGCGCATCGTGCTTGAGGACGGTCCCAACGGAGTGGGACTCGCGGTGCGGGTGCTGTTCCCCATCCCGTAGCTCGGGCCGCGCTGCCGCCTCGGTCGTTTCGGGCTTGCAGCCAGAGCGCGCGTCTTATTCTTCGGCTGCGGCGCCGCGCGCGGCGTGAAATATTACGGGCCGTTCGCGGCTCATGCACACCGCGCTCCGGCGGCGCCGCAATCTGTGGCCGCGCCGCTTGTGACGCAAACGCTGCCGGACTTTTCGGTCCTCGTCGACCGCTACGGGCCGGCGGTGGTCAATATCAGCGTGACCAGAAATGTAAAAACCGGATTCAACGTGCCGAACGTTGACCGCAACGACCCGTTTTACGAATTCTTCCGCCGCTTTCAGATCCCGGTGCCACCGAGTGAGGCGCCGATGGGCGGCATCGGCTCGGGTTTCATCGTGAGTGCCGACGGTATGATCCTCACCAATGCGCACGTCATCGACGACGCGCGGGAAGTGTCGGTCAAGCTCACCGACCGCCGCGAGTTCAAGGCCAAAGTGCTCGGCAGCGACCCGCAGACCGATGTGGCGGTGCTCAAGATCGACGCCAAGGACTTGCCCACGGTCAGGCTCGGCGACTCAGACAAAGTGCGGGTCGGGGAATGGGTGGTCGCAATCGGATCGCCATACGGTTTCGACAATTCCGTCACCTCCGGCATCGTCAGCGCGAAGGCGCGCTCGCTGCCCGACGGCACCTACGTGCCTTTTATCCAGACCGACGTGGCGGTCAACCCCGGCAATTCCGGCGGCCCGCTGTTTAACCTCAAAGGAGAAGTGATCGGCATCAACTCGCAGATTTACAGCCGCACCGGCGGCTACCAAGGCCTGTCTTTTGCGATCCCGATCGACGTCGCGGTCAAGGTACAAGAGCAGTTGGTGCGGAACGGCAAAGTGACACGCGGGCGTATCGGTGTCGCGATTCAGGAAGTGAACCAGCCGCTGGCCGACTCGTTCGGATTGAAGAAGCCGTCCGGTGCGCTGGTGAGTTCGGTGGAAAACGACAGCCCGGCGGCCAAGGCGGGGGTAGAGCCGGGTGACGTGATCTTCAAAGTCGACGGCAAGGATATCAATGGTCCCATCGACTTGTCGGGTTACGTCGCCGACCTCATGCCCGGCGCGAGAGCCAAGTTCGAGGTCTGGCGCAAAGGGGCGCAGCGCGAACTCAGCGTGACGGTGGGCGAGATGAAGGCGCTGAAAACCGCTGCTGTCGCCGGCAATCCGGACCACGGCCGTCTCGGCCTGGTAGTACGTCCGCTGGATGCCGATGAGCAGAAGGAAGCCAAGGTGAGCGGTGGACTGCTGGTTGAAGACGTGAATGGACCGGCGGCCCGCGCCGGCATCCAGCCCGGCGATGTAGTGCTGGCTGTGAACGGTGCCCCAGTGAAAAGCGTGGGCGACCTGCGAAACCTCTCGGCGCAATCCACCAAGAGCGTGGCGCTACTCGTACAGCGCGGCAACGCGCGCATTTTCGTTCCGGTCGAACTCGGGTGAGGCAGGCATGCGCTGCGCCGTTTCGGCGGAGGCCCGGTAACGCGCCGGCCGGCGCGTTCCGGGGGACTGCGCGGACTAGGTGTTGCGGTGCTTCAGACGTGCCGCGCGCTCATGGCGGCATTATCGCGCGCTGAACGGCGGATTGATCCGCGTGGGAGATACGGTAGAGTACAAAAAAATTCCCCGCCACTCGGGCGGGGAATCGTAAGACGGATCCCAGCGCTTACTTGATGCCGAGAATTTTCTCCGCCTTGGCCAACGTGTCAAGGGCGTCTTGATGCTTCCCGGCCTTATGGAACGTCTCGCCTTCGGCGCGGTATTTCTTGATATCCGCCATCTGCGCGTCAGAGATCTTGGCAGTCGCTAACGCAGCGTCGATCGCCTTCATATGCTTCGGGCAGCTGAAGGCGAATGCGGTGCTGCTTGCAAGGGCCAAGCTTAATGCAACGACAATGCTACTTATCCTCATTATGTGCTCCTCTCTCAAAGGTTGGGATGGCACCGGGTGCCAGTTTAAGCCGCGCGATCGCCTTTCACAACAACTGCGCCAGGGTGTGCGGATGCCTTGGCGGGCCACCCGCGCCACGGGTAAAATTGCTGCAACTTTAAGGCATTACATCGTCGTTTGGCTCAACAACCGCTAACACCGGAAACCAACCGGTTATTCCCGCTGACGCGTCAGGCCATCGTGGCCCGGCTCGCACGCCCGGCTCCGCCCCACGAGCCGAATGACCTTCACGTCATTGCCTTGCGGGAGGGTGTGCGCGTCACCGAGGCGGCGGTATTGGTGCCGCTGGTACACCATGCCGACGCGATCAGCGTGTTACTCACGCAACGCACCGCGCACCTCGCTGATCACGCGGGCCAGATCAGTTTCCCGGGCGGGCGTGTCGAGTCATCCGATGCGAGCCGCGAGGACACCGCATTGCGCGAGACCGAGGAGGAACTCGGGCTGGGACGCGCGCGGGTCGAATTGCTCGGCCGGCTTCCCGCCTACGAGATTCCATCGGGTTTCCGCATCACGCCGGTCGTAGGCTGGATCGAGCCGCCGTTCGACCTCAAGCCTGACCCGTTCGAAGTAGAGGCCGTGTTCGAGGCGCCGCTCGCATACTTTCTCAACCCCGCGAATTATCAGCGCCGCGAGTATCGTTTCCGCGGCCGCCACCGGCACTACATGGCAATCCCCTTCGAAGGACGCTACATCTGGGGCGCGACGGCGGGCATGCTCTACAGCCTGTGCCGCATGCTCACGGACTGATGGCGTCCAGGGAAAAAATCCCGTCGACGCCCGCAGTGACACAAGACAGGCGAGAGGAACAAGGCGAGAGGAACAAGGCGAGAGGAGTAAAGCGCGGAGCCTTACGTACAACTCGCCTCTCCCCTCTCTTCTCTCTCCTCTCATGTTGTGACGGCTGACCGTGGTTGAGCTATTTGGCATCGTGATGATCCTCGGCGCGGTGTGGCTGTGGCTCGCCAGCCTGCGCGCTCGCGAATCTGCGGTTGAGGCCGCACGCCTGGCCTGCACCGCCGACGGCGTTCAGCTGCTCGACGATACGGTGGCGCTTGCTTCGCTTTGGCCGCAGCGGGCGAGCAGCGGGACACTGGCCTTGCGGCGCATTTATCGCTTCGAATTCAGCGATACCGGCAACAACCGGCTCTGCGGCAGCATCACCCTGCTCGGGGCGGCGGTGCAGGCGCTCTATCTCGAACCGCATCGCGGGCAGGCCACGGGTCAGGAGCGGCTCGTCAACTGAGCGTCGTGAAAATACCTGACGACGCTCAGCCCTCATCCCCGCCCGTCTCCCGGCAGGAGAAGGGAGCCCGCCACGCAAGCCCGTAGAAGCGCGCTGTGAGATGTGGCACCATAGGCCGCGATTGCTCTGGGGAGGCGGGTTGAATCGAGACCGGCGGGGTACGACCAACAAACGGCCAGCGCCGGGGGCGCTCTCACGATGAAGCAAGCACCGAGAGTAGGGTTGATCATGACCGGCGGTGGCGCCCGCGCCGCGTATCAGGTCGGTGTGCTGCGCGCGCTGTCGGAGCTGCTGCCGCCGCATGTGCGCACCCCTTTTCCGATCATCTGCGGCACTTCCGCCGGCGCGCTCAACGCCGCGGTGCTGGCGGCGGACGCCTCGAATTTCCGGCACGGGGTGCGGCGCCTGATGACGGTGTGGAGAAATTTTCGCGTGCACCATGTCTATCGCGCCGACCCGGTGGGCGTCCTCCGCAACAGTTCGCGCTGGATTTTCACCGCGCTGACCGGCGGCACGTTCAGCCGTAAGCCGGTGTCCCTGCTGGACAACGCTCCGCTGGTCGAGTTGCTCAAGCGCCGTCTTGATTTTGCGGCGATTCAGCGTTGCATCGATGCCGGCGACCTCATCGCGTTCAGCGTCACCTGCTCAGGTTACGCCTCGGGACAGTCGGTGACGTTTTTCCAGGGGCGACCGGAGCTTCAACCCTGGGAACGCGCGCGGCGCATCGGCGTGGCGATGCCGATCACGGCCGCTCATCTGGTTGCCTCCAGTGCGCTGCCGTTTATTTTCCCGCCGGTGCATATCAACCGCGAGTATTTCGGTGACGGCTCGATGCGGCAGATTGCGCCGGTGAGCCCCGCGCTGCATCTCGGTGCGGACCGCCTGCTCGTCATCGGTGTCGGCCGCCAGCTGCAGCATAAGCTCGAGCGCGTCAAGTCCGAGTCCTACCCCTCGCTCGCGCAGATCGCGGGCCACGCGCTGAACAGCATCTTTCTCGACAGCCTCGAGGTCGATCTGGAGCGACTGCAGCGCATCAACCGCACCATCGAAATCATTCCCAAGGAAGCGCTGGAGCAGGCCCATTACCCGTTGCATCGCGTCGATTTCAGGCTGCTTTCGCCGAGCGAGGAGCTGGAGAGAATCGCATCCGGCCACGCCGATGAACTGCCGCGCACCATCCGCACGCTGCTCTACTTCGTTGGCGGCCTGAGACGCAGCGGCTCCAACCTGTTGTCCTATGTGCTGTTCGAAAAGTCCTACTGCCGCGCCCTGATCCAGCTTGGCTACAAGGACACGATGGAGAGGAGGGACGACCTGCTCGCGTTCCTCGGCTATCAGTAATCCGGCTTTCCGGCATCCGCGATTTCGAGGCGGTCGATCGCCTGGCGGGGGAACAGAACCTCCAGTTCGTGCGGGAGTTCGCGATGCCCGCCAACAACCGCGGCTTGGTGTGGCGCAAGCCGGCGCGCGATAGAGGTTGCCATGCCTTGCCGCTGTCGGTATAAGTAGAATCCATCCCGTTTTGACCACAACGCATCGCGCGTCTATTATTGAGACAGGCTCCGGCATTAACGAGAGGCAGGCGTTCCGCTGATTCGTGGAATTACGCCGGACATCGACGACGATCGGTGCCGGCAAGTTTCGCGAGTTTGAGATCCCCATTTTTCGGTGCACAGATGAGCAGAGCATTCGTCAAAGAGAGTGATGACGACCTGGTTGCCGGCGAATTGCCGGAACGGCCGCTTCCCACGCATGCGAACTACGTGACGCCGCAGGGACTCGAGCAGCTGCAGGCGCGCGTCAGGGAACTGCAGGAGCAGCACGAACAGCTCGCGTCACGCGCCCGTGACGACTCGCAGGCGAAGCAGAAGCTGCGTGAAGTCGAACGCGACCAGCGCTATTTCAACGCCCAACTCGAGCACGCAATCGTCGTCGATCCGGCGGGGCAACCGCGGGACGAGGTTCGCTTCGGCGCGCTGGTCACGATTGTCGACGAGGATGGCAAGGAGCACCGTTTCAGCATTGTCGGCGACGACGAGGCTGACGTTGCGGCCGGCAAGATCAGCTGGGATTCTCCCCTTGCCAAGGCGATGATCGGCTCGAAGGTCGGTGACGTCGTAAAATGGCGCCGCCCCGCTGGCGACACCGAAGTGGAAATCGCGGAAATCCGTTATCCGAAGAACGGGTGAGCGGTAAACCGTGAGCAGTGAGCGGTCAGCGGTGAGCGGTGAATCGGAAGCGTACTGCGGCCGGCCAGGTTTCCCGCCTTCGCCGCTCGCCTCTCGCCGCTCGCCTCTCGCCGCTCGCCGCTTACCGCTTCCTCGACAAGAATGAAATTCCTTTCCCTGGTCGTCGCGTTACTGCTCGAACAGGTGCGCCCGCTGCGGCAGGGAAACCGCGTCTACCTGTTGTTCACCCGCTACGCGATGAGCATCGAGCGCCACTTCAACGGCGGGCAGTACCGTCACGGCGTCATCGGCTGGTTGCTCGTGGTGCTGCCCGTGGTGCTGGTCACGGTAGCGGCCCACCTGCTGCTTGCGCGCGTGAGCCCGTGGCTCGGGTGGCTGTGGAATGTCGCGGTGCTGTACCTGACGATGGGGTTTCGCCAGTTCAGCCACAATTTCACCGATATCATGGAGGCCCTGCGCGAAGGTCGGCTCGATGTGGCACGCGACTATCTGGGCAGATGGCGCGGCGAGTCGGCAGCCGAATTCAGCGCCAATGAAATCGCGCGCGTGGCGATCGAGCTCGGGCTCATCAGCTCGCACCGGCAAGTATTCGGCACCATCGCCTGCTTTATCGCGCTCGGGCCGGCCGGCGCCGTGCTTTATCGTATGGCGGCGGTGCTCTGCGAGAAATGGGGGCTGCGCAGCGATCCCGAGTTCGGCCACTTCGGGTGCTTCGCCGACCGCTTTTTCTTCTGGCTCGATTGGCTGCCGTCCCGGCTCACGGCCGCGAGCTTTGCGATCGTCGGCAACTTCGAGGACGCGGTCTATTGCTGGCGCACCCAGGCTCTGTCGTGGGCGATGCATACTCACGGCATTATCCTGGCGAGTGGCGCCGGCGCGATCGGCGTGCGGCTCGGCGACACGCTGCATCAATACGGCACTCTGCAGTTCCGCCCCGAGATGGGGACCGGCGACGAGGCTGACGTCGACTACATGCAGAGCGCGGTGGGGCTGATCTGGCGTGCACTCGTGCTGTGGGTGTTCCTGCTGCTGCTCGTCAGCGTCGCGTACTCGTTAGGCTAGAAGCGGTCTCAAAAACCTAACCCCAATTGCAACTCGTGGCGTTCAGGTGATAGAGCCGCGCGTACGTGGTGGTGTGCCGCCCGGAATCAAGTGCGGCAGAAACCTCGGCAACGCGCGCCGCC
>MERI01000209.1 GCA_001772005.1 Betaproteobacteria bacterium RIFCSPLOWO2_12_FULL_62_58 | reverse complement strand
TTGATCGTTTTCCCCCGGCACGAGTAGCCCGCTGTCAGTCGATTTCGCGGATTCCTCCGCGGTGGGCGGACTCGCAGCCATTCTGGTCGCCATCAAATAGAACCCGATGATTTGGCCGTCATCGGGCGAATAGGGTATTTGCCGCACTTTGAGCGCGGCTGCCTTACCGTTCTTGCCCGGCCACGCAAGCTCATAGTCCACGGTCTCTCCAGACAGGGTTCGCGCGATTTGCGGCGCAATCAGCGGATAGCGTTCGTCGCCGAAGATATCGCGGAGCAGTTGGCCAGAGATGCTTTCGGCGGGCAGCGCCAGCCATTCCGCGCAGGCCTGGTTGTGATAGCGACAGCGCCCGTCATGGTCGGCGTACAGGAAGGGGATCGGCAACTGATCACTCACCTGTTGCATGCGCTTCTCCGCGGCCTGCAGCCCACGGGCTGCATTGCGGCTGCGCGCGACCTCCTGACCGAGTTGCTCGCGCACGCGCTCGAGCTGCTTCGAGCGCCGCATGAGCAGCCACTCGACTTTTGAAGCCTGACTCACCAGCGCGAGTACCGCCGCGACCAGCACGCCGCCCAGAAACGCGAGCCACTGCAAGTCGAATCGCGTGAAGTAGATGGTCGCGATCAGCAACGCGCCCAGCGTTGCGGAGAGCGCGGCGGACAATAGCATGCGGACCGAAGGCCGGCGCAGTAAGTTCACTTGATGTTAACAGCTCGGTTGAAGTGACGATGACGGGACAGCGGGGCATATGCTGCCCATCGGGAAGATGAAAGCTAGATTTGCGATGCGAGCCCGTAGACGCGGTCGAGGAATGCTTCGATGTCAATAGACGCGAGATCGTTCGGAAGCTGCGGGCTGAATGCGTGCGGATGCCGGCAGCAAAACGTTGCCAACATTGCAACTGCCGGGCTACTGTTGACGCACATTCGCTCTTCGTCGCGACGGTGCCGCATGGCGACGCTTGTTGCCTTGGCTTTCCGATATTGATCCATGTAAATCACCATGACAGCCTCCGAAAGTTTCATCCTCCCCATCTTTGATGCACGTTCCGTGCCACGTTTTCTTGTCCTTTGGCACTATTTCACGATCTGCGCGTAATAGTTGGATTATACGGAAATACGCATGTCCGGCCTGATCTGTGCCCAGTGCCGAGCGCGCACGATGGATGTCGAACGATAGATGACTGTCGTTGGCATCGACGACGTACAGTCGATTTTTCGACAACGTCTCGCGACAAACGTGATTTTTCTCACGCATGCCGGCTACAAAAGCACCTGGCACAGAACCTGCATAACCAACACGCAAGGTTGAAATGTTTGGAGGCCGTTACGCCGATCAACATGGACGACTACACGCTATGTCGTAGGCCACGCCTCCTGGTCAGCCAAGAGCAAAACAGGGAGAGTCGGCGGTTTGTGTCTTGAATTACGTTGGAGCCCCAACTATGAATACTGCGGATGCATGGTTGCACGCACTACCGGTCCATAGTACTGGACGTCATCTGCTGACCTTGGAAAAAGCAAGGAAGCTCGCCATACTTAGCCCGACATCGTGGTGCATCGGCCCTTACCGCTGTGGTTACGCGATAGGGAAACAGACAACCTACCCGGAATGGGACCTCTATTACATCGTCGACGAGAACAACGAACCTCTTCGCTTCGATGACCTCGACGCAGCGATCCATTTCCTGTGCACCCAACTTCACATCTACCACGCCGTACTCTTCCTGACGCCGATACTCATCGAGGCCGTCTAAGACCGCGCCGCAGTCCTCGAGAATGAATCCTCGTCCTTGCACGACAATACGTTCAGCTCGGGTCTCTGTAATCCTCTTCCAGCAGCTTGGCCTGAGCCGCCGCCAGGCGCGCAATCGGCACGCGCGGGCCGGAGCAGGACACATAGTCGATTCCAATGCGATGGCAGAAGTGTATCGAAACCGGATCTCCGCCATGCTCGCCGCAGATGCCGATCTTCAGGTCCGGCCGCGTCTGGCGGCCCGTGTCGACGGCCATCTTCATCAACTGCCCCACGCCTTTTATGTCCAGCACCTCGAACGGGTTATCCTGCAGAATGCCGGTCTGGTTATAGGCCGGCAGGAACTTGTTCTCCGCGTCTTCGCGGCTGAACGAGAAAGTGGCCTGGGTCAGGTCGTTGGTGCCGAACGAGAAGAACTCGGCGGTTTCAGCCATGCGGCCCGCGCGCAGGCAGGCACGCACCACTTCCAGCATGGAACCGAACTTGTATTTTACGTTGATGCCGTGGGTCAGCTCCACCACCTTGTGGATGCGCTGCACCTTGCTGTGGATGCGCTTGAGTTCTTCGACCGTGGCGACCTGCGGCACCATGATTTCGGGGTAGATTTCGGTGCCTTCCTTGGCACATAGGGCAGCGGCCTCGAGAATCGCCTGAATCTGCATCGAGTAGATTTCAGGATAGCTGATGCCCAGCCGCACGCCGCGGTGCCCCAGCATCGGATTCACTTCAGCCAGAGCGCGCACTTTCTTCAGGATCACTTCCTTCTTGGTGATCACATCCTCTTCCAGATGCGAATCCTTGAAGGTATGCAAACCGCCCATCAGCTTCGTCAGGCCGTCGGCATATTGCTGGTAGAGCTTGGGATTGAGCAGCTTCAGCGTGTCCGGCAGTTCCTCCAAAGCTTTGATGCTGTCGCGCAACTGGTGCAGGTGGGCGATTTCCAGCTCAAGCTGCGCCGCGGTCGGCAGGAATTCGTGCATCGGCGGGTCGAGCAGCCGCACCGTCACCGGCAGCCCCTTCATTGCCTTGAAAATTCCCTTGAAGTCGGAACGCTGGATCGGCAGCAGGCGGTCGAGCGCAGCTTGTCGCTCCTCCAGCGTTTCCGCCAGGATCATTTCCTGCATGATGGGCAGGCGATCGGTGCCGTTGAACATCCGCTCGGTGCGGACCAGCCCGATACCCACGGCGCCGAATTCTCGGGCGCGGGCGACGTCCTCCGGCGTGTCGGCGTTGGCCATCACCTTCAGGCGCGCCACTTGGTCCGCCCAGGCCAGCAGCGTGGCCATCTCTTCGGAATACTTCGCTTCCACGGTCGGCACTTCACCGGCGTAGACATGGCCCGTGCCGCCGTCAATCGTGATGACGTCGCCCTCTTGCAAGGTGGTCTCGCCGATGACGGCGCTGCGCGCCTTATCGTTGATCACGATCTGCTCGCAGCCGGAGACGCACGGCTTGCCCATGCCGCGCGCCACCACCGCGGCGTGGGAGGTCTTGCCGCCGCGGCTGGTGAGAATGCCCTGCGCGTGGAAAAAGCCGTGAATGTCGTCCGGCTTGGTTTCCTCGCGCACCAGAATGATCTTCTCGCCGGCGCTGCCGCGCGCTTCGGCGCTGTTGGCGTCGAACACGATCTTGCCGGACGCGGCGCCGGGCGAGGCCGGCAGACCCTGAGCCAGGGATTTGCCGTGGAAATTTGGCGACAGCTGCGGCACCAGCAGTTGCTCCAGCATCGCGGGCTCGACGCGCAGCAGTGCGCGCTCCCTGGAAATCAGCCCTTCATGAAACATTTCCACCGAGGTGCGTACCATGGCGCGGGCGTTCATCTTGCCGTTGCGGGTTTGCAGGCAGTAGAGCCGGCCCTTTTCGATGGTGAACTCGAAATCCTGCACTTCATGGTAATGCGACTCCAGCCGGTTGTGCAGCTCCAGCAGTTGGCGGTAGATCTCCGGCATTTCCTGTTCCATCTCGGCGATCGGCTTCGGCGTGCGGATGCCCGCCACTACGTCCTCGCCCTGGGCGTTGACCAGATATTCGCCGTAGATCACGTTCTCGCCGGTGCCCGGGTTGCGCGTGAAGCCCACGCCGGTGCCGCTGTCGTCGCCCATGTTGCCGAACACCATGGTGCAGACGTTGACCGCAGTGCCGTTGGCCATGTCCGCGGTGATCTTGAACTGCTTGCGGTAGTCCACCGCGCGCTTGCCCATCCACGAGCGGAACACCGCGCCCACCGAGATTTCGAGCTGCTCGTAAGGGTCTTGCGGAAACGGCTTGCCGGTATGGCGCTCGATGATTTCGAGAAATGCGCCGGCGAGTTCTTTCAGGTGCTCGGCGTTCAGGTCCACGTCCAGGCGCGCGCCGTATTTCCGCTTGATCGCCGCCATCCGATCGTCGAAATGCTCGTCGCCGATGCCCAGCGCGATTTTGCCGAAAAGCTGGACGAAGCGGCGGTAGGCATCGTAGGCAAAACGCGCGTCGGCGGTCTGCTTGATCAGCCCCCGGAGGGAGGTTTCATTGAGGCCGAGATTGAGAATGGTATCCATCATGCCCGGCATGGATATCGCCGAGCCGGAGCGCACCGAAATCAGCAGCGGATTCCCGCCGCCGCCGAAGCCTTTGCCGGTTTTCTTTTCCAGCGCCGTCATGTGGCTCTTGATTTCGTCCATCAGGCCGTCCGGCAGATGATTCTTGTCCAGATAGGCGAGACAAGCGTCGGTGGTTACGGTGAAACCCGGCGGCACGTTGAGGCCGATCTGCGTCATCTCGCACAGACCTGCGCCTTTGCCGCCCAACAGGATCTTGTTTTTGCCGTCGCCCTCTTCGAATGCGTAAATAAATCTTTTCCGGTTCATGATGACGTCTCTGGATTGTCCTGGCTTGAATGAAACATAAAAAAAGCAAAGAGCGGATTAAACCTTGAAGTGTAACAGCGGCTCGATGCGATTTTAACCGTTTTCTGAGGCCTTCATCTGGCACACTTCGCCTTTCGGTAGTCCCGGGAGGATGTCGGGTTCGCCTCGGGGCACACACCTGCCGCGCCGGGCCTTCGCCTCGTGCCCGGCGAATTCGTAACGTCCCTTGCCCATTAACGAGCGAGTTCCGTGGTGCCCGGGGGTTTCTTATTGAGTTTTACGTAAATGAATGACATTCATTTACGTCTCGAATCGCCACTCTCCTTGCGGGGGAGGGGCGGGGGTGAGGGATTGAGCGCGTCATGCAGTTAAGAAAAGCTCAATAATGGGGCTCTATTGCTGTCGACTTGTTGATGTTCGTCAGGCCATAAAGTGCGGAATAAGGGAAACGAGATAGGGCGATGATCGATCTCAAAGCATTCTACAACGGCAGGGAAGAGGCCTATCGGAACGAACTCACCGACGAGATACGCCGGAACGCCGAGGACATCGTGGCGAAGGCGAACGAGCTATTGAAGCGTGCCGGTTTCGAGGACGTTTGCTCGGTCAACAGCGGCTGGCGCCCGCGGCAGGTGAACGCAGCCACTCCAAACGCTTCCGCAACGAGCCACCATCTTACCGGGCGGGCCGTCGATCTTCCCGATCCCGACCGCACGCTTGCGGCGTGGTGCGTCGGTAATCTTGATGCGCTCGCCGAAATTGGTCTGTGGATCGAAGACCCGCGCTGGACGTATGACGAAGAGGGCGAGCACTGGGTTCACGTCCAGACCGTGCCGCCGGGGTCGGGCCGGCGCGTTTTCGTTCCGTCCGCCGCGCCCGCTACTGATCCGGATTTCCCCGTAACTTGGGCATAAGAGGCATCGTTCCGCTAAAACAATCTTAGTGTTTCTGCGAGGTTCATGACGCGTTCCTCCTTCGTTCGGCTGCCAATGGTGTTTTGTTCCGCGATGCGGATTCATTCCCAATCCGCAGGCGGTTTTGCTGTTAGCAGCTTGTCGGACGCCTAAGCCCGACAGCTAGGAAGACGAAAAGGACGAATACAGGGACGACTGATACGCAAAGCCCCACGATGATCGCGGGGCTTTGCAGGATCGCCACATCGCTGTGGCTTCATTTCGTCGCGTCACCGCAACGTGTGCCGGTGTATGGTCACCGGCGTCGGGGTCGAGCTGTAGTGATTTTCGTCTATAAGACCCTCCATGGTCATGGATTACTGCAACACGGGCCGCGCCTCGCGGTCGCGCGCTCCGGAGAATGCCCGGTTTTGTTGTGTTGCGCCTTCGAAACCGGAGCCCGGGGCGACGGCCGCGTTCCGCGCCGGGAAGCACGGATGAGCGGAACGCGGCGGCTCATTGGTTAAGACTACCCCGGGCTGCAAAGAGTTTCAAGCGACGAAGTGCCGCTTTTTCGGCTGGAGTTGATCTGGATCAAGCGGGCACGCGAGCACGCCCTTTGGAGTCCCGCCTCTGATGCCGAAAAATTAGCCGGCGAATCGAGGCTGCGCCAGGACGCCGCTTCGCGGCGTGGTGGTCTAGAATGAGGAACGGCAGCCGGACAGCTGCTAGAATTGAACAAAGGGGCACTTATGACCGAGTGGCGCATAATTTTCCGGAAGCTGAACGCCTGGGCGGAGCCGTTGGAAAATCTCTTGTACGAGGTGAGGCCCTTTTGTTTTCTCGTGTTTGGTTTGGCGGCAATTTTTTTAAACGAGAGAAATCTATTAGTGACCCTTTTGGGTGTGATGCTCATATTTGTGAGCGGTTATGCACTAAAAGCGCGATTCGATTTTCGAAAAAGGCGCCCGCCAAAATAAGACCGCAATCGCCGCATAACCACGCTTTCCGGTGCAATCTGATCACCGAATGTTGAGCAGCATTCCGTATGATTTCCGTGTGGAAACCTTGTCGTAACATAGCTTATTGTTTTTTGGTGGGTGGTACTGGGTTCGAACCAGCGACCCCTGCCGTGTGAAGACAGTGCTCTACCGCTGAGCTAACCACCCCTGTTTCGAGGACGAAACCGGCGTGATTCTAGCACCTTGCGGCGGCCCCGTTCAAATCGAAGCCCTTATAATTCAACCCACGAGGGTTTCAGGGCGAACAATAGAATCTCATGCAGAAAAGAATAACGATCGTCGGCGCCGGCATCGTCGGCATCGCCACCGCCTGCTATCTGCGGCGCGACGGGCACGAGGTGACCGTCGTCGATATGAGTCCGCCCGGCGAATACTGCTCGTTCGGCAATGCCGGCATCCTGAGCCCCGGATCGTGTGTGCCGCTCGCGACGCCCGGAATCCTCTTCAAGGTGCCGGGCTATCTCGCCGATCCGCTGGGCCCGCTGACGCTGCGCTGGTCCTATCTGCCGAAAGCGCTGCCGTGGCTGCTGCGCTTCGTCGCGGCTTCCAATATCACGCGCGTCGAGCGCATCGCCGACGCGTTGCGCGCGCTGCTGGTGCAGACCTTTGACGCCTATGCGCCGCTCGTCAAGCACGCCGGGGTGGAAGACCTGATCCGCCGCACCGGTTACGTGGCAGTGTACGGGACCCGGCGCGCGTACGAGGGTGATGCGTTGGCGTGGAAGCTGCGGCGCGATCGCGGCGTGGTGATGGACGAGCTCGACGCAGCCGGAATCAAGCGCCACGTTCCCGAACTTCCCGGCAACTACGAAGTGGGACTGTATCTGCACGACCACGGCTATGTGGCCAATCCGGAGCGGCTGACCAAGTCGCTTGCGGCGCAGCTCCAGCGCGACGGCGGCACGATCCTTCAGCGCAAGGTAATCGACATCGAGCTCGGACCGGACGGCCCGCGCGCGCTTGCGACCGATGCGGGCAGCATTCCGGTAGAGACCCTGGTGATCTGCGCCGGCGCACACTCCAACGAGTTCTCCAGGAGGTTCGGCGACGACGTGCCGCTCGAAGCCGAACGCGGTTACCACGTCACGGTTTCCGATCCGCGGTTCAAGCTCTCCCTGCCGGTGATGGTACCCGAGCACAAGCTGTTCGTGACGCCGATGGAGATGGGTCTGCGGATCGCGGGGCAAAGCGAGTTCGCCGGCATCGACGCGGAGCCCGACTATGGGCGCGCCGACGTGCTCGCGCGGCTGATGCAGCGCATGTTCCCCGGCATCAGTACGGCGGACGCGACCCAGTGGATGGGCCGGCGCCCGTCGATGCCTGACTCGCTGCCGGTCATTGGCCCGTCGTCAAAAGTCGCAAACGTTTACTACGCATTCGGCCACGGCCACGTCGGATTGTGCGGCGGAGCGCCGACCGGCCGCATCATCTCCGACCTGATCGCCGGGCGGGAGCCGGGTTTGGATATCCGCCCCTACTCACCCGGCAGGTTCTAGTGCCGGCAGCGGCTACCCTTCTGGTTCAGGGGGTATGCCAGGTGAATAGCGCCCGTGGCTTTTTTCGAGAAAATTTGATCTAACGCAAAGCACGTTTCGTAAGGGTATGGCAGCGTAACTCGCTTTTCTTGTTTCCGCCTTCGGTGGCGGAGCACTCAATCGTGTTTCGATAGGGCGGTCGCCTGATCAGCACGTGTGTGGGAGGGTTCCTTTGAACTGGCTCCTGGGCAAGGAACTCGGGTACCGACCGGTCCCGCTTCATCTCAGCGGTAGTTCTCGCAATCCTGCTTGCGGTCAATTCCAACGCCTCACATGGCCTTGGCCTTGTCGTGGCCTGCAGTGTGGGCAACCACCTCAAAGGAGGGAAATCATGTTCATATTCAGACCTGTTCTGTTGAGTCTCGTGACTACGGTGCTTCTTGCCGGCTGCGCGCCACTGCGCAGCGACGAAAGCTCTGCAGCCGCGAGAGGGCAGCTCGCGCCGACAGGCAAAATTAGGGCCGCGATCTCGGTGGGGCCAGCAGGGAGCCAATTTCGCGCCAAGCTCGATCGCGACACAAACCGCCCACAGGGCGTTCCCGTGGATCTGGCGAACGCGCTCGGAGAAAGGCTTGGCGCGCCGGTAGAGCTCGTGATGTACGACAACTACGTGGACTTGCTCGAAGCGGCTCGCCTCGGCACGTGGGACGTCACTTTTCTCCCGTTCAGTGAAGAGCGCGCGAAGGTCATGGACTACGGGCCCGCGTATTATTTCTTGGAGGTTACCTATATCGTTCCCGCTGGTTCCCGGATTCGCAATCAGAGCGATATCGATCGCCCCGGGGTTCGGGTCACCGCCGTCGAGAAGTCGATTTCCGCCGCTAAACTGCAGAAGTCTCTGAAGAATGCGACGTTTATCCAGGCCAAGAAGCTATCCGAGATCCGCGAGCAGGTGGGGGCGGGAAAGGTGGATGCGGCTGCGGCAGGCCGCGAAACACTTGTGGATCTCGCCACCCAACTGCCCGGCACACGCGTTCTGGAAGACAACCTCGACGCGCTGCCCGTGTCCGTGGCAGTACCAAGAAACCGGCCTGCCGCACTGGCGTACGTGACTGATTTCATCGAGACCGCAAAGGCGACCGGAGTCGTGCGCCGTGCGTTCGACAACGCCGGATTCAAAAACGCGGCAGTCGCATCCGCAGCGTCTCGCTGATGATGCCGCCCAACCCCCGCTTGCAGGGGGCGCGCCGCAGGCGGCGCGCCTCTGAAGCGGACCGTGACGGAAGCAACAGGGTGAGCCGTTCTAACATCGTGCTTCACGGCATCTCGTCGGCTAAGAGCGTCCGGTCGGATCGGGAGTGTAGCTTGTTTGCGCCTTTGACGTGGATCAAACTTCCGCTCGCGTCACGGGGCTACCATGCGTGGAACGCCGATTCAATGTGATTCGGCAATGACGTTCAGGCTGCCAGGGGGAGACCATGACTTTCGCATTTCGCCACCCGCATATTCGTGCATGGACCGGCGCGCCGTTGCTTGCCGGACTCGTCATGGTTGCGCTGACGGTGGTATCCGGCGATGCGCGGTCACAGGGCAAGGACAACCCGCAGTGCAAGCCCAACCCCGTGTTCAGCAAGTTTCCGAACTCGTATTACTACAAATGTGACCGGTCAAAGTTCGGCAAGGTCGAAATCCAGGTGTCGAAAGACAAGCGCGAATCGAAGGAAGGTGAATACTGGTCCTATTTCAGCTACATCAACAAAGACAAGGAAGGCCGGCTTCCCAGTTCCGTGGAGGTGGTTCGCAACTACAGCAACGCGGTGGGCCAGGCCGGCGGCAGCGTACTGCACGAGCTTCCGGGACGGTCGGTCTTCTGGACGATAAAGCGCCCGGACGGAGTCTATTGGGGAGAATCCGGCTGCGGAGGCGGCGGGACAAACGACTGCAACTCGCTGCTGCATAAGATCGTCAAAGAGACCGCGATGGAACAGGCGGTGGTCGTGACCGCAGAACAGATCAGGCGGGCTCTTTCGGACACCGGCAAGGTGGTCTTCTACGGAATCTATTTCGATTTCGACAAAGCAACGATCAAGCCAGAGTCGAAGCCGACGCTCGAAGAAATGGCGAAGTTTCTTAAGGCGAACTCCGTCATCAAAGTCTATATCGTGGGACACACCGACATGAAAGGCGGGCACGACTACAACCTGAAGCTCTCGCGCGAGCGCGCCGCGGCGGTGGTTCAGGCGCTCGTCAGCCAACATGGCATCGCCAAGGATCGGCTCGCATCGGACGGCGTGGGCCCGCTCGCGCCGGTCGCGGCAAACGACTCGGATGTGAATCGGGCACGCAACCGCCGCGTGGAAATGGTGCTGCGCTGAATTATCAACGCCGGCCGGGCTGCTTCGTCGCCTTGGCCCGTACAGCAGTTCGCCTGGTTCTGCTTTTCATTTTTTTGTTTGCGGCGGCACCCTTCGGTTTGACGGTACGCACGGCAATTCGCACCGTCTTCCGCGATCTTGCCGACTTGAGAATCGCCTGGAGTACCGCGACGCCGTGCACTTCGTCGCCGCCGGCGATCGCGAGCGGCTTGCCCGCCTGCGCGGCTTCGGCGAAATGCTCGAGCTCGGCGCGCTCGGTGCTCATATCCGGAAACGTCACGATCTGCGGTGAACTGCGCACGCGCGGATTTTTCGGATCGACGTAACAGACCCTCATCGTCCAGGTGGTGAGATGTTCGATGTCGCCGACTTCTACCCAGGCGCGCGAACCGAAAACTTGCATGCGCCAGGTTTCGGGGGTAGCGATGATCGTGCCGAGATAACCGGTGACGCCGTTTCGAAATTTGAGCAGCATCGACGTGGTGTCGTCGAGTCCGAAGTCCTGCGCAAGGCGGAAGCTTTGCGCATGGACCGACTCGATGTGTCCTGCCAGATACAGCATGGCGTCGAGCACATGCACGCCGCGGCCCGCCATGCCACCGGCCGGACCTTCCTCGCGCTTCTGGCGCCAGTGGTCGCGGCCGTAGAAGTAGGCGCTCGGACCACAGAAGTTGCCCTCGATGTGCAGCAGTTTCCCCAGCCGCTCGTCGTCGAGCATCTTGCGGATTTCCTGCAGCGCCGGCTGGAAGCGCCAGTTGTAGCCGACGGCGAGCGTCACCTTGTTGCGCGCGCAGGCGTGCACCGCTTCTTCCGCGGATTTCGTCGTCAGCGTGAAAGGTTTCTCGGTGAAGACATGCTTGCCGGCTTTCGCCGCCGCGATGATCTGCTCGGCGTGCGCGCTGTGCGGCGTGGCGAGCACAACGGCGTCGATCTTCGGATCGGCGAGCGCCTTGCGGTAGTCGTCATAGAGGCGAAAGCCGTGCTGTGCGGCGAAGTCTTTTGCTTTCTCCACGTGGCGCAGCACGCCCGCGACGAAGCGGATCTTGTCGCTCTTCCCCTGCGCGCTGTTGACGAGATTCTGGCCCCACCTCCCCAGTCCTACGATTGCCGCGTTGAGCACTATTTTTCCCTTCTTAAGTAAGTATGAGCTGATTTTGGCGTTTCTCTTTTCGAGGGTTGGGTTGAGCGGAGCGAAACCCAACGATTGAGAGCGGTTATGGTGTTGGGTTTCACATTCGTTCAACCCAACCTACGCGTAATAGTGTTCACACATCGTCTTCGCTGATTGCGCCCGACCACGGGGACATCACGTCGGCGGCGCCGAAGTGTTCGCCCGATACCGCATCATTGAGCACGGCGCTCGGGCACGCGAAGTTGGTCGGATAGACCACCAGCTCGGTGAGGCTGACCGGAAACTTGTCGGCGAGCGCCTGCTGCACCGCTTGCGGCAAGCGCGGATCGACGCCCACGGTGTCGCCGCCGCTCGCGTCGATGCGCGGCTGGTGGACGGCGTCTTCCAGCGTCATGCCGTGGTCGATCAGGAACGAGGAGATCTGGAATACCGCGGGGAAGATCTTGCGCCCGCCCGAACCACCGATCGCGAACCACGGTTTGCCCTCGCGCCGCGCGATCAGCGGGCACATGTTGGTGAGCGGGCGCTTGTTGGGCGCAAGCGAATTGGGCGAACCCGGGCGCGGGTCGAACCACATGATGCCGTTGTTCATCAGGATGCCGGTCGCCGGCAGCACCACCTTGGAGCCGAAGACCGAAAGCAGCGTCTGGGTGTGCGCCACCATGTTGCCCTGGCGGTCGATCACGTTGAAGTGAGTCGTGGTCGACGGGTCGCGGTGGTCGCTGGTTTCGCCCATGGTCGCGAGCCGCTCTTCGTAGGTCTCACGCAGCGCTTTGGCATAAGCGACGAATGCGTCAGCGTGCGGGCCGCCGGGGCGGAAGCGCGCGTCGGCCAGTGCTATTAGCGCGCCTGTCATGGATGGACCTGCGGTAAGGCCGGGCGCGAGCGCCAATTGCGTGCCGTGATAGGTGGTTTCGAGCGGCGCCACGATGCGCGCGCGGTAGTGCTTGAGATCGTCAGCGGACAAGATGCCGCCCATCGCCCGGATATCGTTGACGATGTTCGCCGCGATCCCGCCCTCGTAAAAATCACGGCGGCCGGCGCGCGCGAGGCGGCGCAGCGTGTCGGCAAGGCCTTTGAGTTCGAGCCGTTCGAGCGGCGCGCCCGGCGCGGTAGTTGGCGGAAAACCGTGCGGCAGCCACACTTCGCGCGTCGTCGGGTAACGCGCCAGTTCGCGCGCCATCGTCGCCACTTTCAGGGTGAGAAACCAGTCCACCGCGATGCCCCGTTCGGCGAGTTCGATCGCCGGCTGCATCACCTGCGCAAGTTTCATGCTGCCGAAGGTTTCGAGCGCCAGTCCCAGACCATCGGCATGGCCCGGTACCGCGATCGACAACGGGCCGTGCACGTTGCGGTCATCTTTTACCGTGGGCCATGTGAATAGATCGCGGGTGGTGATCCCGCCGCCGATTAATGGATAGTCAGCGGGATTCAGTCCGCGTGGCGAAATCGGACCGAAGTCGACGACCTGGACACGGTTCTCTTTGGCCAGATAGACCAGCATGAAGCCGATGCCGCCCAAGCCGCTGTTCCACGGCTCGACCGCCGCGAGCGCGAAGCCGGTTGCGACCGCGGCATCGACGGCGTTGCCGCCGGCGGCAAGGATCTTCGCGCCGGCCTCTCCGGCGACGCGGTTCTGCGTGGCGACGATGCCGCCGCGCGAGCGCGCTACGGGTTTGCGGACGATCCAGTTTTGTACGAGATGTTCGAGCATGACGCGTGATTCGTATCTGGTTCTTGTTTGTTATGAGGACCTGCGAGTCCGTGATGATAGCGGAATCACGCTGTTTCTGCGATCCGAAGACTCGCGAAACCGCCGATGAATGCCGATCGATGCCGATGCGTTATTCTTGCTTGATGCATTTCAATTTCTTGTTTCCCTTTGCGTCCTTTGGTGCGCCAGGCAAGCCTGGCTGATCTTGTGAACTGAGAGGTGTTCATCCTGTAAATTACCCGTTCAACAGGTAGCCAATCGAGCGCAAGTGCTGAGCAATTGGTGGTGCGAAGCCTCGGGCGGCGAACATGCGAGCCGTAGCGCAAGCGAACCCATTTCGGCCTCGTTACGCTAATTGGGAGTGGCCAGTCTGCCAAAGAAGCTGAAGCCTGCCACCGACGAAGAAGCAACGGGCGAGTGCATTCGTCGGACTTCCCGGGGTGGTAGGGGGCAGCGCGCGTGGATAGATCAGTCAAGGAACCTGGGAGACCCGGCTCAGTGGTGGGAGAGCCACCAACGGGGTGCGGGAAGACATAACCGCATCTCGGCTGGGTTCGGGAGTCGGACAGGCTCATAGTAGCGAGGAAGCGGGTAATGACCGTGGAGCGAAGGGGCCTGAATGCAAGAGTGCTTGAGTAAGAGGAGGGGAAACCCGCTTGGATAAGAATCCCACTACGGAGAATCGGGTGCTCGGAGACGGGCTGCCTGAGAGCGTTTCCTCGCTGAGACTGAAGCTTAATCGTAAAGCGGTGCAGGAGCCGAAGTTTCGTTTCTATGCGTTGTATGACCGGGTGTATCGAGCCGATGTGCTGGCGGCGGCCTGGAAGCGGGTGCGGAGCAATGCGGGTGCAGCCGGAGTCGATGGCGTGACGATTGCCCAGCTCGAAGCAGCAGGGGTCGAGACGCTGCTGGCGCGGTTGCATACCGAGTTGCGCACGCACTGCTACCGGCCGCAGGCGGTGCGGCGGGTTTATGTCGAGAAAGACGATGGTCGGCTGCGGCCCCTGGGAATTCCCACGGTGGCTGATCGCGTGGTGCAGATGGCGGCGTTGCTCATACTGGAGCCGATCTTTGAGGCGGACTTCGAGGATTGCTCCTATGGGTTTCGGCCGGGTCGCAACGCGCATCAGGCGCTGGCGGAGATTCAAGGGCATCTGCAGCAGGGCTATCAGGCGGTCTATGACGCGGACTTGAAGAGCTACTTTGATTCGATCCCGCATGAGCGCCTCATGGCCTGTTTGCGCATGAGGGTAACCGATCGTTCGGTGCTCAAGCTGATCCGGCTGTGGCTGGAAGCGCCGGTGGTGGAACCGCCGGCAGGTGACGGTGGGCAGAAAAGCGTGAAGCGCGCCAAGCAAGGCACCCCACAAGGGGGCGTGATCACGCCCCGAACGCAAAAGGTAACTTTCAGTTTGAGCGTATGGTGAAGGATTGGCGGCGCGGGGTGGTGCTTGACTTGAGACGCAAGAAGTAATATAGTTATGACACATGAGCAGATCGACCAAGGCGGACAAGGCGCGGCAGCTGAATGCCGCACACCGTCTGCTCCAAGGCAACACCACGTTGCCTCAGG
>MERI01000208.1 GCA_001772005.1 Betaproteobacteria bacterium RIFCSPLOWO2_12_FULL_62_58 | reverse complement strand
GTCATCATCCGGCGCAAGGAGTACTACTCGAAGCCCGCGACCGAGGACCTGATCAACGAGATGGCGAACGAGGTCCATGTCGCCGCTGCGGCTCTCGGAGGATGAGGGTCGTGCACGTTGTGCAGTGTGCACGACACGGTGGAGTTCGAGAAGCGCGGCATCCCGGCGACGATGTTCCTCACGCAGATATTCAAGAACGCGGCACTGTACCAGTTCCGCAGCAAGGGCATGGACGGGCACCCTTTTGTCGAATTGCCGCACCCTGTCAGCAACCTCAAGCCTGATGAAATGCGCGCGCTGACCATGCGTTACCTGGATCAGATGGTGCGCCAGCTCACTGCTTAAAGATCGCCTTTCATCGCGCAACGATGTCCTGATCAGAACAAGCCATTCGAGAACCAAAGGAGAAATCATGAACAAGGACCGCGCGAAGCGCTTCAAACGCGGCTATGCAGTGCATTGCATGGCGAGTCAATCTAGTATCCTGAGTCGTTAATTGGTTGCAAAATTCTGGGCGCAGGTCGGGGTACGCGCAGCGTTCCCCGACATCCGCCAGGCGTCAGGTAGCCGCCGCTACGGCAACCTGACCTACGCCGGCTCAACGCAAGCGGCTCCACGAATTCTGCATCGAAATAATGACTCACTACACTAGTATGATGTCGGTCGGGACCCATAACCGGAGGATTATTCATGCTTAACGTTGCTGTCGTCGGAATGGGGTGGTGGGGCCAGACCCTCGTCACGTTGATCAAGAAGAGTTCGAAGCTCAGAGTCGTCAAGGGGATGAAACGCAACCCCGCGACCGCCGCCGAGTTTGCGCGCGCGCAAGCGATCGAGATCGTTTCCGACTATGCCGAGGTGCTGAAGGACCCAAGCGTGCAGGGGGTGGTGCTGTGCACCCCGCATACGCTGCATACCGAACAGATCATTGAATCGGCCCGGACCGGCGACAAGGTCGTGGTCAGGTAGATGTCCCGTTTCCGATAGGCTATGCTAACCGCTCTGAACCATTAACCGCAGATGAACGCCGATTAACGCCGATGAAAACGAAGAGCGTGATCGGTGATCAGTGATCAGACCAGACGCGCTGAGCGACAGCTGTCTGTTCACCGTTCGCTATTCACTGTTCACTCGCATTTATCGGCGTTTATCTGCGGTTAATCATCTCTGGCATTTGATCTGATTGGGAGATATTACGACATGAAAGCGAAAAAAAGGGCGGCTCCGGGCGGATACGACCACACGTTCAAGGCGATCTACGACCACGAGGTGCCGTGGGAAAGCGACGACGTCCGCGGGCTGTTGAAGCTCCCGCCGGGGGTCAAGGTCAAGGTCCTGAACTACGATCCGGTGATGAAGCGCATCGACATGAAGCAGCGGTTCCCGCCGGGATACGTCGAGCCGGCGCATACGCACACGAGCTGGCATTCAATCCTGGTAACCAAAGGCCGCATGTGCGTGGCCGGCAAGGACCTGCGCCCCGGCGACTACGTGTTCGGCTGGGACATTCCCCACGGACCTTACGAGTATCCCGACGGATGCGAGGTATTCATCGTCTACATGGGCGATGCGACGCACGTCTGGGAGAAAAAAGATCTGCTCAAGCACCAGAACATCTGGAAGCCGAAAACCAAGGTCGGCAAGAAAGGCGTCGTAGCACACATCGAGAAACGCAAGGCCGGACGAATCTGACCACGCTTTCACGCCCCATCGGTCACGCGGTACCAGTCACGCTTCACCACGGTCACCCTGCCCGCAAGAGGGCAAACATCTCGTCGCCAAAACGCTGCCGGGCCTCGTCGTGCAGCGGCTTGACGGCGCGCACGAATGCGGCACGCTCGTCCGGGGTCAGATCCACGACCTCGCCGCCCGCGCTTTCGATGGTTCTTCGCGCGATTTCCTCTTCCTGAACAGCGAGGGCCCGTTGCGCGGTGACGGCCTCGCGTACGGCTGTCTTCATCGCTGTTTGCAGCGCCTCGGGCCAGCCGTCAAACGCGGCCCTGTTGCAGTAGATGCCGCGTGAAACGTAACAGTGGCCGGTCAAGGTGATATAGCGGTGCACCTTGTTGGCGCCGTAATCCAGCGTATTCGCGAGGGGATTCTCCTGCGCGTCCACCGCGCCGGACATGATCGCCTCCAACCCCGGTTTGAGATCGCAGGAAAAGGGAATCGCGCCCAGCAGCTCGAAGGTTCGGCAATGCATTTGGCTGGGCATCAGCCGGATCCGCATGCCCGCCATGTCCGCCGGTGTGCGCACCGGGCGCAGCCGGTTCGAGACGTGGCGGTAGCCGTTCTCGAAATAGCCGAGAATCCGGTAGCCGATGCGCTCCTCGATCTTGCGGCTCAAGTAGGCTCCAAGCTTGCCGTCCATCGCGGCCCTGGCCTGCGGCAACCCGTCGAACAGGAACGGCAGGTCCGTAAACTCCAGTTCCGGAACGCGCTCGGTCAGGTAGCTGGTGGACTGATAGGCGAGCGTCAGGATACCGCGCTCGGCCATCCACAGCACCTCTTCCCCGCGGTAGCCGAAGTCCATGACGTTCCACACGTATTTGACGTCCACTGCCTTGCCGAATTCCGCTTCGAGCCGGTCGCCGATCATTTTCAAGGCGCGGCTGTGAGTGGTTGTCGGAGGGCCGTAACCCCCCATGCAGATTTGAACGGTCATCGGAAACTCGATTCAGGTCGTTCGCGTATTGCCGGTTGCGTCCGTTGATTCTACACAGGTCCGGGCGTAGCATGAATCCATAACTCCAAAGCGCGGCAAGGGAAATGCTCCGAATGCTTTATACGAAAGGAGTCTCGTCATGTGCAGTGATTACAATGAACGACGCTACTGGATACGCCGCATCGAACAGATGCGCAAGGAAATGGAGCAGGCCGAGGAAGTGAAGAAGAAAAGCGGGACGGCGACCCCGGCCAAACCGGCCGAGGCGGAAACCGGCGTCGCGGAGCACCAGCCCGTTCCAGCCTGAGCGTGCCGGCTTTAACGCTCGTGAGGTCGGGAGGTCGGACGATAGCTGGATTTTGCTTCGCCCTCACGCTCTCCCGCCCTGACGTGTAACAGCCGCGACTTGACAGACATTGTCCGATAACGCGTATGACGGCACTGTTGACAGCGGTTTGCCTGGCGGTTGCACTGCTCGCCGCAATAATTGCCATTTATTACGGCCGGCATGTAAAGCGTATGAAGGCACTGCTGACAGCGGTTTGCCTGGCGGTTGCATTCTTATCCGCGATAATTGGCTTGTGGTACTACCGTTTCAATGACATTGAGCTGGTAGGCGTGTGGGGGGGCATCCCCGCTGGTTTTCTTTTGTTGGGCGGCTACTTTCACCGAAACGCCATCGATCACCTCGGAGAGCGTCGCGCTTTGGTTGAAATGATGGCTTACCTTGGGGTGCTGCTGGTGCTGCTACCGAATGGAGTGATGGCGATAATTGGAGGCGTTCGGCTTCCAATGCCGTTGGCGATGTTTACGTTCGATGTGGCGGACTTGCTCTCCTATTACTACGCATTGCCGGCAGCAATCTTTGGGTGGGAGTTTTTTATTACAGAAACGATAATTATCCCTCATGGATATCCAGGTATTCTTGTTGCCGCCTTCTTTTTTACCATAGTAGGTTTTATCACGGCGTGCGCGCTGCACCTCGTTGTGCGAAACCTAGGCGCCCGTGCACGCATGGCCAGCGAAACCGCACCACGCCAGGGGGTCGAAAGGTAGGGAATTGAAGCGGGGGCTGCCTGTCACATCGGGACTTCTACATCGGACGCCGTCACGCTCCTGACGCACTCACGCCCTCACGCTCTGACGTAATCTGATCACAGCGGTATCCCGTCCGGTTTTTCCAGTTCCAACCCGGCGGAGTCCAGGAGCTCCTGGCTCACGAGGATGGGCGCCTTGAAATGAATGGCCATTGCGATGGCGTCGGAGGACCGGCTGTCGAAGACCTTGGCGGTATTGCCCACGACCACCGTCAGTGCCCCGTAAAAAATCCGGTCCTTCAGCGTGACGATAACCTGCGACACCCTTCCGTCGAACGCTTCAAGGATACTGTGCATCAGATCATGCGAGAGGGGGCGCCCGGGCTTTTGCCCGGTCAGTGCGCCATGGATGGATTCGGCGACAACCGTATCCACGAAGATGGGAATCGCCCTGTTGTGGACTTTCAGCAGCACCACCGGCCCAAGTTGGGATACCCGCACTTCGACATTTTGGATCCGCACCTGTCTCGGCTCCGCTGCGCCTTCGGGCGCGTCCGCTGCAGCCGACGGCGGTGGAAGCAAGAGAATGACGCCAACCAGGCCACACATGAAGAGAAATCTGTCAAGTCGGCTCATAGCGTTCTCCCGCGGGGAAAGTCAAGGATGAAGGCTCGCGCGTCAGTCATCCAGCCTGGTATCGAGACCGGACTCGGCCATTTCGGCCGCGCGCAGCAGCGCCTTTGCCTTGCTCTGGGTTTCCTGCCATTCGGCCTCGGGCTGTGAATCGGCGACGATGCCGCCGCCGGCCTGCACGTGGAGCGTGCCGTCCTTCACCACCGCGGTGCGCAGCGCAATCGCGACATCCATGTTGCCGTGAAAGCCCAGGTAGCCGACCGCGCCGGCATACACGCCGCGCTTGACCGGCTCGAGCTCGTCGATGATTTCCATCGCGCGCACTTTGGGCGCGCCCGAAACGGTGCCGGCGGGAAACGTCGCGCGCAGCACGTCGATCGCCGTCAGGCCGGGTTTCAACTTTGCTTCCACATTGGAGACGATGTGCATGACGTGCGAATAGCGCTCGATCACCATCTGCTCGGTGACGCGCACGCTGCCGGTCTGCGCCACGCGCCCGACGTCGTTGCGGCCGAGGTCGACCAGCATGATGTGCTCGGCGCGCTCCTTGGCGTCCGCCAGCAGTTCTTCGGCAAGCGCCGCGTCCTCCGCGGGCGTCGCGCCGCGCCGGCGCGTGCCGGCGATCGGGCGCACCGTGACGGCGTCGCCCTCCAGCCGCACCAGGATTTCCGGCGAGGCCCCAACGACATGGAAGTCGTCAAAATCGAAATAGAACATGTACGGCGACGGGTTGAGGGTGCGCAGCGCCCGGTACAGCGCAAGGGGTGTGGCGCGGAAGCGCTTCGACATGCGTTGCGACGGCACCACCTGCATGATATCGCCCTCGTAAATGTAGCGCTTCGCGCGCTCGACTGCGGCGTGATACTGCGCTTCGCCGAATCCCGATACCGCCGGCTCCGATGCCGTCGATACGTCCGGAGGAACGGCGACCGGCTCCCGCAGTTTCTTCAGGAGTTCTCCGAGACGGCGTTTGGCTTTCCGATGGGCGTCCGGCTGCCCGGGCTCCGCGTACACCACGAGCGAGAGTTTGCCCGACAGGTTGTCGACGATGGCGAGCTCCTCGGACACGAGGAGCAGGACGTCGGGCGCGCCGAGCGGATCCGGCTTCCGGGTAGTGGCGAGCCGCTTCTCGATGTAGCGCACGGTGTCGTAGCCGAAGTAGCCGACCAGGCCCCCGCAAAAACGCGGCAGGCGCGCGTCCTGCGCGACTTTGAAGCGGCCAAGATAAGAATCGACGAATTCGAGCGGGTCGCCCGCGGTGACCTCGCTGACGGCCCGGTCGCCGCGATACTCGCTGCAGGTCAGGCCGCGCACTTCGATACGCGTGTCGGCGGCGAGCCCGATGAACGAATAGCGGCCGAAGCGCTCGCCGCCGACCACTGATTCCAGCAGGTAGGTATACGGCCGGTTGGCGAGCTTGAGATAGATGGAAAGCGGCGTGTCGAGATCGGCGAAGGTCTCGAGCACGAGCGGAACGCGGTTATAGCCCGCTTGAGCCAGCCGGTTGAACTCAGCTTCAGTCATTACTCACTCCACAAAAACAGAAAACGGTCGAGAAACGCGAGCACGCTTTGCGCGTGCCAGGAGACGAGCTAGCGGCGCCACGGCCGCCAGCGGCGCCCGGCGAAAATCGCCTGTTTCTCTGTTCCGTAATGCGTGGGGTGCATGACCAACTATGCCTTTTTTTGAATCAACCGCGTAGCTTCGACAAGCGATGCCACTATAGCATCAATGTCGAGCTCGCGCACATCCCGCCCTTCGTTGTAGCCGTAGGTCACGCAGAACACCGGGCAGCCGGCGGCGCGCGCGGCCTGGGCATCGTTGAGCGAATCGCCGATCATCAGCATTTCGCGCGGCGCGATGCCGAACTTCGCGCAGGCGTGCAGAAGCGGCAGCGGGTCGGGCTTTTTTTTCGGCAGCGTGTCGCCGGCGACCACTTCGGAAAAATAGGCCGACAGTTTCATGTGGTCGAGCAGCGGCAGGGTAAAGCGCTCCGACTTGTTGGTGATGCACGCCAGCGCAAAACCCTGCGCGCGTAACTGTTCAAGCCCTTCCATCACGCCCGGATAGATCGTCGTGTGCTTGCCGTTGAGCCCGGCGTAGCAGCGCTCGTAGATCGGCAGCGCGCGCTCGAACAGCTCCGGGTCGGCGGCGCCGTCGATCGCGCCCGCCAGCGCGCGTTCCACCAGTTTCGGGATGCCCTTGCCGACGAAGTTACGGATCAGGGTCGCACCGAGCGCCGGGCGGTTGAGTTCCTCGAGCATCATGTCGGCCGCCGCCGCCAGATCCGGAATCGTGTCGAGCAGCGTGCCGTCGAGATCGATCGTTACGGCTTTGACGCGCAGCGGAAAGACCAGACCCATGATTTCAACGCAGAGACGCCGAGAACGCAGAGTAAAGACAGCGCTAATCTTCTTTGCGTGCTTTGCGTCTTTGCGTTTTGCCCTTTAGACTTTCGCGAGCTCGGCGCGCATCGCGCCGATGGTGGCCTTGTAGTCCCCGGCGCCGAAGATCGCCGATCCCGCGACAAAGGTGTCGGCGCCGGCGCGCGCGATCTCGGCAATGATGTCGGTCTTGACGCCGCCGTCGACTTCAAGCCAGATATCCCGGCCGCTGGCCGCGATCCTGCTCCGCACCGCGCGCAGCTTGTTGAGGGCTTCGGGAATGAACTTCTGGCCGCCAAAACCGGGATTCACCGACATGATCAGAACGAGATCGAGCTTGTCGAGCACGTGATCGAGGTAGTCGAGCGGGGTTCCCGGATTGAACACCAGGCCCGCCTTGCAACCGTGCTCCTTGATGAGCCCGATCGTGCGATCGATGTGCTCGGATGCCTCGGGATGAAATGAAATGATATTGGCGCCCGCCCTGGCGAAATCGGGAACGATGCGATCGACCGGTTTTACCATCAGGTGCACGTCGATCGGTGCCCTGGTGAGCGGGCGAATCGCTTCGCACACGAGCGGCCCCACCGTCAGGTTCGGCACGTAATGATTGTCCATCACGTCGAAGTGCACCAGATCGGCGCCGGCGGCGACGACGTTTCGCACTTCTTCGCCAAGCCGGGCGAAATCGGCGGACAGGATGCTCGGTGCGATCCGATAAGTCATTATGCAAAGGCGTCGATTGCGTCGCCGGCATTTTACCCGTTATCCACCGGCTCGGCACTACTGAGCATTGCAGAAATACATGGCAATGCTCACCCCTCATCCCCGACCCTTCTCCCGAGCGGAGAAGGGAGGTTAGAGGCATAAATGGCTTGTCATCCATTTACGCAAAACTCAACAATGCGGCATGCCGTGCCGGCGTCACTTGCCTCGCATCGAAAATTCGTGTGAAATGGCCTTATGCCCGACAAGAAGTACGAGATCACGGTTTCAGCGCGCACCACGTTTATCCCCGACCAGTCCGATACGGACAATGGGCGCTACGTCTTCGCCTACACCATCACCATCACCAACACCGGCAACGTCCCGGCGCAGTTGGTGAGCCGGCACTGGGTCATCACCGACGCCAATAACCAGGTGCAGGAGGTGCGGGGAATGGGCGTGGTTGGCGAACAGCCCTTGCTGCGGCCCCGGGAAAGCTTTGAATACACGAGCGGCACCGCGATCGCCACGCCGGTCGGCACCATGCGCGGCAGCTACCAAATGGTGGCGGAGGACGGCGTCCGGTTCGACGTGTCGATTCCGGAATTCACGCTATCGATGCCGCGAGTGCTGCATTAGATACAGTGATGAGTGCAGAGTGATGAGTGCAGAGTGACAAGGGTAGCGGGCGGGAGCACCGACACCTTTTATTCTGCATTCTGCACTCTGCATTCATCGCTTGCCGTTATGAGCCTTCGGCTCAGCTACGCCCTGCTTGCCCCTTTCTACGATCTCGTCGCGCGTCCCGCCTTTGTCCACGCCCGCAGCAAGAGCCTCGAGCAGTTGCCGCGCGACGTCCGCTGCGACATCTTGCTGAACGGCATTGGCACCGGGCTCGACCTGCCGTATCTTCCGGCCGGTCATCGCTACACGGCGCTCGATCTGACGCGGGCGATGCTGGCGCGCGCGCTGCGCCGGGCCCGCGACCTGGAGATAAGCTGGGTACAGGGCGACAGTTTGGCACTGCCGTTTCGCGATGCGTGCTTCGACTGCGCGGTGCTGCACCTGATCCTCGCCGTCGTTCCCGACGCCGGCCGTGCGCTCAGCGAAACCACGCGCGTCCTGAAGCCCGGCGGCGTTATCCTGATTCTCGACAAATTCCTGCGCCCGGGCGCGCGCGCCCCGCTGCGGCGGCTCCTCAGTCCGCTCGCCGCACGCATCGCCACCCGTACCGACGTCGTGTTCGAAGACGCGCTCGCGCTGGCGCCGGAGCTGACTGTCAAGAGCGATGAACCGGCGCTCGCCGGAGGCTGGTTCCGTTTGATCCGGCTCGTGAAAAGCTGACCTACAAACGGCTCACTACTTCTTCCGCGGCCAAGTCCACCACACGATCAGGATCAGGATAAGCAACGCCACCCCGGCTTCGAGCAATAACCAGAACAGGGACTCCATGGCGGAAAATGGCGCTATACTTCGGGCAGTCGAAGAGATGCCGCACTTTAACGAATCCGCGCCGAGAATCCAACCGCGGCTGGCGTGTTGGGTCCTCGGCGCCACGCTCGCGCTTCTGGCCGGATGTGAAACGCTGGCGCCGCAAAAACCCGTGGTCGCTCCGGCATCAACGCCCGCCCCGGCGCCAGCGGCAAAACCCGTACCTCCGGCCGTGAGCACCGGCTCTGTGCTGCGGCAGGCGACTTGGGATAGTTTGCCCGATTGGCGCGAGGACAACCCGGCTTCCGCCTGGGGCGCATTTCTCGAAAGCTGCGACGCGCTCAGGAACCAGGAGGCGTGGCGCGACATCTGCACCGTCGCCGCACAAATCAGGAACCCCGACCCAATAACCGCCCGCCGCTTCTTCGAATTCAACTTCACCCCGTATCAGCTGGTCGACCTCGACGGCAGCAGTGAGGGATTGATCACGGGGTATTACGAGCCGCTGCTTAACGGCAGTCTGCGGCCATCCGCGCGCTATCGCTATCCGGTTTACGGCGTGCCCGATGATCTGCTGGTGATCGATCTTGCCAATCTCCATCCCGAACTCAAGGGCATGCGCTTGCGCGGCCGTCTGGAGGGGCGCCGCGTCGTGCCCTACTACGATCGAGCCCAGATCGAGGACGGCAAAGCCGCCATACGGGGCAAGGAAATCGCCTGGGTCGACGATGCGGTCGAGCTTTTTTTCCTGCAGATCCAGGGCTCGGGGCGCATCCAGCTCGACAACGGCGGCACGATTCGTGTCGGGTATGCCGATCAGAACGGCCATCCCTACCGCTCCATCGGCAGGTGGCTCGTCGAACGCGGCGAACTGCCGCTCGAGAAAGCCTCGATGCAGGGCATCAAGGCGTGGGCACGCCAGAACCATGGCAGGCTGGCCGAGCTGCTCAACTACAACGCGAGTTACGTGTTCTTTCGGGAACTGCCGGGCGATTTTCCCGGTCCGCTCGGGGCGCTCGGCGCGCCGTTGACTGCGCGGCGCAGCGTCGCCGTCGATCCACGCTTCGTGCCGCTCGGCGCGCCGGTGTATCTCGCAACGACCTGGCCCAACACCACCAAGCCGCTTAACCGCCTGATGCTGGCGCAAGACACCGGCGGGGCGATCCGCGGCGCGGTGCGCGCCGACTTTTTCTGGGGTTTCGGTGCGGAAGCCGCGCGCGAAGCGGGCCGCATGAAGCAAGGTCTGCGCATGTGGGTTCTCCTGCCCAACGACTATCCGGTGCCATAAGAAGAGAGAGGCGGTCAGCGCAGCGTTCCCGCCGCCGCACGCGAATCGAATTCGACGTTGATCAGCACGCGGCTTTTGACCGCGCGGCCGTCCTTGCGGGCGGGAAAGAAACGCGTCGCCGCAAACACCCCACGCACGCTGTCCTCGAAATAACCCGGTGGCTCGGCCGCAACGACAGAAACGCTATCAACCGCGCCCGCTTCGTCGAGCAACAGCATAATGCGCACGCTGCCGCCTACTTGCTCGCGCGCGGCGCGCTCCGGGTACTCGAAGCTGAGCGGTGCCCGGGGCGCCGGATAAACATCGAGCTCGCGCGCCGGATAATACGTGCGGTCGGCAGTGGATGGCAGCACGAAGGCAGAGGGAAGCGCTGCACCGGCGATTGCACCCGGCGACGCGGCAGGAGGCTCGCTGCGTTTCGTTGCGGGTGAAACATGCTCAGGATGCGGCGGACTGCGCGCGCGCAAGGACCGCGGTTCGGCCGGGTCCGCGAGCGCAGGCTCGCGTTCCGGCTGCGCTTCGAGTATTGGCGGAGCGGGGACCGGTTCCAGCTGCGCGGTAAGGATGCGTGCGGCGGGTGAAGGAGCGCGCTCCGGCGCGTCGACGGCCATTCCCGCCGCCAGCCAGAAGTGAAGGCAAGCGGAAGCAGCCAGGGCAAGCGCAAACCGCGCCTGTGCCGTGCTGAGGCGTTGTCCACCGGACACGCCGTGGTTGAATGCGGTGGGGAAAAAGACCGCGGCCATGCAGGGCTTAACGCCACAGCATGGCCGTTGTTGACGGGGCGGTAAGCGATGCCTACTTGGCAGCTACCGAATTGAGGGCCTGCTCGATTTTCTCGGCGGGAACATAGCCGCCGATTTGCTGACCATTGGCCAGGTAGATGGCGGGAGTGCCGCGGATGCCGAAGCGCCGCATGAGTTGCAGGCTCTTCTCGACCGGCGCGTTGCAGGTTTTTCCGCCTTGCGGCAAGGCGGCTTTGAGCATCAGGTCATCCCACGCCTTGGCGCGATCCTCGGCGCACCACACGGCCCGCGATTTCTCCACGGAATCGGAGCCCAGGATCGGTACCAGAAAAGTGTAGATGGTGATGTCGGTGATCTTCTCGATCTCTCTGGACAACTGCTTGCAATAGCCGCAATTCGGGTCCTCGAACGTGTAGAGCGTGCGCTTGCCGTTGCCCTTGACCCGCCTGATCGCCAGATCGCGCGAGCCGTTCAGTATCTGCACCACGGCGCGGCCGGTGCTCTCCTCGGTGAGGTTGCGCGGCGGCAGGGTGCGGATATCGTAGATGTTGCCGCCGAAGAAATACTCGACCTTCTCGTCGGTATAGACGATCTCGCCGTCGAGCACGACTTCGTACAGTCCGGCGAACGGCGCTTTGGTCACGCTTTCCACCGCCATGGTCGGGAACTTACCCTGCAATATCTGCCTGATCTTGGCCTCATCGGCGCTCGCGGAACAGGCGACGAGCCCCCAGACCGTTAACGCGCACACTGCGAGTCGTCGTAGCATGGATAATCCTTTGACAATGAATGATTCGGCAGTGGTGCCGGGCTCAGGCAACCGCATGCCGCACCAACAGGTTCTTGAGCTGAGACTGGGAATTGACCAGTCTGAGTCCGAAATTGCGCGCCTTGCCTATCCAGACCATGTCGTATGCAAAAAGTTTCTGCAGCCCGTCGGTTGCCCACTGCAGCGCGAGGACATCTTCGCGCCGCGCCCGCTCGTAGCCCCGCAGCAGGTAGTAGTCCCCGCAATCCGTCTGAACGCCGCGCTCGCGTATTACCGCGGCCAACTCGCGCGCGTCGCGGAATCCCAGATTAACGCCCTGCCCCGCCAGGGGGTGCACATTATGCGCGGCGTCACCGACCAGGGCAAGGCGCGGTTGGACCAGCCGCGCCACGCGCTGCAGCTGAAGCGGAAATGCCGCCGCCGGCGTGATGATCTGGAGCGGGCCCAGCGCGCTTTGGCTGGCCGCCTCGACCCGCGCCGCGAGTTCGTGCGGGGCGAGCATCAACAGTTCACGGGCATGTGCTTCGGCCGTCGACCACACCATGGACACGCGGTCCCCCGGCAGCGGCAGCAGCGCCAACACACCATCGCGGCGGAACCATTGACAGGCCGTGCCACGGTGCGGTTTCCCGGCGGCAAAATTGGCGACGACGCCGAGTTGTCCGTAACCCGCGGGTGTGGCCGCGATGCCGGCCTGGCTCCGCACCCACGAATCGGCGCCGTCGGCGCCGACGAGCAGTTTCGCGGTCAACTCGGTGCCGCCTTCGAGTTGCAGCGTGACCGCCGCGGACGCCCAGGCGATGGCGGCGCAGCGCGCGGGACAAAACAGGCGAACGTAATCGGCGCTCTGCAATCGCTGCCACAGCGTATCCTGCAGCAGCCGGTTCTCGACGATGAAGGCGAGTTCGCGCAGACCCGCGTCGTAGGCGCTGAAATCAAGGCAGGCGGTGGGATCGTCGCCGTAAACCCGCATCGCCTCGATGCGCGTGACGCGCTCCCGCGGCAGGCGCTGCCAGGCGCCGCAGGCCTCGAGAAACGCCGCGGACCCGGGACTGATCGCGTAGACCCGGCTGTCCCAGGTTTCGTCGGCGGGGAGCGGTCTCGGCGGCCGGGGTTCGACGAGCGCCACGCTCACCCCCGCCGGCCCGAGCGCAGCCGCAAGGCTGGCGCCGACCAGCCCGCCGCCAACGATGATGATGTCGAATGATGAAGACATGCGCGAAGAAAAGGCCGCTATTCGCGCAGTTTAATGCGGCGACAGCCGATCAGGCAAAGAACCGATCGTGAAAAAGCAGTGTGCAACTAAGCAACGGATTATTAACCCGAATCTTCGTTATCCGGCAGCGTCTTATCTTGACAATACGGGGCCCGCTCTTTAGACTGCGCCGCTTCCTGTGGCGAGTTAGCTCAGCGGTTAGAGCAGCGGAATCATAATCCGTTGGTCCGGGGTTCAAATCCCTGACTCGCCACCACTTTCTAATCCGAAGCAATCCAGCCAAATCCGGAAGCCCGCGAAACTGCGGGCTTTTCTCTCTGTAGTGTATCCAGCAGGGGGCAACAACGTCCATTGACATCCGGGGGCAACTGGGGGCAGAATTGGGGGCAACTGACCGACCCCAAAAAGGAGTTGCCCCCAAATGTTGACCAATACCGCGATTCAAAAGGCAAAGCCCAGGGCGAAGGCGTTCAAGCTGTTCGACGGGGGCGGGTTGTATCTGGAAGTCTCGCCCACCGGCGGGAAGTGGTGGCGGCTCAAATACCGATTCGACGGCAAGGAAAAACGGCTTTCGCTGGGCGTGTATCCCGATGTGGGCTTGAAGGATGCGCGGGAGCGGCGCGACGAAGCCCGCAAGCTGTTGGCCGATGGGATTGATCCGAGCGAGAACCGGAAGGCTGCCAAGTCGGTGCGGGCTGATCGGGCGGCGAACAGTTTTGAAGTGGTGACGCGCGAGTGGTTCGCCAAGTATTCGACGAATTGGGCGGAGATTCACAGCGACCGCATCATTCGGCGATTCGAGCGCGATATCTTCCCGTGGATAGGCGGGCGACCCATTGCGGAAGTGACTGCCCCGGAGTTGCTGGCAACGGTGCGCAAGATCGAAGCGCGGGGCGCGCTGGAAACCGCGCACCGTGCGCTTGGTGCATGCGGACAGGTGTTCCGCTATGCCGTGGCGACCGGACGCGCGCAGCGCGACCCATCGGGCGACCTGCGCGGCGCATTGCCCCCATTCAAGGGCGAACACTTCGCGGCAATTACCGACCCCAAGCGCGTTGGCCAATTGCTGCGCGAAATCGACGGTTATCAAGGCACGTTTACGGTGAAATGCGCTCTGCGCCTTGCTCCTCTGGTATTCGTGCGCCCCGGTGAGCTACGACGGGCGCAATGGGGCGACATCGATCTGGACGCGGCGGAATGGCGCTACACCGTCACCAAGACCGACACCCCGCACATCGTGCCGCTGTCAACGCAAGCCGTTGCGATCCTGCGCGAGCTACACGGACTGACCGGCGGCGGGCAATACGTCTTCCCCGGTGGACGCAGCCCCAAGCGCCCGATGAGCGATAACGCCATTCTCGCGGCACTGCGGCGCATGGGCATCGGCAAGGACGAAATGAGCGGGCACGGCTTCCGGGCGATGGCGCGTACGATTCTCGCCGAAGTGCTGGGCGTTCGTCCCGACTTGATCGAACACCAGTTAGCCCATGCGGTGCGCGATCCGAACGGGCGCGCCTACAACCGCACGGCGCACCTGCCGGAACGCCGTAAGATGATGCAGCAATGGGCGGATTACCTGGACAACTTGAAGGGCGGTGCCGAAGTGATACCGCTGCGTGGTAACACCGCGTGACCGAAAATCGGCGAACACGCCAACTTGCGGTTATTACCAGTTCTGATAACATGATTCTCAATTCACGCCTTCCAGAAGAAGGCGAGCAAGACGCCAAAGCCCGATATAGAACTTGCCCGAAGGCGATTCAGGGCGCTGATACAGGAACGAAGGCAATCATGAGCGAACGACTGAAAATCACACGCGGAAGCGGCAACGTTTTCCATGATATCGGGTTTCCGCCGGAGGAAGCGGAGAACCTCAAGCTGCGCGCCGATCTGATGATGCGCATCGAGGACTACTACAAGAAAAGCGGCGCGACACAGGCGACGATGGCCAAGACACTCGGACTTACCACACCGCGATTCAACGCGCTGCTCAAGGGCAAGATCGGCCTGTTCAGTCTTGATGCGCTGGTGAATATTGCCGTGCGCGCCGGGTTGAGGATTGAACTGCGGATAAAGAAGGCGGCGTGACCAGCCCGAACGTTGCAAGATGATGCAGCAATGGGCGGATTACCTGGACAACTTGAAGGGCGGTGCGGAGGTGATCCCGTTGCGCGGGCAAGCGGCGTGAGTTCTGACAACTGTGGTCAATAACCGTTGACCGGTGGAACGCTACGCTATACACTTGCCATGTGATTAAGACATTCCGTCACAAGGGACTGCGGGCATTCTTCGAGACGGGCAGCCGGGCAGGGATTCAGCCGCACCATGCGGCGCGCCTGAAGCGACAACTGACGCGGCTTGACCTTGCCAAGACCGCCGATGACATGAACGTGCCGGGATGGAGATTGCACCCGCTTTCGACCGGGCATTGGTCGGTGTGGGTGAATGGCAACTGGCGCATGACCTTCACCTT
>MERI01000207.1 GCA_001772005.1 Betaproteobacteria bacterium RIFCSPLOWO2_12_FULL_62_58 | reverse complement strand
TGCCGAACGTGCCTACCACTGCGGAATCGGGCTTCCCCGGCGTCGGAACCAACGCCTGGAACGGCCTGTTCGCGCCGGCCCGCATCCCGAAGCCGGTGCTCGCGCGCATCCACGCGGATGTCGTGAAGGTCATGGAAAATCCCGCGATGAAGGAGCAGTTGTCCAAGGTCTTCATGTCGGTCGTGGTCAACAAGTCCCCGGAGGAGTTCCAGCAATTCGTGCTGCAGGAGATCAAGAGCTGGGGCAAGATCGTGATCGAGAACGACATCAAGGTTGAATGAAGGACGCGGCCCGCGTCCTTCATAAACGAAGATCATGAAAAACGGTTCCCAGCCCAAGCACGATCTCGCCATCGACAAGGACGTCGAAATCACGCTGCGCGATGGCGTGCGCCTGAAGGCCGATATTTTCCGCCCCAAGGGGGGAGGCAAATTTCCGGCGCTGATCAACATCGGCGCCTACCAGAAGGACAAGCTGTGGGTGCCGCCGCCGGACCTGGAGGAGGCGCCGAACCCCTACATGAACTGGGAAGCCGTGAACCCGCTGTGGTGGGTTCCGCGCGGTTATGCCGCAGTGCGCGTCGACACCCGCGGTTCCGGAAAATCGCCGGGCATGACCGATCCGTTTTCGCTGCAGGAAGCACTCGACTTCTACGACGCGATCGAGTGGTCGGCGATACAACCCTGGTGCAGCGGCAATGTTGCCACGATCGGTATCTCCTACTTCGCCATGACCCAATGGCTGGTCGCAAACCTGCAACCGCCGTCGTTGAAGGCGATGATCCCGTGGGAAGGCGCGGCCGACATGTACCGCGATTTTGCGTACCATGGCGGCATTTTCTGTTTCGGCTTCGTGAGCAACTGGTACAACAATCACATGGCGCATCACCTGCTGGGACGCCGTCACCAGGAAAGCCCGGACGCGTTCTCAAAGCACTGGCTGTGGCACTACATGCGCGAGAGCCTCGACACCGGCTGTTATTACGGCCGCCAGGCGCAGTGGGACAAGATCAAGGTGCCCTTTTACAGCGCCGGCAACTGGAGTGGCGTGGGGCTGCACCTTCGCGGCAATACGGAGGCTTTCACGCGCGCCGCGTCGCAGCACAAGAAGCTGCGCATCCACGCCGGGACGCACTACCACCCCTTCTACGCGGAAGAAGCACGCCGGGACCAGTTGCGCTTCTTGGATCACTGGCTGAAAGGCATCGACACCGGAATCATGGACGAGCCGCCGGTGAAGCTCCTGATCAGAACCGGCGGCGGAAAAAATTACCAGTGGCGCTACGAGAACGAATGGCCGCTTGCGCGCACCAAGTGGACGAAATTCTACCTGCAGCCCATTGAACAAAATGCGCGCAGTGCAGAACAGGTTGAAGGGGTCTTGACGACAGCGGCGCCCAAGGCCCACGGCGCGCTCACCTATTCCGCCAGCGGCATGACGAAAGCCGGTGTCGCCTCGGCCTCATGGACGTCAACGGCGCTGGCCGGCAGCCTGCCGCGCATGGGCGTATCTTTCCAGACCGATCCGCTGCGCGCAGACACCGAGATCACCGGCCCGGTCAACCTTGTGCTGTGGGTGTCGAGCTCGACCGAGGACATGGATATCTTCGCGACCATCCGCAATATCGATCCTGACGGCAGGGACGTGTGGGAAATCGGCCAGCAACAGCAGCAGGTGCCGGTCACGAAAGGCTGGTTGCGCGCCTCGCACCGCAAGCTCGATCCCGAGCTGTCGCTGCCGTACCGTCCTTATCACGCGCACGATGAACGGCTATGGCTGAAGCCCGGTGAAATCGCGCAGGTGCAGGTCGAGATCTGGCCCACTTGCATGGTATTTCGCAAAGGGCACCGCCTGCGACTCGACATTCAGCCCAAAGACGGGGTAGGCAGCGCGCCGTACACTCATTACAGTGCCGATTATAATGTCGGTGAAAACACGATCCACACCGGCGGAAGCGCGGCTTCCTGCCTCCTGCTGCCGGCAATTCCCAAGAGCTGACACAGCCGCGTCAAAACCTGATAAAGGAGAATACCACGATGAAATTTCAGCGATATCTGTTTGCCGCTCTGTTCGCGGTCACCCTGGTTTCCGGAACAGAAGCTCTGGCACAGGCAAAAGATGAGTATCCGAATCGACCGGTGCGCATGATCGTCCCGTTCGCTCCCGGCGGCGCATCCGACTTCGTCGGCCGCATCATCCAGCCGGCGATGGCCGAACTGCTCAAGCAGCAGGTTGTGGTGGACAATCGCGGCGGCGCTGCGGGCAATATCGGGGTGGAAGTCGCGGTACGCGCCAACCCCGACGGCTACACCTTCCTGCTCGGCAACGTCGGCACGATGGCGATCAACCCGAACTACTACACCAAGTTCCCGTACCGCCCGTTGAAGGATCTCATTCCGATCACTCAGGTGGTGGACGTTCCGGGTTGCCTCGTGACTCACCCTTCGTTGCCCGCGAAGAACGTCAAGGAACTGATTGCTCACATGAAGGCCAATCCGGGCAAGCTCAATTACGGCGCGCCGGCGCCAAGCAGCGCGAACGCGCTGGAAATGCACATGTTCCTCGGTGCCACCGGCACGAACGCGGTGCAGATTGCGTACAAGGGAGGCGCCGGGCCGGCGATGATCGGGCTCCTGGGCAACGAGGTGCAGATGATGTTCGTGACGTTCTCTTCCGCCGTCAACTTCGCCAAGCAGAACCGTATCAGGATGCTGGGCGTGATTTCGCCCGAGCGCAACCCCGCCCTTCCGGAAATCCCGACGATGCGCGAGCAGGGGCTCGACATGGTCGTCGGGTCGTGGCAAGGCCTCTTCGTGCCCAAGGGCACGCCGCAACCGGTGGTCAACAAACTGTACAAGGTCGGCGTCGAGATGATGAAGGATCCCCAGGTCATCAAGCGCCTCAGCGATGGCGGGGTTGCGATCATCACCAGCAAATCACCGGCGGACTTTGTCGGCTTCGTGAAAAAGGAGACCGAGCGTTTCGGAAAGGTCATCAAGGACGCGAACATTCAGACCGAGTAACGCCCTCCCGGTCCCCTCCCCCTTTCCAAGGGGGAGGGATAGGGTGGGGGGTTTTGATTCACGTATACACACTTAGCGGAGAGTGAAATGGCAAATTTCGGAATGGTGGGATTGGATTGGCAGCAGCGCGTCAACTGGGATCGGCTCCGGAAACACCGTCTGGAGCGGGCCCGGGAGCGAATGAAGGCTCACGGATTGGGCGCTATGCTTTGCATGTACGACGAGAACGTCCGTTATCTGACGGGCACCCTTACCCCGGGCTGGAACCGGCTGAAGCCTGGTCTGCGCTACGCGCTGCTGTGCGGCGACGACGCACCGGTCCTGTTCGAGCAAGGCGACATCGGCATCCAGGTCGCGCGCCATTCGCCGTGGATCCCGAAGGAGAACATCCGCTATTCCTATGTGTGGATCAAAGGCGCGGCGGGGCCCGCTTCGCTCCAGCAGGTCGGGAAGTTTACCCGGGCGATCCAGCAGGAAATGAAGAAGCGCGGCGTAAACGGGATGAAGCTGGGGGTCGATTTTGTCGACATCAACATGATCCAGATCTTCAAGGACGCGAAGATCGACTGGGTCGATGGCATGACGCCGATGATGGAGGCGCGTGCCGTCAAGAACGAGGACGAGCAGGAGTGCATGCGCATCGTCGGCGCCATCGGCGACGCCGCGCACTGGGAGACCATGAAGTTCCTGAAACCCGGTCTCACCGAGAACCAGGTGACCGCGCACATCATGGAGTTCCTCTACAACATTCCGGGGATGGAGGACGTGGAAGACGTGATCGTTTCCTCCGGCCCCAACACCTGGCCCAACTGGCGCAATTTCTCCGACCGCATCATCAAGCCGGGCGACATCGTCTTCATGGACCTGGCGGCGCTCACGTGGAACGGCTACAAGTCCTGCTACTATCGCACCTACTGCGTGGGCAAGGAACCGACCCAGGAGCAGAAGGATTACTACGCGACCGCGCTCAAGTGGCTCTACGATTCCATCAAAGCGGTGAAGGTCGGCACGACCACCCGCGAGATCGCGTCGAAGTGGCCATCCGCCAAGGAAGCGTGGGGTTACGCGGAAGAAGATCAGGCTGCGGCCAACCTGTGGGGCCACGGTCTCGGTCTCGCGCAGTACGATCCGCCGGTGATTTCGCGCATCTGGTCGCTCGACCATCCGGTAGAGATCCAGGAAGGAATGGTGTTCGCGCTCGAGACCCAGCACGGCAAGGTACACCAGTGGGGTGTCCGCATCGAGGAGATGCTGATCGTCCACAAGGACTGCATCGAGATCGTCTCCAACTTCCCGGTCGAGCAGATCACGGTCGTCGATCCGCTGCCCGGCTACTCGAGCTATGGGAAGCCCTATTGATGGGGCATCACGCGCAGGTGCGCGGGTAACGGGAGAGCAGCCGCGGACCGTGCGTGCTGCTCACCGCTTACCGCTTGCTGCTTACCCAGGAATGCCCATGACACAGCTCGTTATTCCCCTCTCCGCCCCTGTGGCAGCCGACGCCAACCGCTTCGGTCCCAAGGCCGCAAACCTCGCGGCCCTCGGGCACGCCGGCCTGCCTACTCCCGGCGGCTTCTGTCTCGATGCCGAGGCTTATCGCATGCAAGTCGCAGCCTTGGGGCTGGAAGCGTCCGCACGCGGAGCTTTTTCTACTGAAGACAGCCCGCAGGCGCGCCGCTGCGCGCTCGACATGAAGCTGGGGCTGATGGGGCAGCCGATCATGCTCGACGTCCTCGAACCGCTGCTCGCCGCCTGGCGAACGCTCGTGGAAACGGCCGGGGTGCCCATTGTGGTGCGCTCTTCCGCACTCGTCGAAGACCGTTTTGGATCCAGTTTTGCGGGCCAGTTCGAGAGCTTTCTCGACCTGGAAAACGAGGCTGATTTCCTGACTGCCGTGCGTGCGTGCTGGGCGGCATTGTGGTCGACGCGCGCGCTGCGCTACATGGCAACCCATGATCTGGATCCTGCGGATACCGCGATGGCCCTGCTGATCCAGCCGCTGGTGGCCGCGCGCGCGGCGGGCGGCGGGCTCAGTCAGACGGCCGATGGAGAAATGGTCATCAACGCGACATGGGGACTCGGCGCGGCCATCGCCCAAGGCGAAGTGACGCCGGATCGGTATGCGCTCACCCGAGACGGAACGCTGCGCGAGGTATCCGCGGGTCCGGAATTTCACGCCGTCAGTTGCGAACACCAACGACCGATGATCAGGCCCGCCCGCCAGCGGGCCGCCACGCAGTGCCTTGGCACGGCACAGGTGGTCGAGTTGGGCCGCCTGCTGCGCAAGACCGAGGATGTCATGGGCTTGCCGGTGGAGATCGAGTGGGCGCTCGACGACGCGGGATTCAAGCTGCTCCAGGCGCGTCCACTGCACTTGCAGCAACCAGCGCCCGTGCCGGATGACATCTGGCTGCGCCACCCCAGACTCAGCGGGCATCCCGCGGGCGTCGGCTGGAGTACGGGGCGGGCGCGCGTGATCAATTGCGAGTGTGAGCTTTCGCGCGTTGCGCCGGGCGATATCCTGGTCACGAAGATGGCGGGACCGGCATTGAGCCAGATACTCACGCGTGTGGCGGGTGTGGTGGCCGAGCTTGGCGGCAGCACGTCCCATCTCGCCTCACTGGCGCGTGAGCGGGGTATTCCCATGGTCCTGGGCGTGCATGAAGCTACCGGACGCATCCCGGAGGGTTCGATGGTTGCGGTGGACGGCGTCGCGGGGGTGGTGCGCTGGATGCGTTGAACGCAGTGAGCGAGTGAACGCGTGAATGAGCAGTTGCGTGCGTGACAAGCGGTTCGCGGCTTTGCCCCGTTCACCCGTTCACTCCTTCACGCCTTTTGAGGAAACGACATGAGCCAGCGACTGCGCGGCACCGGGAAGCGACAAGGCATGAAATTCGGAAATAGGGTGACGACTCAGGAGCAACGCGAAGTGAAATGCAAAGTGCAACGGGCGGCTTTCTGGTTTGAATTTCACGCCTCTCTCCTCTCTCCTCTCCCCTCTCGCCTTTCTCGGGGCCGGATCGTCTGATGCGCCCCCGCGTTTTCATTACCCAACCCGTTGCGCAGAGCGCGATTGAGCGGCTGCGCCAGGTGGCCGAGGTCCGGTTGAACCCGGATCCCCTCCACATCGTGAGCAAGGACGAGATCCTCGCGGCCGTCCGTGATCACGACATCCTGTTCTGTCTGCTGCACGACCGGGTTGACCGCGACGTGATTGCGGCCAACCCCGGCCTGCGCGCCGTCGCCTCCATGAAAATCACGCCGTCCGACATCGACGTGGACGCGGCGACGTTGCGGCGCATTCCCGTGACAGTGATCCCGCCCATCGTGACCGAGGCGACGGCCGACATTAATATGGCGCTGTTGCTCGCCGTCGCGCGGCGGGTGGTGGAAGGCGATCGCCTGGTGCGCGCCGGGGTTTTCCCGGGCGCGCAGTCATCCTACCTCGAAGGGGCCGGCGTGTTTGGCAAAGTGCTCGGGCTCATCGGCGGCGGCGGGCGCATCGGCAAGGCAGTCGCGCGGCGCGCACGCGGCTTCGCGATGCGGCTCCTCTACTGGGGTCCCCGTCGCAAACCGGCAAGCGAAGAGCAGGAACTCGGCCTCACCTACGTGCCGCTCGACGAACTCCTCGCCGAATCCGATTTCGTGTCGATCCACACGCCGCTCACGCCGGAGACGCGCCACCAGATCGGCGCGCGCGAGCTCGGTCTCATGAAGCCGACGGCGTTCCTCATCAACACCGCGCGCGGACCGATCGTGGACGAGGCTGCGCTCGTGCGCGCGCTGGCCGAGCGGCGCATCGCCGGCGCCGGGCTCGACGTGTTCGAGCACGAGCCCCGCGTCGATCCTGCGCTGCTGGCCATGCCCAACGTCGTGCTCACCCCCCACCTGGGCAGCGCGGTCACGGAGTTGCGGGAAGCGATGGCCAACGTGGTGGTCGACAACATTCTCGCGGTGCTGGACGGCCGCCAGCCGCCCAACTGCTGGAATGCCGAGATCTACAACACAAACAAGTGATCGATGATCATGCGCTAGAATATGAATCTGCTCACTGATCACCGCTCACGGGTCACTCTGACTGGAAAGGAAATCGGTATGGCTGCGAAAGCAAAAGTGGTTCTCACCGACTACGTCTGGGAATCCCTGGACGTGGAAAAGAAAACGCTCGAGGGGCTCGCTGAACTGGTGGCCCTCCAAACCAAGAAACCCGAAGAGTTCCTGTCCCAGGCTGAAGACTGCGATGCGCTGCTGAATACCTACGCCGGACCGATTACGGCGGAGGTGATGGCGCGCATGCCCAAGTGCCGGATCATCGCCCGCTACGGTATCGGCGTGGACACGATAGATCTCGATGCGGCCACCCGGACCGGCATCATCGTCACCAACAACCCTACCTACTGCATCGAGGAGGTGGCCGAGCACACGATGGCGCTGCTTCTTGCCAGCGCTCGCAAGATCGCTTTTTACGATCGGTTGGTTCGAGCCGGACGCTGGGAGGTGCCCCCCGGCAAGCCCATGTTCCGGCTGGCAGGCAGTAGTCTCGGGCTGGTCGGGTTTGGCAACATTGCGCGGCAGGTGGCCGCGCGGACGGCGGCTTTCGGCATGCGCGTGTTCTTCTCCGATCCCTTTATCCAGGCGGGTCAGTACAACGCGCCCGGCAAGAAAATGGAATTGTCCGAAATGCTGGGGGAATCCGACTTCGTGTCCGTCCACCCTCCCCTTACGCCCCAGACGCGCAAGATGATCAACGACGAGGCGTTCTCACAGATGAAGCCGACCGCCGTTCTCATCAATTGCTCCCGCGGGCCCATCGTGGACACCGATGCGTTGGTCCGGGCGCTCGATGCGAAGAAAATCGCCGGCTGCGCCCTCGACACGACAGACCCGGAGCCGCTTCCCAATCCGCACCCGCTGCGCGGGCGGGAAAATGTCATCATCAATCCCCACGCCGCCTGGTACAGCGAGCAGGCCATGGTGGGTCTTCAGGCGGGGGCGCCGAACGAAGTGCGCCGCGTCCTGTCGGGCGAATGGCCGATCAACGTGGTGAACAAGGACGTCAAAGGCAAGAACCGGGCGGGACTTTAAAAGCGGAGGACAACATGACGCTGATGCGCACCGTGATGATAGGAGTTGGCATCGCCTTGACCGGCACACTGCTTGCCGGGGCAGCAGCCGCACAAACCCGTTCGACAAGCTCAGAGCCCGCCCTGAGCCGGTCGAAGGGGCAGGATTATCCCACCAGGCCGATACGCATGGTCGTGCCGTTCCCCCCGGGAGCTGCGAGTGATTTTCTCGCCCGCGTGCTGGGACAGAAACTGAGCGACGCATGGGGTCAGCAGATCGTGGTCGACAACCGCCCCGGCGCCGGCGGCCTGATTGGCGGGACCGTGGTCGCGCGGGCCAATCCGGACGGGTACACCATCGCCCTGATCGGCCAGCCGCATCTGACCGCCACCCTGCTCTCGAAAAATCCGCCGTGGGACCCGCTCAAGGACTTCGCCCACATCGCGCTGATCGCTTCGATGCCCAATGTCGCGGTGGTCGGTCCGGGACTGCAGGTCAATTCGCTCTCCGAGCTGATTGCGCAGGTGAAAGCGAAGCCCGGTTACTACAACGTGGGGTCGGCGGGCGTCGGCAGTTCTTCTCATCTCGCCGCCGAAATGTTCAACGCCGCGGCCGGACTCAAGGCAGTGCACGTCCCGTTCAAGCTCCTCGGCGATATCCTCGCGGAAATGTATGGGGGCCGCGTTCATTACTATCTGTTTCCCCTCCCCGCGGTGATGCCGGCCTTGCGCGACGGCAAACTGAAGCCGATCGCAACTGGCGGCCGCGTGCGCACCATCGCCCTGCCGGAAGTGCCCACCATGTCCGAATCGGGCATACCCGGTTTCGTGTCGGAAACCTATTTCGGCCTTCTCGGGCCCGCGGACATACCGAAGCCGATCGTCGCCAGGATCAATGCCGAGTCAGTCAGGCTCCTGAAGACTGACGAAATCCGCAACCGCTACCAGCAAAACGGTGCCGAGCCGGCGCCCAGCACGCCGGAAGGGTTCTACAAGGTCCAGGAAGCCGAGTACTCGCGGGTCAAGAAGATCGTTCAGGATATCGGGCTGAAGCCGCAGTTTTGACGAGCTTCAGGCTTCTTGGCTGACGTCATGGCGCATCAACGCGCGTGTCATGCCAATCAGAACGGAATAATCTGTCATTCCCGTGGCAACGGGAATCCATACCATGCATCGCGCTTCGTGGTAGCTTGGTATGGGTCCCCGCCTTCGCGAGGACGACATTCATTTGTTAGTCGATTATGTAAGGATCAATAGGAGTTTGTCGGGACTAAGTCCGACAAACTCCTAGAGCGACAGCTCGAACATTTCCCGCTGCAGCGCCAGTTCGCGCGGCAACCGCGACTTGAGCTTGTCGAACAGTTCGCTGTGCTCCTTGAGCTCGTTTGCCCACAGCCCGGTATCGATCGACATCAGCTCCTCGAAGCGTTCGCGTGTCATGCCCTTGAGGCCTTTCCAGTCGAGATCTTCGAAACGCGGCATCCAGCCGAGCGGCGTTTGCCCGGCCCCCGCCTTGCCTTCACAGCGCTCGACGATCCATTTCAGCACCCGCATGTTTTCGCCGAAGCCCGGCCACATGAATTTGCCGTTCTTATCGAGGCGGAACCAGTTCACGCCGAAGATGCGCGGCGGATGCTGAATGCCGCGCCCCGCGTTCAGCCAATGCTTGAAGTAATCGCCGAAGTGATAGCCGCAAAACGGCAGCATGGCGAACGGGTCGCGCCGCACCACGCCCACCTTGCCGACGATCGCGGCAGTGGTTTCGGAAGCCATGGTCGCCGCGAGATAGACACCATGCGTCCAGTTGAAGGCTTCCGTCGCAAGCGGCACCGTCGTGCTGCGCCGGCCGCCGAACAGGAAGGCGCTGATCGGCACCCCATCCGGGTTTTCCCACTCCGGGTCGAGCGACGGGATCTGGCTCAGATGCACGGTAAAGCGCGCGTTGGGATGCGCGGCTTTGCGTCCGCTGTCGGGCGTCCACGGCCGGCCCTGCCAGTCGATCAGCTTTTTCGGCGGCTTTCTGGTCATGCCTTCCCACCACACATCGCCATCCGGCGTCAGCGCCACATTGGTGAAGATGGTATCGCGCTTCAACGCCGCCATGCAGTTCCGGTTCGTCTGGTCGGACGTGCCGGGCGCAACGCCGAAGGCCCCTGCTTCCGGGTTGATCGCGTAGAGCCGCCCGTCCTTGCCCGGCTTGATCCAGGCGATGTCCTCGCCGATGGTGGTGACCTTCCAGCCCTTCAGGGCTTTCGGCGGGATCAGCATCGCGAGATTGGTCTTGCCGCACGCGCTCGGAAATGCCGCCGCGATGTAATGTTTCCTGCCCTTCGGCGGCTGAATACCGAGGATCAGCATGTGCTCGGCGAGCCAGCCTTGCTCGCGCGCCATGACGGAGGCGATCCGCAACGCAAAGCATTTCTTGCCGAGCAGCGCGTTGCCGCCGTAGCCGCTGCCGAACGACCAGATCGATTTGTCCTCGGGGAAGTGCACGATGTACTTGTGCTGCCTGTTGCTCGGCCAGGGAACGTCCTTCTGTCCGGGCGCAAGCGGCATGCCCACCGAATGCAGGCACGGCACGAAGTAACCGTTGGGACCCAGCACCTCGAGCACCTTGCGGCCGATGCGGGTCATGACGCGCATGCTCACCACCACGTACGGCGAATCGGTCAGCTCGACCCCGATGTGGGCGATATGCGAGCCGAGCGGTCCCATGCTGTACGGGATGACGTACAGGGTGCGCCCGCGCATGCAGCCGTCGAACAGCTTGTTGAGCGTCGCCTTCATTTCCAGCGGCGGTTCCCAGTTGTTGTTGGGACCGGCGTCTTCCTTGTCGCGCGAGCAGACAAAGGTGCGTTCTTCCATGCGCGCCACGTCGTCGGGATCGGAACGCGCGAGGAAACTGTTGGGACGTTTCTCCGGATTGAGCCTGATCAGCATCCCTGACGCCACCATCTCGTTGCACAGGCGGTCATATTCCGGCTTGGAGCCGTCACACCAGTAGATCCGGTCAGGCTTGGTGAGCCGGACGACTTCGGCGACCCATCGCCTGAGCTTGGCGTTGGTGACGTATGCGGGATGTTCGGGAGCCTGTGCGACGTGAGCCGCGAGTGCGGGCTGATTCATCGAATTATCCTTCGCGAGATGCGCTTGGCGCGTTTTTTTTGGTTAAAAAACAACGGCAAAGCAAGTCAGCGTCCATCGCTCTGCCGGGGGAAAGGGGATTTTACATGAAATCGTATCCGTCGCCATCCGGACGCGTGCGCCGCGTCGCAAAGGAACGCATTAGGCCGCAACGCGCGGCTGACGGCGCGCGAGCGCGAGCCACACTATCGCCGCGCCGGCGAGCAGCAGGAACGGCACGGCAACGATGTTCATCGTCTGCCATCCCTGGTACGTAAACAGCGCGCCGGACGACGCGGAGCTCACGACCATGGTAAGGAAAATGGCGGCGTCATTCACTCCTTGCACTTTGGCGCGCTCGGCCGGGGCGTGGCATTCCGTAAGCAGTGCCGTGGCGCCGACGTACATGAAGTTCCACCCCATGCCCAACAGCACCATCGCAAGCCAGAAATTCATGACATCGACGCCGGCAAGCGCGACCGCCACGCACGCGATGTTGAGCACGACGCCGGCGATCATCACGGTCATCAGCCCGAATCGCTGGATCAGGGTGCCGGTCACGAATGATGGCGCAAACATGGCCACAATGTGCCACTGAATGACGAACGCGGCGTCACTGAAGGGATGCTGGCAGGCCACCATGGCGAGCGGCGTTGCCGTCATGAGCAGATTCATGACGCCGTAGCCCACCATACCAGACAGCGCGGCGACCAGAAAAGCGGGCTGCCGCGCGATCGCCGCGAAAGGACGCCCCACGGCCTTGCGCTCCTCCGCCGAGAGCGGCGGAATGTCGATCCAGTGCAGCAAGGTAATTGCCAGTAATGCGAAGCCGATCAGCGAAAGGTACGCGCCGCCATAAATGTGGTCTGCAAGCAGATCCATGGTGAGCTTGCTTGTTTCCGGACCTATGAAGCCGCCGACAATGCCGCCGGCAAGCACGAGCGAGATCGCCTTGCTCTTGAAATCTACCGGCACCGCATCGGCCGCCGCGAACCGGTAGTATTGTCCCGCGGCGAAATAGACGCCGAGCACCAGCGTGCCCGAGCAGAGCAGCCAAAAGTTGGCGGAGAATATGGCCCATGCGCACAGCATGGAGCCGAGAATTCCGCAGATCCCTCCCGCGGTGAACCCTCCGCGCCGGCCGATTCTTTTCATCAGCAGCGAAACCGGAAGCGTGGTCAGCGCCGAACCGACGAAATAGGCGGTGACCGGCAGGGTTGCAAGCGCCTTATCGGGCGCAAGCGCGTAACCCGCAAGGGCGTTCACGGTGATCAGCACCGAGTTATTGGTGAGCAACAGCCCCTGGCAGGCCGACAGCAGCGCGACGTTTTTTCGCGCCGTATCCATCAGAGATCGTGGGGCATCAGGGGTGGCGCGAAAAAACGAATAAAAGAAACCTATTTGAGATGGCCCCTTAGTGCAATTTTAACGGCGTTGAAATTGCACTTTGCCGAACATGATGTCCCACGATTTGTCGTCGTGCGGCGCAGCGCTGGTGGTTTGCACCTCGGCGAGCACTTTCACGCCGCGCTGCACGGCGGGCCGGGCGTTGATCTCATCGAACCAGCGCTTGACGTTGGGGTACTCCTCCAGGTTCACGCCGCGGTTTTCGGCGCCCCGCATCCAGGGAAAGATCGCCATGTCCGCAATCGAATATTCACCGGTGACATAGGGCATTTCGGCAAGCCGCTTGTCGAGCACATTGGTGAGGCGGTTCGCCTCGTTGGTGTAGCGCTCGATCGGGTACCCCATTTTTTCCTTCGCGTAGCGGCGGAAATGATTGGCTTGGCCGAACATCGGGCCGACTCCGCCCATCTGCCACATCAACCATTGCACGCAGGCCCAGCGCGCGTGCATGTCGATCGGCAGATACTTGCCGCTCTTCGACGCGAGATACAACAGGATCGCGGCCGATTCGAACAGTGAAATCGGTTTGCGGCCGGGCCCGTCGTGATCGACGATCGCCGGAATGCGGTTGTTCGGGCTGATCTTCAGGAATTCCGGCTTGAACTGGTCGCCGGCGCGGATGTTGATGCCATGCACGCGGTACTTGAGGCCGGTCTCTTCCAGCATGATATGCACCTTGTGACCGTTGGGCGTAGGCCAGCTGTAGACGTCGATCATCATTCCTCCGTAAAGTCGCTCGAATTTATCAGTATACCGCACGGCCGCACGCGTAGCGCTGACAGCGGCAAGCGTTTCCTGCTAACCTTGCGCAAGAATTATCCATGTCCCGCCCCGCCCTCTCGCCGTTTTTCCTGCCTCCTGGAACGCTGCCCGCTGCGCGGCTCATATTGTGGACGCGCGCGCTGCGCGCGTTCGGCGACGGCTACATGAGCCTGTTGCTGCCCTTTTACCTCACTCTGCTGGGCTTCGGCGCGCTTGAAGTGGGCGTCATTATCACCGGCACGTTGCTCGGGTCGGGCGTCATGACGCTCGCTGTGGGATTCGTCGCCCACCGCTACCGCAGCCGCAGTCTGCTGCTCGCGGCCTCGCTGCTGATGGCCGCCACGGGCGTCGCTTTCGTCGCCGTCACCGATTTCTGGCCGCTGCTGGTGGTGGCGTTTGTCGGCACGCTCAATCCTTCGAGCGGCGATGTCAGCGTGTTCTCGCCGCTCGAACACTCCCTCCTTGCGCACAACGTCAGCGCCCAATCACGTACCGCGCTGTTTGCGCGCTACAGCCTGATCGGCGCATTGGTCGGCGCGACCGGCGCCCAGGCTGCTGGGGTTCCCGCCTTCGCACAGCATTTTCTTGCCATCGACTTGAACACCGCTCTGCAAGGCATGTTCGTGTTTTATGGCGCATTAGGCGTGGCAAGCTTTCTTATCTATCGCCTGTTGTCGGCGCAGCCCGCAACGCAACACGAAATGCAACCCACGCCGCTCGGAAAATCGAAACGGACCGTTTTCAAGCTGGCGGCGCTGTTCAGCCTCGACTCATTTGCCGGCGGCTTCGCGGTACAGTCGTTGCTGGCGCTGTGGCTGTTCGGGCGCTTCGAACTCTCGATAGCCGCCGCCGCCAGCGTTTTTTTCTGGGTCGGCATCCTGAGTGCGCTGTCTCAGCTTGCATCAGCGAAGATCGCCGCGCGTTTCGGGCTGATCAACACCATGGTCTTTACCCATCTGCCGTCCAACATGTTCCTGATCCTGGTGCCGCTCATGCCGACACTGCCGCTCGCACTCGTCTTCCTTTTTTTGCGCAGCGCGCTCTCGCAGATGGATGTGCCGGCGCGCACCTCGTACGTGATGGCGGTGGTGGCGCCGGCCGAGCGGCCGGCGGCGGCGAGCATTACCGCTGTGCCGCGCAGCCTGGCGGCCGCGGTCAGCCCGGCGTTTGCCGGCTATCTGCTTTCCCTCACTACCTTCGGCTGGCCGCTGGTGATCTGCGGCGGACTGAAAATCGTCTATGATCTCTTGTTGCTCAAGATGTTCAGCCGCGTCAAGCCGCCGGAAGAGCAGCGATGAGTGATGCCAACCCCCCCCGTGCTTCGCGCGACCCCCTTTTTCAAAGGGGGGTTAGCGCTACTGTGTCATGAACAATCGGATTCCCTCCCCTTCCATCCCTCACTCCTGACCTCTCTCCCAAAGGGAGAGAGGAAGCTCGAGCCTCCCTTCTCGTTTCCCTCACTCCCGCCTCTCTCCCAAAGGGAGAGAGGAAGCTCGAGCCTCCCTTCTCCCCTCGGGAGAAGGGTCGGGGATGAGGGACCGGGAGGGCCAGGGTGGGGATGGGTTTAGTGTGGCAGCCATTCTTAGCATTACCCCACCCCCTAACCTTCCCCCTGAGGGGGAAGGAATGTTTTTTCCGTGAACTTCCCGCTGAGGGGGAAGGAATGTTTTTATCCGTGAACTTCCCCCTGAAGGAGAAGAAATGTTTTTTTCCGTGAACTTCATAACACAGGAGCATTAAGGGGGATTGGCGCATCACGATGCCGGATCGCGTAATGGCAAGCGGCTCGCGCGCACCACCGGCGCCCATTTTTCGGACTCGGTGTTGATGCGCGTGGCGAACTGCCCCAGCGATACCGTGGCGGGCTCGAGGCCGAGCGCAACGAGATGAGATCGCGTTGCGGGCGTTGCGATCGCTGCCGCAATACGCTCATTCAGCCACACGATGGTGGCGGCGGGCGTGCGCGCATGGGCGAACACGCCGTACCAGGCTTCGATCTCAAAGCCGGGGAAGCCCGATTCCGAGAGCGTCGGCAATTCAGGCAGCGCTGCGACCCGTTTGGCGCCCGTAATACCCAGCGCCTGGATGCTCTCGTGCGACAGATACGGCAGTGCCAGCGGCAACGCGGCGAACATGAACGACACCTGCCCCGTCGCGACCCCGTTGAGCGCAGCGAGTCCTCCGTTATAGGAGACATGCACGATGTTCATCCCGGCCGTACGGCGAAAGAGTTCCCCCGCCAGATGCCCGGTGCTGCCATCACCCGAGGAACCGTAATTGATTTCCCCTGGGCGCACCTTGAGCCAGGCCGCAAGCTGCCGGATGTTGTTCACCGGCAGACTTGAATTCACCATCAGCACGAACGGCATCGTGGCAAGAGGCGCCACCAGCACGAAATCGCGCATCGGGTCGTATTCGACGCCGTGGAAATAATTCGGGTTGATGATCATCGTCGCGTTACTGGCGAGCAGCAGCGTGTGTCCGTCCGCCCCCGATCGCGCAACGGTCAACGCGCCGCGCGTCGTGATCCCGCCCGGCTGGCGCTCGAGCAAGACCGGCTGCGGCGATCCGCTTCGAATCGCCTGCGCCACCAAAGCTGCGAGCTGATCCGAAATCGCGGGTGGAGTGTGCTGCGCAATCAGCTTATAGGTCTTGGTCATTCGCGCAGTGCCCCGAATGTCGGTCGGGCCGCTGATCGGATAAGGATTCACGATCCGCACCGGCTTTGAAGGAAAGCCTTGACCCTGTGCCAAGCCGGCACATAGTGCCGTTATGGCAGATAGTATGGCAATTCGGCTGTACATCACGTCATCAGTTTGCAGGGTGCGCTGCGCGCACCGGCAGGCGGTGCGTGGAACGCACCCTACATGTGCTCGTGCCTGCCCCCTTTATCAAAGGGGACGGCGAGCGGAGAATTTTTTCTCCCGGTCGCGAGGTTTCGTAATTCTCCATACTAAGGTACCTTGAAAAGAGTGCCGCAGCGCCCCGGCCACGTCAACCGTTTATTGCGGTTGCCTCCACCGCAGCGTTATTGGATACTGCGTCGACAGCTTGAACCAACAGCACGCCGTGTCCTTCCGATGAAACTCCTCGACGCCGCCCGGGTCATTCGCAGCAAGAACGCGGGTCCGACCACGCTCACCATCGATTTGATGTTCAATGACGAGGCAAGTTTCAAGCGGGCCCTGGCCGCGCCCTCCTTGTCACCTGCAGCGCTCGCCGCGCGCTACGGGCTGGAACCCTCCCAAGTTGAAGTCATTGCCTATCCGCCCGCCATCGCCATCAAGATCGTCATGGACCGCAAGCTGGTCGCAGGCGACCCCGGGGACAACGACGTTTATGGCGCGCAGCAGCACGGCCCTTTGCTGGAGGTCGAAATATGACCGCGATCGGACGGCTGCGTAAAGCAGTCACCACCGGCGCCAGGCTGGGGCCGCTGCGGGTGCTCTCCGCCTCCGGCCAACTGGGCTACGGCGTTCCCGAACCGGCCTTCTCCGAGGGACTGAAACGCCAGCCGCATTTCATCGGCGCTGACATGGGCTCGATCGATCCGGGGCCCTACTATCTCGGCAGCGGCAATCTCGCCACCAGCGACGCCATGACGCGCAACGACCTCGCCCGCGTACTGCGCGGCGCGCGGCACCTCGGCATCCCGCTGCTCCTTGGAACCGCCGGTACCGCGGGCGCGGCGCCGCATCTCGACAAGACTCTGCAGATGGTGCGCGACATCGCCCGTACCGCAGGCCTGCATTTCCGTCTCGCTTCGATCGCCGCCGACATGCCGCGCGATCTGATCAAGCGCGCGATTCGCGACAAGAAAGTACGCTCCCTCGGCGCGATACCGGCGCTTACCGAGCGTGATGTCGATGACGCTGCGCACATCGTCGGCCAGATGGGTATCGAAGCCTTCCAGCGCGCGCTCGATGCGGGGGCCGAGGTGGTGATTGCCGGCCGTGCCTGCGATACTGCGGTGTACGCGGCGATCCCTGCAACGCTGGGCTATCCGCTGGGGACGGCGATGCACCTGGCCAAGATCGTCGAATGCGCCTCGCTCTGCACCACACCGGGCGGGCGCGACGCGCTGCTCGGCACGTTCGACGGCGAAAGCTTCATCATCGACAGCATGAACCCGGTTCGTCATGCGACGCCGATGTCGGTGGCCGCCCACAGTCTCTACGAACAGGGCGATCCGTATCGCGTATACGAGCCGGAAGGCACGCTGCACATCGACACGGCGCGCTACGAGGCGCTCGATGCGCACCGCTGCCGCATCTCGGGCGCGCGCTGGGAGCCGGCCCGGCAGTTCACCGTGAAAATCGAGGGCGCGGCCAGAGTCGGCGAACGCGCCATACTGCTCGCCGGCTGCGCGGACCCCAAGGCGATTGCGGCGATCAAGGATATCCTGCCGACGGTCGAAAAAACCGTGCGCGCCCTGGTCGCTGAGACCGTGACCGTTCCGTTTCAGATGCATTACCATGTCTACGGCCTCGACGGCGTGGTGGCCTGGCCCGCTCCGCCGGCTGCGTTGCCGCGTGAAGTGTTTATCCTGGTTGAATGCATCGCCGAAACGATCGAAGCGGCGAAGTCGGTGGCGACTGTATTCAAGCAGTTTCTGCTGCATCACGGTTTCCCCGGGCGCATCTCGACCGGCGGCAATCTCGCTTTTCCCTTTACCCCACCGGAAGTGATGGCGGGAACGGCTTATCGCTTCACCGTCTATCACGTGATGGAAGTGGACGATCTCGCCAGCGAAAGACCTGATCGCGCTCGCCAGGGCGAAGCCCGGACAGCTCAATTTCTCTTCTGCAGGCGTGGGCAGCGGCACGCATTTTGGAGCGGAACTTTTCAAGAGCATGGCCGGCATAGACGTCGTGCACATTCCTTTCAAAGGCATACCGGAAGCCATCACCGAGACCATGACGGGGCGCGTGCAGTTCTTCCTGTCGCCGCTGGCCAGCGCCATGAACCTGGTGAAGGAAGGAAAAGTTCCGGCGATTGGCGTCACCAGTACGCAGCGCGTGTCTCAGTTCCCCGATATTCCAACGGTGGCCGAATCCGGGTTGCCCGGTTTTCGCTGGGACTTCTGGTACGGGTTGCTTGCCCCGGAAAAGACTCCGCGCCCTGTCGTCGCCCGCCTCAATCAGGAAATCACGCGCATCCTCAACCTGCCCGATGTGCGGCAACGTTGGTCCGTTCTCGGAGCGGAGCCCGCACCCAGCACGCCCGAGCAGTTCAATCAGCTCATCGCCGGAGAAATCGCGACGCTCACCAAACTCGCGCGCGCCGCCAACATCAAAGCCGATTAGCAAACTGACCCCTCTCCCCGAGACGGGTGGGCCAAGGCCGCCGCGCGGGCTAAAACAAGGACGGCTTGGCGATGTAAACCTGAACCCGGTTGCGTCCGCCCTTTTTCGCCAGATACAGCGCTTCGTCCGCTACGCGCACCAGCGCCTCTGCGTCGTCCGCGTGCGTGGGATAGAGCGCAATGCCGAACGATGCCGTCACCCGGTCAAGAGGCTGGCCTGAGACGGTGAGCGCCATTTGCTCGATGCCACGGCGGATCCTCTCGGCCCGGTCGATTGCCACCGTCCGTGTGGCTTCAGGCAGGATCACGATGAACTCTTCGCCGCCATAACGGCAAGCAATATCCGAGCCGCGGACGTTCTGCCTGATGACTTCTCCGGCGGACTTCAACACCAGATCCCCGGCCTCGTGGCCCCAGGTATCGTTGAACCGCTTGAAATGATCGATATCGAACAGAATCGCCGCCACCGGTAATACCGCGCGGCGCGCCCTGAGCAGGTCCCTTCCCAGAAAATCCCACAAGTAGCGTCGGTTGTTCAATCCTGTCAGTGGGTCGGTGATCACCTGTTCGCTGAGTTCCCGCAGCGCCCGCTTAAGATCGGCGTCCCGCTTCTGCAACGCCTGAGCCATTTCGTCGAGCGCGTTTCCCAGTTGGGAAAGTTCCTCCTCGCTCGGCGGGAACCCGGTCCGCGCGGTCAGATCGCCCGCGCGAATGCGGCTGGTCACGCCAAGCAGCGCTCGAACCCTGCGCAGCACGGCTATTTCAGCTCCGTACCACGCGCCCAGCGCCAGCAGCAATGTGGCGGTCACGATCCCGATGGTGGTCTGCAGCAACGCGAGATCTGCATCAGCGAGGATAATTTGCCTGGGAGTGCTGACCAGCACGTGGAGCGGAACGCCACCGTCCGGATTGATCCCGACGCCCTGCACCGCGAAAAGGCGTCGCACCCCATCGGTATCGTCGGCGTCGAACAGCTGTTCCCCCGACGCCTGTATCGCCTCGATAACCTTCGGAATGCGAACTGTCTCCCCTATTCGTCCGACAACATGCGGGTGCAGGGCAAGGATTACCCCACTGCGATCGAAGACGGTCAGTCTGCCGTCCAGTGGCAACGGTGTTCTTGCCGTGATCTCGCTCAACTTGTCCAGGTCCAATTCCGCGAAGACCACGCCGATCGCGTTGCGTTCGGCATTCATCACCGGATAGCCGAAACGGATACCCCGCAGTCCCGTGACACGGTCAATCTCGTAGTCGCCCACTGCGAACTTCCCGGCGTCCGCGGTCAGACGAAAATAACGTCTGTCTTTGGCCCCCGGACGGCCGTTCGAGCTCACGGTGCCGCAGATCAGGTAACCATCCGCGCCATGAATGCCGATCGAGCGGTACAGCCCGCCGCTGGATTCCGCCAGCTTCGTGAAAAACTCCTGGCATTTTTTCGGGTCCTTTCTGAGCGACTCCGCCGTCCCCGCCAGCGCGAACAATAGCTGGCGCGCGCCCTCGACGGTTTCTTCCTGGTGTTTGGCCGCGAGAGCGGCCGACTTCTTCAAATCCTCCCGGGCGCTGATCTCCGCCTGTGCCCGCCGTTCGAGCCCGTTATAGATTGATAACCCGAGTGCCGGCAGCGCGGACACGATAACGAGCAGCGCAAGGCGGCTACGAGTACTGACGTTTTGCATGACGCCTCATTTTCCTCTCTTATAGTAGCGCTTTTTCTTCAAGCGGAGTGCCGGTATCGGCGCGCTTTCACGAACCCTTCCGCTCGCGGAGCATGGCGGCGAGATCGTTTGCGGGCAGCGGCTTGCTGACCAGATAGCCCTGGATCTCGTCGCATCTGAGCAGTTTCAGTAATTTCGACTGCTCCTCCGAATCAACCCCTTCAGCGACCACCTTCAGCCGGATGGAGTGAGCCAGAGAAATCATCGTCGAGACCAGCGTCATCGAATCCGGCTCGTTCAGCATCGTGATGATGAAGGAGCGGTCGATCTTGAGTGATTGCAGCGGCAGCTTCGCCAGGTAGGCAAGCGATGAATAGCCCGTCCCGAAGTCATCAATTGCGATATTTACCCCCATGTCCCTGATCGCGCGCAGCTTCTCGATATTGCCCTCGATGTCCTCCATGATCAGACTCTCGGTGATTTCCAGATCCAGGCCGTGAGACCCGGCCATGGAGCCCTTGATCGCGTTGCGCACGACGTCCACGAAATCCTTCTGCCGAAGCTGGATGGGCGAGACATTGACCGCGATCCGCGGCGGCTGCAGCCCTTGCTTGTGCCACTCCCGGTAGTCTTCGAGCGCCTTGCGGATCGCCCAGCGCCCGGCCTCGAGAATCATCCCGGTTTCCTCAAGTAACGAAATGAACTGCATCGGAGGCACCAGGCCGGTTTCCGGGTCGTTCCAGCGGATCAGTGCCTCGATGCCACTGATGGTTCCTTTGGCGAGGTCGATCTTGGGCTGGTAGTGCAGCACGAATTCCTCCTTCTCCAGCGCCTTGCGCAGCTTGCTCTCAAGCGACAGTTTCTCGAGCGCGGCGGTATTCATTCCGCTATTGTAGTACTGGTAGTTGTTCGTGCCCTGCTGTTTCGAGTAGTACATGGCGGCGCTGGCGTTTTTCAGCAGACTGTCGGCGTCGTTGCCATCGAGGGGATAAACGGCGATGCCGACGCTTGCGCTCGCCACAATTTCATTGCCGTCCAGATCGAACGGCTGCGAGAGCGCTTCGAGGATACGGCGCGCGACCTTGGCCGTGTCCGGCGCTTGGTTGAGGCCGCCGAGCAGCACGGTGAACTCGTCGCCGCCCTGACGCGCGATGACGTAATTTACCTCGTTGAGATCGTTGCGCGTGACGTAATCGCTCTGGCGCAGCGTTTTGGTGAGACGGCTCGCGGCTTCCTTCAGCAGCAGGTCGCCGACCTCGTGGCCGAGCGTGTCGTTGATGCGTTTGAAACGATCGAGGTCGAGCGAGAGCACCGCCAGCACTTCGTCGGTGCGCCCGGCCCGCGCCAGGGCGTGGCCCAACTGCTCCTTGAACAAATGCCGGTTCGGCAGACCGGTCAGGCTGTCGTACAACGCAAGCTGCCGAATCTGCTCCTCGGCGCGCTTGCGCTCGGTGATGTCTTGGGTGGTCCCCTGCATGTGCGCCGGCTTACGGTCGCCATCATAATGGACTTCTCCCTGCTCGTGCACGATGCGGATGCCACCGTCGGGACGCACGATGCGGAAGTCCACGTTGAAGGGCTGTTGCCGGTATAGGGCGGCGTATAGCGCGTCCTCGACGATCGGTCGATCGTCCGGGTGCACGATGTCGAGGAATGCTTTGGGCGCGGCGGATAACTGCTCCGGGGTGCGGCCGACGATGCGGTAAATCTCGTCCGAGCGCTGCACGTGATCGGTCGCCACATTCCATTCCCAATGTCCGAGTTGCGCGATGCGCTGCGCATTGGCGAGTCGCGCCTGGCTTTGCGCGAGGTCGAGAAACGCCCGGTTCGCCCGCAGCAGATAGCGCACTCTGTGGACGAGCATGGGCCAGGCGATCGGCTTGGTGATGAAGTCGGTCGCGCCGGCTTCGTAGGCACGGTTGATCGAGTCGGAATCGTCCAGTGCGGTCATCATCAGCACCGGGGCATGGTTGCCGCCTTCGAGCTTGCGCAACGCCGCGCAGGCTCCGAAGCCGTCGAGGATCGGCATCATTACGTCGAGCAGGACGATGTCCGGCCGGAGCCGCTCGAACGCGGACACGCCGGCGTGGCCGTCGTTCGCCTCCTCGACCGCGAAGCCGCCCTGCTCGAGCGTTGCGCGCGCGAGCAGGCGCATGATGTTGTCGTCGTCGACGACCAGAACGAGCTGCTTGGGGGCGAAATTACTCATGACTGAGGGTCCTGATGGCAAGGCGCCGCTCAGGCTTGAGCACTCGTTCTCGGTAGCGCGGCGCGCACGCGGGCGTACTCGTTTTCGATCCGGTTGATCCATTGCTCGGCATCCACTACGCGTCCGGCTCGTGCCTGGCCTTCCATCTCCTTGCATAACTCGGCGAGCTGGAGCGCACCCAGGGCGGCGCTGCTGGACTTGAGCGTATGTGCGGCGCGCTGCAGCGCGCCGTTGTCCCCGGCCGCGATCGCTTCGCGCATCGCCTGACAGAGACGCGGCGCATCGTCGAGATAGAATGTAACGATCTTTTCCAGCAGGCTGGGCGCGCCGGGCTGCTGCAGCGTGCGGATATTGTCGAGGGCCTTCATATCGATGGCTGCCGTGCGCATGGCCTCGTCCAACGTAGCCGCGTCGGGCGCGCCTGGCGCAGGCGCTGCGGGTCCGGCGGAATGCAATTCGGACGACCGGGCCCTTGCGCGCGTGATCCAGTTCGTCAGTACGCTCCATAACTGCTCTTTCTTGAACGGCTTGGCGAGATAATCGTCCATGCCCGCAGCGAGGCAGCGCGCGCGGTCACCCCCCATGGCATTGGCGGTCAGCGCGACGATCGGGATGCGCGCCGCCGTGGCCGCGCGTGCCGCCTCCAGCTCGCGTATTGCGCGGGTCGCCTCGAAGCCGTCCATCTCCGGCATTTGACAGTCCATCAGGATGAGATCGAATCGGCCGCGGTAAAGTGCGGCAACGGCGTCGCGCCCATTGTTCGCCAGTTGGACTTCGCAACCAAAACTTTTCAGCATGGCCAGCGCGACCTCCTGATTTACTGCACTGTCTTCGACGAGCAGCACGCGCGCATCGATACACCGTCGCTCCTCGTTCATGACTGCGAGCTGTGGGGTCTGCGGCGAGCCGCCGACCGCTTCCGAGATGGCGCGACGCAAGTCCGTCTGCCGCACCGGCTTGCTGAGATAAGCGACTATTCCTGCCTGGCGCGCTGATGCGGCTTCGCCCGGCGACATGATCGAGCTGAGCATGATCAGGCGTACCCCGGAGACGGTCGGGTCGGCTTTGATTGCACGCGCCAGCTCGACGCCGTCCATGCCCGGCATCTTCATGTCGATGATGGCGAGGTCGTAGGGCGCACCGCGCGCGGCCGCGGCGCGCAGCATGTCCAGTGCCTGCACACCGTGCTCGGCACTGCCATCGCTCATGCCCCAGCCGGTCACTTGATTGTGCAGAATGGTTCGATTTGTGGGATTATCCTCGGCAATCAGCACGCGGAGCCCGTTCAGTTCTTCGCGCGGCGCCCCTGCCGCCGGCACAAGACCGTCGGCGATGTTGGTACGCATGCTGAAGTGAAAGCACGATCCCTTCCCGGGTTCGCTGCGCAAACCGATCTCCCCGCCCATCATCTCGACGAGTTGTTTCGAGATCGCCAGACCCAGGCCGGTGCCGCCGTATTTGCGCGTCGTCGAACTGTCGGCCTGGGTAAACGACTGGAACAGCGACTTGGCTGTCTCCGGCTCGATGCCGATGCCGGTGTCGGTCACTGAGAAATACAGCCGGCAGTCCCGCGCGCCGCTCTCCGCGCCGTCTCCGGGCATGCGCTCGACCTCCACGATGACTTCGCCGCGCTCGGTGAACTTTACGGCGTTGCTCACCACATTGATGAGTATCTGACGCAGCCGGCCGGGATCGCCGTTGATGCGGAGCGGAACGTCGGTATGAATGTGGCAGGCAAGTTCGAGTCCCTTGTTGTGGGCATGCTCGGCGAACATCTCCGCGACGTCCTGCACAACGTCGTGCAGGTCGAACGCGATGCTTTCCAGTTCCAGCTTGCCTGCCTCGATCTTGGAAAAATCCAGGATGTCGTTGATGATCTCGAGCAGCGCTTCTCCCGAATGATGGATGGTCTCGGCAAAGCGCCGCGGTTTCTCGGCGAGTGCGGTGCCGAGCAGCAGCTCGGTCATTCCGAGAATCCCGTTCATCGGCGTCCGGATCTCGTGGCTCATATTGGCAAGAAACTGCGACTTTGCCATGCTCGCGGTCTCGGCCGCCTTCTTGGCTTTGTTCAGTTCCTCGGTGCGCGCCTCGACCTGCTGCTCGAGCCGCTCGCTGTGGCGCTCGAGTTGTTCGTCGCGCGCCTGGATTTCGGCCAGCATCGCGTTGAAACCGTCGAACAGCGTGCCGAGTTCGTCCTCGCCGTACTTCGTTACGCGCAGCGAATAGTCGCTGGTGCGCGAAACGGTCTGCGTCGCTTCGGCCAGCCGCAGCACCGGATCGGTAATGACCTTGCGGAACATCAGGCCGATGTAGAGCGCCACTGCAAACGACAGCAGCGTCAGCGCGCCGACAATCATGACCTGATACGCAATCTGTTGCCACATCCCGCGCAGATCGGCCTGGAGCCGAACCGAACCGATTTCCTCTCCGTCCGAGCTGATCGGCCGCTGCAAACCGATCCTCTGCGCCCAAAACGGCGCGGCGCGATAGTCGGGAATCTGCTCTGCCGGGGGGGCGCCATCGGCCGTCGCCACAGCAGACGTGCCGCTTGCGCCGGGTTGGTAGCTCGCGAACTGCCGGCCCTCCTTGTCGTGGATCTGGGCGCCGATGATGAGCGCGCTCACCCTGAGCGCACCCAGCGTCTCCGCGGCCGCCTTCGAATCGTGGAATAACAGCGTCGGCACACTATGGATCGCAGTCGCTTCCGCCAGGGTCTGCAGGCGGTCTATGGTCTCGTCGCGCATCTCGTAGATGCCGAGCAAGGCGAAGCTCAAGAACGCGACAGACAGGCCCGGCAAAATCGATATCAGCAGCGCCATCACGAGCTTGCGCGTCAGCGAGTAATCACCAAATCTGGTCAGCATGCTGGCGCTCCTTTCAACGTTCCTTCACCAGCCTGGCGAGACGCAGGAGCTGGGAACCGATCTTCAATTTGGCGCGCTGCGCGGCCTCGTTGTTGATTTCGAACTGCACGCGGTTGTCCGCGTTGATCAGTCCGATCATGCCGCCGGCTTCGGCGAATCCGTTGGCGTCGCCGATGGTCAGCACGGGCGATCCCTTGACCACGCGCAGCAGCTCGGGGATGCGGCGCTCTTCCGACTCGGCGATGAACATCATGTGGCATGACTTGATCTCGTCCGGGCGCACCCCGCGTCTGACGCGAATGGTGCGTCCCTGCACAGCTTTGCCGTCGATCGCGGCAAGCGCCGCCCCATACGGCTCGCCGGCAAAAGCGCACAGCACGATCTGGCCGTGGGTTGCGCCGGAAGCAGCCGCCGGCCACTCCGTAAATTTGGCGAAGTTAAAGATGAACGCTGCCTTGACGGCGTATTCCGATGGCGCAGCCTGATCGGCGCCGTAAACGGGCGAGCCGGTCAACACATGCCACAGCACTGCGCAGGCGATCAAAAGGAGTCTAGCGAAGTTCATCAGTCGGACATTTTTTCGGGATCGGCATCTTCGGCCTACAGTGCACCTGAATGACGGTTGCGCACCGATAAAGACTCCATTTCAGCCTGTCGGCTCGACGGTAACCCAGCGCGACTACCCATGCGTTCATACCGACCGTTCATGATGGCAAGTCCGACAGGCTGCTAGAAGCGATAAGTCAACTTGAAGCGGAAATTGCGGCCGTCCTGCTGGATCACGTCGCGCGTCGGCACGCCGACATCGAACGCAACCGGATCGGCGTATTTCCGGTCGAACAGGTTGTAAACGCTGGCCGAAAGCTCGAGACCGGGTGCCAGTCTCTCGCTCAACAGCGTGAGGTTGGCCGTCAAGAAACCACCGGTTTCCCCGAAGGTGGTGATGCGCCTGCCGGTATACTGCAGCTCGACTGCGGCGCGCAGCTTGTCATGGAAAACCGGAGTCGAATAATTCAGCTTCGCGAGATGCTTCGGTGAATTGCTCAGCGCCGCTCCGGTTTCGTCCCGCGCCATTTGGGCCGTAAAGCTGCCTCTGAGCCTGGCCCCGCCGCTCCAGGAATGCTCGGCCTCGAACTCGACGCCCTTGGCGTCAACGTTGTCGAGATTCTGGTATTGGAGCAGGACGCCGCCGGTCTCCGGATCGGCGACCGGCACCTGGGTGATAAGATCGTTGACCTTGTAGTAATAGCCGGAGGCGGTGACGCGCCAGTTTCCCGGAAGGTAGCGCTCCAGCACGGCTTCCCACGTCTTGATTTTCTCAGGCCGCAGCGATGAATTGCCGATCTGCTGGCCGGGAAACGCGTAATAGGATTCGTAGGCATTCGGGGCGCGGAACGCAGTGCCGTAGAGCACCTTCACCACGGTGCTTTCGTTCATCCGGTGGATCACCGCAAGCCGCGGGCTCAATGTACCGCCTATGGTTGAATAGTTGTCGTAACGCAGACCCGCATTGAGCAGCCAATTGTCCCGGACCGCGTACTCGTCCTGCAGGTACACGCCGGCCCTGCGGCTGCTGCGCTTGTCGTCGAGATACGACGCGAACGGCGCCTGGTCGAAGTTCGCCTGGTTCTGGCGCCGGTTCTCCTGGTATTCGCCGCCCATCACGAGCTTGTGCTTGTCGAATACGGTCTTCACCAGTTTCAGCTCCGCGCCCCACCATTCGCCCAACGCCTGGTCCTTGTTCACGGTAACCGGAGGAGCGTCGTAGATGTAATCGCCGTCATACTCGTAGCGCCCAAAGTAAATCCGGCCACTCACGTCTGTGCCGCCGCCGGTAGTGTGATAATAACCGAGGCTGGCAAAGGTCTGCTCATCGACGATGCGATTGCGCGGGTCGTTGAATACCGTGCCGGTAAATCCGGTCGGTATCCCCTTGTTGCGCCGCGAATGGCCGGCGTCCAGGGTGAATCCCGAGTAGGAAAGCTTGGCGAAGAAATTCGAATCGCGGTCGTAGTCGGTGCCCTGGGTAATCCCGTTGTTGGTGGCCGGATCGTTGAACTCGGGAAAAAACAGCGACGGGCCCCGGCTGTCGAAACCGGTCACCGACACTACGGCATCGAGGCCGTTTTCAAAGCGGTGCCCGAAGCTCGCGCGTCCCTTCTTGGTATCAAAGCTCCCCACTTCCGCCGAAACTTCCGCGCCTTTCAGGTCCCGTGCCGTCCTGGTGATTACGTTGACCACGCCGAAGAAAGCGTTGCTGCCGTACACCGACGAACTCGGCCCGCGCACGATCTCGACGCGGTCGATAAGGTCGACGTCCAGGACGAATTCGCTGCCGATATATCCGGTATCGAAGACGGGGTCGTTGACGCGGTAGCCGTCTACCATCACCAGCACGCGCGAGTTGTAATCGCCAGGCCGCGCGAAACCGCGCACGCCGATATAGCTGTAGGTGCGGTCGTAAGTCACATACATGCCCCGCACGCTGCGCAGGATATCGGCGAGCGTGCGATAGCCATACGTCTTGATGTCGGCGGCAGTGATGACACTGACGGATGACGGCGCGTTCGAGCCCTTCTGGCTGAAGCGTGAAGCGGTGTAAACGGGGATGTCGAGGAGCTGTTCGAGCGAGAGCTGGGTCAGGTCAGGCGCGGATGGTTCTGCCGGTGGGGCGCCGTGCGCCGCGGAGGTCGCCAGCGCCAGCGCAGCAAGCAGAAGCTTGCCTCTGCAATAACTGGCGAGGGTGGTCAGGCATTGAATAGCCTGCGACGCAGACACGGCCTGTGTCGTGATCTGGATCAACAATCCGAGTGAGGAGCGCGGAACCCGGTCCGGGGGAAACTCCAAGTCAAGGAATGCCATGAACCACTTCAGTGATTTGCAACGGCTCTCGATTCTGTTCATTTGCTTCGCCCTTTCATCCTGGAGATATCGGTGTAGTCGGCCGCTCCTTTAAGATGCCGGAGGCATCGCTCTGGCTGATGTTATTATCAGCCCGTCATTCCCGGGACGCCTGCGGTGCTAGCGCCGGTTTCTGAAGCAGCGTCACCAGTTCCGGCGCGGGTAGCGGCTTGCTGATGAGATAGCCCTGGATCTCATCGCATTTCAGCAGCTTCAGGTATTTCGACTGCTCCTCGGTTTCCACCCCCTCCGCGATGACCTTGAGGCTGAGAGAGTGGGCAAGCGAGATAATCGTGGAAACAATGCTCATGTTGTCGGCGTTGCTTGCCATGGTGATGATAAACGAGCGGTCGATCTTGAGAGCGTTGACCGGCAGCTTGGCGAGATAGCCGAGAGATGAATAGCCGGTCCCGAAATCGTCGATTGCAATGTTGATCCCCATATCGCTCAGCATACGCAGTTTTTCGATGTTGCCCTCGATGTCGTTCATTATCAGGCTCTCGGTGATTTCCAGATCCAGGCCGTGAGACCCGGCCATGGAGCCCTTGATCGTGTTGCGCACGACGTCCACGAAATCCTTCTGCCGAAGCTGGATCGGCGAGACATTGACCGCGATCCGCGGCGGCTGCAGTCCCTGCTTGTGCCACTCGCGGTAATCGGTCAGGGCTTTCCGCATCGCCCAGCGGCCCACCTCGAGGATCATGCCGGTTTCTTCGAGCAACGGGATGAATCGCATTGGAGGAACCAGGCCGGTCTCCGGGTCATTCCAGCGGATGAGCGCCTCAAATCCGCTGATGCGGCCGCTGGCGAGGTCGATCTTGGGCTGGTAGTGCAGCACGAACTGTTCCTTGTCCAAGGCCCGGCGCAGCTTGTTTTCGAGCGACAGCGTTTCAGCCACCGCTGCGTTCATCTGCGGATGATAGAAGAGATACCGCTCCCCTGCCGCTTTGGCTTTTCTCAACGCTGCTTCCGCATTTTTAAGCAGTGTATCGGCATCGTCGCCGTCTCCCGGAAACACGGCGATTCCGGCGGTCACCGAAATTCTGAGTTCTTTGCCGTCGATTTCAATAGGCAGGCTCAGCGCAGCCGCGAGCGGTTTCTCGATCAGATGCGCGATCTCGGCCGCATCCTTGATATTTGCAAGAACTCCAGCGAAGCAGTCGGCAGCCATATGCCCCAGATTGTCGGACTCCGGCCAGAGTTGCTTCAACCGTTCTCCAAGTTCGCGCAGCAGCGCATCACCGGCTTGTCGTCCGAAGGTCTCGTTGATGTGGCGGAATCGTTTGATGTCGCACATCAGTACAGCGGCCTTGGTTCCTTCCTCTTTGGCTCGGCGCACGACACGGTCTAGACGGTCTTGGAGCAAGGTGCGATTGGCGAGTCCGGTCAGAGCATCGTAGTAGGCCAGGTAATTGAGCTTCTCCTGACGGGAGATCGATTGCAGTGCAAACGAGACGTCCGCCGCCACCTCGCTGAGGAGCGCGAGCTCGTCCTCGTCGAAGAATCCGCGCCCGGCCGCGAAGAGAATGATGGTGGCCACTACATTGTCATCCACCACGAACGGCAGGCACATTGTGGAACGGCAGCCCTTCTTCATTGCCTCCTGGCGCAATATACCCACAGGCGCCTCGGCATCGATGTCGTTGCGGACCGCCCTCCTCCGGGTCCGGATAACCTCGCCTAGCAGCACCCCTGGGGCGTTGATGCTAGTCCAATTTACCGAATGCGCGGTCTCCGACGAGAACCCAGCCCATGCAACCGGCTGGACCTGCTGTTTTGCTTGGTCGAGCAAAGCGGTCCATACCAGCTCGAACTTCCCGTGCTCGACGGCGATACGGCAGGTTTCGCGCAGCAGTGCCTCGCGCTCGCGGATGCGGACGATGGCGGCATTGATCTCGCTCGAAACCGCGCGGATCCGCGACAATTTTTCGAGCTTCTCCTCCTTGCCGATATTTTCGAGAGCGAACGAGATGTCACCGGCCAGTTCCGTCAGCAGACGGAGTTCGTCCTCATTGAAGAAGTCCGGCTCCGTGGCGTACAGTGTGAGGGTTCCCCAGACGTTCTCTTCCACAAACAGGGGCAATGCGACCAGAGAACGATAGCCCCGGCGTATGGCTTCTTTTCGCTTGGCGCTTCCAACATCGGGGGCGGCTGTGATGTCGTTGCAGAACACTGGTTTTTTCTCCCTTATGGCGCGCCCGACGACGCCTTGGCCCCGGGGCACGTCCGCACGCGCGGTAGACTTCGAGCTAGCAATCTGCTCACTCGCATCGATTCCTGCCCAAGCAACTGGCGTAACATCCAGCGTTACGGGATCGAACTCACTGATCCATGCCATTCCGAAATTGCCATGCTCGACGGCGATGCGGCACGCGTCCTGGAACAACTCCTGGCGATCCTTGACACGCACGATTACGGAATTGATACCGCTCAGGACCGCGTACACCCGGTTGAGGCGGCGGATCTTGTCCTCCGCCAGTTTGCGTTCGGTGATATCGCCGTGCGTGCCGGTCATGCGCAACGCCCGGCCGGCTGCATCGCGCTCGACCACCCGGCCCACTGACCGGATCCAGCGCCATTCGCCGTTTTTCGCCCGCATTCGATATTCAATGTCTAATACTGGAACCGATTCCTTGACGCACGCCGCCACCATCGATTTCACCCGCACCAGGTCGACCGGATGCGTGAGATTCTCCCAAGCCTCTATGCGCAGGGGAATTTCGTCCGGTTTGTACCCCAGGATAGGCCACCAGTGACGACTGAAGCGCACGTCCTTGGTCGCGAGATTCCACTCCCAGACTGCGAGCGCGGAAGTCTCCAGCGCAAGATCGAGCCGATACTCACTGTCTTTCAAAGCCTCTTCATTTCGCTTGCGCTCGGTGATGTCTTCGGCCACGCCGGCAACGCGGTAAATTTCGCCGGCATCGTTGCGTATCGGGAAACTGCGTGCGTGG
>MERI01000206.1 GCA_001772005.1 Betaproteobacteria bacterium RIFCSPLOWO2_12_FULL_62_58 | reverse complement strand
AGCGCCGCGCGCCTGCTGAGCTCGGGCCAGATGGTCGCGGCGTCTTTCTCGAACACGGTCTCCGCATCGGCCGGCAGGACGTGCCAGCCGCCGCGGGTGATCTCGTTCTGCAATTGCCCCGGCGCCCAGCCTGAATGACCCGCGTAGACACGCAGCCCCCTGGTTGGGTTGGATCTTTTCAGCAGTTCGTCGACTTCCCCGGGATCGGCGGTGATGTAAACGTCCTTGAGCACGTGCGTTGCGCGCAGCGGCGGCTTGCTCGCGCGAACCAGGAATACCAATCCCTGGCGCGCCACCGGCCCGCCGAAGTGAACGACGTCCTTCTTGCTCTTGAGCGCTTCGATCTCGGGAAAGATTTCGCTCAGGCGGCGGTTGAGTGGTCGATTGATGATGACGCCGAACGGCCCCCCGCGCCGGGGTTGTGTCACCAGCACCACCGTCTCCCGGAAATTCGGATCGCGAAGTTCGTCAGTCGCGACGAGGAAAATGCCGCTCGCCGACATTTCAGCCGCGGAAGCGGCGCCGCCACAGGCCACCACCGTGGCTATGATCAAGATGGCGCGGCATGGGGTAATCATTGCGGCCGAATTGAAACGGCGATGCCAGCAATAAAAGATGGGCCGAGAATCAGAAGAGGCCGGAATGCGGCTTTTTTGAGCCTCCGGTCTATCCCTCATGTCAGGAATTCGCCGCCCGGTCAGGAAGGCGAGTTTCTCAAGCTACCCGGCATCCGGCGACGGTCGCTTTTTCCGGCTCGAGGAATTCGGGAACCGTCACGCCGTTCCGGATCGCCGTCATTTCGGCGAGTATGGCGACCGCGATCTCCGGCGGCGTCTTGCTGCCGATCTTGAGGCCCACCGGGCCGTGCAGCCGGCTGATTTCCTGCTGCGCCAAGTCGAATTCGGCAAGCCGTTTGCGGCGCGCGTCGTTGTTCTTCTTCGATCCGATCGCCCCGACATAGAACGCCGGCGACTTGAGCGCCTCCAGCAGCGCCATGTCATCCAGCTTGGGATCGTGGGTGAGCGTCACGACCGCGCTGTGGCCGTCGAGATTCATTGCGGTGACGATGTCGTCAGGCATGCCGCGCTTCAGCTCCGCTCCGACGATGTCCCAGGTATCGGCGTATTCTTCACGCGGATCGCATACCGTGACCTGATAATCGAGCGCCTGGGCCATTTGCGCGAGATATTTCGAGAGCTGCCCTGCGCCAATGATGAGCAGCCGCCAGCGCGGCCCGTGCACCGTGACCAGCGTTTTCCCGTCGAAGGCAAGCTGATCCGGCCATTTCGCGGGACCGATCGTCACGCGCCCCGATTCCATGTCGAGCGTGCGCATCACGAGTTCGTGGCGCTCGATGCGCGAAAGCAGCTCATCGAGACCGCTGTCCGGCGTGAGCGGTTCCAGCACGAGTTCGAGCGTGCCGCCGCACGGCAACCCGAAGCGCTGCGCTTCCTCGGCGGTGACCCCGTATTTGGTCGTCGCGGGCTTGTCCCGCACCAGTTCCCCGGCGCGCACGCGCAGGATCATGTCGTCCTCCACGCAGCCGCCGGAGACCGAGCCCACCACCATGCCGTCATCGCGGATCGCGGTGAGCGCCCCAATCGGCCGCGGCGCGGAACCCCACGTCCTGACAACCGTCGCCATCACCACGCGCCGGCCGGCCCTGACCCATTCCTGCGCGCTTCTGAGTACCTGCAGATCGACGCTGTCCATACAAGAAACCTCGGTTTATCAACGCTTGTTAAACGATTATCTAGATTAGTGCATAGCGGTTCGGCGGGTCAAGCACCCTCGCGTCCGACCGCCGGGGCGAGGTTGCACCGGCCCCGGCCATGAGCTAGCATCAGTCGCAAACCAGCGTATTTCGCAAGCCGTTCCGCAACGGAAGATTCCGCAAGCAGATAACCCGACATTTCATCCATCTGGAGGGCACCCATGGGCATCACAGTCTCAATGACCGTGAATGGCAAAGCGGTCACCGCCGATCTCGACCCGCGCACGCTCCTGGTGCAGTTCCTGCGCGAGAATCTGCTGCTCACCGGCACGCATGTCGGCTGCGACACCGGGCAGTGCGGCGCCTGCACCGTGCATCTCGACGGCCGCGCCGTGAAAGCGTGCAATATTCTCGCCGCTCAAGCCGAAGGCGCGACCGTCGTTACCATCGAAGGCATCAGCGCCAATGGCGAACTGCACCCGATGCAGGCCGCGTTTCGCGAGCACCACGGTCTGCAGTGCGGCTTCTGCACGCCGGGGATGGTCATGAACGCGATTGATCTGGTGCAAAAGGACCCGCATCCGCCGGAGAACATGATACGCGCCGAGATCGACGGCAATCTGTGCCGCTGCACCGGCTATCACAACATCGTCAAGGCGATCGCCGCGGGTGCCGCCGCGATGAAGCGGTAAGCAGTGAGCAGTAAGCAGTGGTTGCAAATCCGCAAGGAATGTTAATGATGGTTTTTCACCGCTCACCGCTTACCAGTCGTTAGGAGTACACCATGAACGCACCCGTGATTGGCCAGTCGATAAAGCGCAAGGAAGACTATCGCTTCCTCACCGGCGGCGGCACATACACCGACGACGTGACGCTGCCGGGACAGACTTACGCCTGTTTCCTGCGTTCGCCGAACGCCCACGCGAGGTTGAAGAGCATCAACACCGCCAAAGCAGCGGCCGCCCCCGGCGTAGTCGCGGTGTTCACCGGCGACGATCTCGCGAAAGCCAAGGTCGGCGGCCTCCCGTGTGGGTGGCTCATCACCGGCGTCACCGGCCAGCCGATGAAGGAACCGCCGCATCCGCCGCTGGCGCAAGGCAAGGTGCGTTATGTCGGGGATCATGTCGCGGTGGTCGTCGCCGAGACGCTCAACCAGGCGAAGGATGCCGCGGAGCTGATCGAAGTCGACTATGAAGTACTGCCCGCCGTGGTCAAGATCGCCGATGCGCGCAAGCCCGGCGCGCCTCTCGTCCACGACATTGCACCGGACAACACCTGCTATGTCTGGGCGCTCGGCGACAAGGGTGCGGTCGATAAGGCGTTCGCCGCCGCTCACCACGTCACCTCGCTCGAGTTCATCAACAACCGGCTCATCCCGAATGCAATCGAGCCGCGCGCCGCGGTCGCGCATTACTCGCGCGCCGACGATTCCTACACGCTATACGTCACGAGCCAGAACCCGCACGTCGAGCGCCTGCTGCTGACCGCGTTCGTGCTGGGATTGCCGGAGCACAAGGTGCGCGTCATCTCGCCCGATGTCGGCGGCGGCTTCGGTTCGAAGATCTATCTCTACGCCGAGGAAGCGGTGCTCACCTGGGCGTCCAAGCAAGTCAATCGCCCGATAAAATGGACGGCGGAGCGCTCGGAGTCCTTCCTGTCCGACGCACACGGCCGTGATCACCTGACCAAAGCCGAGATCGCCCTCGACAAGAACGGCAAGTTTCTCGCGATGCGCGTCGCCACCACCGCCAACATGGGCGCGTATCTATCCACCTTCGCCTCGTGCATTCCGACGATCCTCTACGCGACGCTCCTCGCCGGTCAATACACGACGCCCGCGATCTACTGCAAGGTAACCGCGGTATTCACCAACACCGCGCCGGTCGATGCCTACCGCGGCGCCGGACGCCCGGAGGCGACCTACGTCGTCGAGCGCCTGGTGTCGACCGCGGCGCGCGAGTTGGGAATTGAAGAGGCCGAGATTCGCCGCCGGAACTTCATCACGCAGTTCCCATACCAGACGCCGGTCGCGCTCTGCTACGACACCGGCAACTACGACGCAACGCTTACTGAGGCCCTGAAGCTCGCCGACGTTGCGGGATTCGAGACCCGGCGCAGGGACGCGGAAAAGCGCGGCAAGCTGCGCGGCCTTGGTTACTCGACCTACATCGAAGCGTGTGGGCTCGCGCCGTCCAATATCGCCGGCAGCCTGGGCGCACGCGCGGGATTGTACGAGGCGGGTGAAGTCCGCGTTCATCCCACCGGCACGGTCACGGTGTTCACCGGTTCACACAGCCACGGGCAGGGCCATGAAACGACCTTCGCGCAGGTGGTGGCCGACCGTCTCGGCATCCCGGTCGAGAACGTCGATATCGTGCACGGTGACACCGGCAGGATCCTGTTCGGCATGGGCACCTACGGCTCGCGGTCGATCGCGGTCGGCGGCAGCGCGATCGTGAAGGCGCTCGACAAGATCATCGCCAAGGGCAGGAAAATCGCGGCGCATATGCTGGAAGCGGCCGAACCCGACATAGAGTTCAGGGACGGCGCGTTCCAGGTGATGGGCACCGACAAGCGGAAAACCTTCGGCGAAGTCGCGTTTGCCGCCTATGTACCGCACAACTATCCGCTCGACAAGCTCGAGCCGGGATTGAACGAGTCAGCGTTCTACGATCCGACCAATTTCACCTACCCCGCCGGCAGCCATATCTGCGAAGTCGAAATCGATTCCGACACCGGCGCAACCCGCGTTGTTAATTTCACCGCGGTCGACGATTTCGGCAAGGTCATCAACCCGATGATCGTGGAGGGTCAGGTACACGGCGGACTCGCGCAAGGTATCGGCCAGGCGCTCCTGGAGGGCTGTGTGTACGACCCCGAGAGCGGCCAGCTCCTGACCGGTACTCTGATGGATTACGCCCTGCCCCGCGCGGACGACCTGCCGAGCTTCAAGGTGGACATGAAGGAAACGCCGTGCACGCACAACCCGCTCGGCGTCAAAGGCTGCGGCGAAGCCGGCGCCATCGGCGCGCCGGCGGCCGTAATCAACGCCATCGTGGATGCGCTGGCGCCGCTCGGGGTGCGCGATGTCGAGATGCCGGCCACGCCGGAACGCGTATGGCGCGCGATCCAGAACGCCAACGCGGCGAAGAAGGCAGCGTGAGAATGACCGTCATTCCGGCGTAAGCCAGACGTAGGGTGCGTTCCACGCACCGCGCGAACGGTGCGAACGGCGCACCCTGCAGTCCGACACGGGTATGACATCAGGCAACAGGAGACTTGACCATGTATGCATTCGACTATCACCGTCCCGCCACCATCAAGGAAGCGGCGTCGCTGCTGCGCAAGAACGCGAACGCCAAGGCGCTCTCCGGCGGACAAAGCCTGATTCCCACGTTGAAGCTCCGGCTTGCCAGCCCCACTGCTCTGGTGGATCTCGGCGGCATCGATGAACTGCGCGGCATCGCACTCGAAGCGGCGGTGCTCACCATCGGCGCGATGGCGCGTCATGCCGAAGTCGCCGCGTCGAAAGACGTGATGATCGGCATCCCGGCGCTGGCGAAACTCGCAGACGGTATCGGAGACCGCCAGGTGCGCAACCAGGGCACGCTCGGCGGCGCGCTCGCCAACAACGATCCCGCGGCCGACTATCCCGCGGCGGTCCTGGGCCTCGGTGCGACCATACACACCAACAAGCGCGAGATTGCCGCCGACAGGTTTTTCACCGGCCTGTATGACACCGCGCTGAAAACCGGAGAGATCATCACTCGTGTCACCTTCCCGCTGCCCAAGCGCGCGGCTTACGTGAAGTTCAAGAACCCGGCTTCCCGCTACGCGATCGTCGGCGTGTTCGTGAGCGAAGGCGCGGGCAATGTGCGCGTCGCGGTCACCGGCGCGGCGAGTTTTGTATTCCGCGTCACGGACATGGAAAAGAAACTCGCCGAGAACTTCGCTCCCGAAGCGGTCGCCAAGGTGCGCGTGCCGGCGGACAAGCTCAATTCCGACATCCACGCGAGCGCCGAGTACCGGTCGCACCTGATCACCGTGATGGCCCAGCGCGCGGTCGCGGCCGCCCTCACAGGAAAACAAGCATGGAGATGACGGGAGAACAGTTGATCCCCTTGCCCCGGGAGGCGACTTGGCGCGCGCTCAATGACACGGCCACTCTCAAGGATTGCATTCCCGGCTGCGAAACGATAGAGCAGGTATCGGACAGCGAGTATCAGCTCACCATGACCGCCAAGGTCGGGCCGGTCAGCGCCAAGTTCAAAGGCAAGATGACGCTGTCCGATGTCGATCCGCCCAATGCGTACACCCTGGTGTTCGAAGGCCAGGGAGGGGTTGCCGGCTTTGCCAAGGGACAGGCGAACGTGCGGCTCACGCCGAATGCCGAGGGGACAAGACTCGGTTATGTGGTCAAGGCGATGATCGGCGGCAAGCTCGCGCAAGTCGGTTCGCGCCTGATCGACGGCGTGGCAAAGAAGATGGCGGAGCAGTTCTTCACCGCGTTCAACCAGCGCGTGAGCGGCGAGCAGGGTGAAACCGCCGATAAATTCTTCTCAATACCCCCTCGAGGGGTACGCCAATGAACGCAGATCAGCTACAGAGCTACATCAGCCACAGAGAACACAGAGATCAATGTCACTACCTTAAGCTGGAATGTGCGCACGATCACGGCTCAGAAGGTGTGTCGTTCCCGTGAAAACGGGAACCCATACGGCGCATCATCTTGCGTGAACCATCCTATGGATTCCCGACTTCTCGGGAATGACAGCGCGTGTTGGGTCATCATTCCGCTCAATCTGCCTTAAGGTAGTGCCATTGGACACAGAGAACACACTGAGCCGTAAAATGAAATCACCCACCATCCGCCAACTCGCGCAAACCGAAAAACCGCTCGTCCTCCCGGGCGCGCACGATGCGCTGTCGGCCCTGCTTATCAAGCAGGCCGGTTTCAAGGGCTTTTTCATCGGCGGCTTTCAAACCGCCGGCGCGCGCTACGGCCTGCCCGACATCGGGTTGTGTCAGCTCGGCGAGTTCACTGCCGCGTTTCGGGACATCATCGGCGCGTGCGACCTGCCGGTGCTGGTCGATGCCGACAACGGCTACGGGGACGTAAAAAACGTCGTGCACCTGCTGCACACCTACGAGCGCATGGGTGTGCAGGCGCTGTTCATGGAGGACCAGGTCTCGCCCAAGCGCTGCGGCCATATGGCCGGCAAGCAGGTTGTACCCACCGAGGAGATGGAGGCGAAAATCCGGGTGATGGCGGCGAATCGGCTCAACGCGGATACCTTCATCGTCGCACGCACCGATGCCCGTGCCATTTACGGCATGGACGAAGCGCTGCGTCGAGCCGAGCGCTACGTGCGCGCGGGCGCCGACGGCGTCTTCATCGAATCGATGCTCAACGAAGAGGAGATGGCGCGCGTGGTGCGCGAGGTCGATACGGCGCACGTCGCGAATATGCTCGAGGGCGGCATTACGCCGATTCTCAAGCCCTCGGTGCTTGCCCAGATCGGCTACAGGATTGCGCTCTACGGCATCACGCTGTTGCTGCGCATCACCAAGACCATGCAGATCGCGCTCGCCGACCTGAAGAGCGACGAACTCAAGCTCGTCGGCTCGGGCACGCCGTTCGAGGAGTACACGAAGATCGTGGGAATCGAGCGGTGGCGGGACATCGAGCAGAAGTTCGGCCACAAGACGTGAAAAATGACATGTGCAAGCGGTCGTACTTGCCGCTCCGCGCTCGCTGCACGTGGAACAGATCATCGCGATTGAGATACCACTGCGCGCCAGCAAGCCCGTTACGACTGCGAGCCGACGACGTTAATCGGCGTGCCGGCAATAAAGCGTTCCACATTGTCGACCGCCCGCAACAATCCGTCGCGCCGCACTTCGGGCGTCTGCCCCGCGTTGTGGGGCGACAGCACGGTGTTGGGAAGACCGAGCAGGGGGTCGCCCGGCCTAAGGGGCTCGTCGTGGAACACGTCGAGCCCGGCGCCCGCGATGCGGCCGTTGGCGAGAGCGTCGAGGAGTGCGTCGCGGTCCACGAGGGCGCCGCGACCGGTGTTGACCAGAATCGCGCCGGGCTTCATGAACGCGAGTTCGCGCGGCCCGATGAAGCCGCGCGTCTCCGGCGTCAGGCGGACGTGGAGCGTGACGACGTCCGCGCGGCGCAGGATGTCCTCTTTTACGGCCGTTGCGACGCCGAACGCCCGCAAGCGATCGGCATTGCCGCGGGCGCTCCACGCGAGCACCGTCATGCCCAGCGCGCGCCCCAGTTCCGCCACGCGCGCGCCGATCGCTCCGGTTCCGAATACGCCGAGCGTCTTGCCGTAGAGCTGGGCAAGCATTTCGCGGGGCCAGGCACCTGTTCGCATCTCCCGGTCAATTCTCGGGATCTTGCGGGCGACCGCGAGCATGAGCGCGATCGCGTGCTCGGCTACGGCGAAGGCGTTGACCCCCGGGATATTGCAGACGGTGACGCCGCGCCGCGCCGCCGCATCGAGGTCGATGTTGTCGGTGCCCGTGCCCCAGATCGAGACCATGCGCAGCGCGGGGCAGGCGCGGAACACGGCGTCGCTGAACCGCGCATAGGCGCGGATGTTGATGGCGACGCGCGCCGCGCCGATGCGGCTGGCGAGTTCGGTTTCGTCTTCAGCGCCGCGCTCGGTGCACACGCGCACCGCACCGAGGGAGCTTGCGCGCTCGTGCGCCGCCGATCCCTCGAAAACCGACGGAAAATCATCCGGGACGACAATCATTGGTAGAACTCTCGCCTCTAGCAGCCTGTCGGACTTAACAGCCCGACAGGCTGCTAAAAGCAAAACCGGCTGACAATTCGGAAGAAAATCCACCCGAAGCGACCGAATATGAAGAAAAACAGGAGTGAATTCGCATATCCGTCATCCTCTTTCGCAATTTTCCTGGCGCCGGTTTTGCATTAGGAGTTTGTCGGGGCTAAGTCCGACAAACTCCTGGGGACTCAGTCCCAACGGTCGTCTCGGACCTGCACCTCACCGTTTTCGACGCGCACCGGAAACTTGGCAGTGGGCTCGTAGGCCGGCGCGGAGAGTGCCTCCCCCGTACGGATGCAAAAGCGCGCGCCGTGGCGCGGACAGACGATCTGGTCACCTTCGATGGTGCCGCCGGTCAACTGCCCGCCGTCGTGGGTACACACGTCTTCGATCGCGAAGTACTGCCCACCGAGGTTGAACATCACGATCTGCGCGCCATCGACGTCCAGCGTGCGCCATTGCCCGGGCGCGAGCTCGCCCACCTTCGCTACGGTAATCCAATCGCTCATGAGAAGTGAAACGTGAAATGTGAAACGTGAAGCGAACACCCTCTCCCCCGTGACCGGGGGACAGCGGGCTTTCCCTTCACTCATTCACTCGTTCACCCGTTCACTCGTTCACCTTACGATCGGCGCTCGTTAGCCGCCAATCGCTCAGACGGCCACGACTTCGATGTCGGGTTCGATCTGGCGCACCAGGTTTTCGATGCCGGCGAGCGTGCCGGAGATCGAACTCGGGCAACTGCCGCATGCGCCCTGGTAGTGCACGGTCAGACGGTTGCCCTTGATTCCCAGCACGTAGAGATCGCCGCCGTCGCCCTGCAGATAAGGCCTGACCTGCTCGTCGAGGATTTCATTGATCTTGTCGAGCCGCGCGCGGTCCGCATCGCTCAGGTCCTCGGCTTTGACGGCGGCGGAGGCCTGCGCCGCGAGCTGCGCCGACTGCTCGTCCGCCGCCGGCGCATCGCGAATCGGCACCGCGAGCTTGCGCATCAACTCCTGCCAGTCAGCCTTGCCGTCCTGGGTCACCGTGATCCAGTGGTCGACATAGAACACGTTGGTGACGTGCTCGATGTCAAACAGCGCGGAAGCAAGCGGATCGCCGTCGGTCTGATCAGCGTTATCGTACGAGCGCGTGATGCCCCACGTGAGCGGCTCCCTGAGGATGAACTTCATCGCGTTGGGATTCGGCGTCGGCTCGATTTCGGCGATTTTCGGCATAAAAACCCTGACAAGAATCAACCGCCGATGCACGCCCAGCCCTCATCCCTGACCCTTCTCCCGAGGGGAGAAGGGAAACATTTGCCTCCCCTCTCCTTGTGGGAGAGGGGTCGGGGGTGAGGGTTCGAACGCCGATGCGAAACCGCAGCAACGAGCACGCCGGCTATTCTTTGCTCTCTGAACTTATCTGCGTTCATCTGCGTTTATCTGCGGTTTCCTGCTTCTCATGCGCCGCCGATCGGCGCGTGCATCGGGTCGGCCTCGGCTTCGGTCGAAGTAATTGCTATCGCATTGAACGCTGCCTGCAGCGTGTGCCACGGCAGGATCGCGCACTTGACGCGCGTCGGAAGATCGCGCACGCCGGCGAACACCGTGAGCCGCCCGAGGTGATGCGGTTGCGTGAGGTCGAGCTGGCCGGTCGCCATGTCGCGAAACTCATGCGCCAGTTGCTCCGCATCCGCACGCGACTTTCCTTTCACCGCGGCCGTCATCATCGAGGCCGAAGCCTTGCAGATGGCGCATGATTCGCCCTGAAAGTTGATCGCCTCGACCGTGTCGT
>MERI01000205.1 GCA_001772005.1 Betaproteobacteria bacterium RIFCSPLOWO2_12_FULL_62_58 | reverse complement strand
ATTTTTTCGGCAACGGCATCTTCAATATCAATCTGCATGACAGCTCCTCAACGTGACGCCAGAATGACCACACTTCGGCCCGTGACCAGATATTCCGCTCCATCGATCGCGGTCGCGGCGGCGGCGGCGGCATCGAGCGCAGCATCGCCCAGTGCGGTATCGGCATAGCGCCACCAGCGCCGTTCGGTCAGCACGGGAATCTCGAAAGGTAACAGCCGGTCATCCATGTTCATCATTACATGCAAATCCGGCTCGCCATCCACCAAGGCACCGAGGGTAACCGCTAGCACCCGGCAGGCGGGATCGTTCCAGCCTGGCGCGTTCAACTGGCAACCATGCCAGGCGATCTCTGCCACACCGTGCCCGTTGACCTGCCCCTGAAAATAATTTTCCCGGCGGAGCTGTGAACAGCGTTTGCGCAGCGCGATCATCCCCTTGAAAAACTCGAACAAGTCCCGGTTCTGCTCCAGCAGCGTCCAGTTCAGCCAGCCGACGGCGTTGTCCTGACAGTAGGCGTTATTGTTGCCGTCCTGGCTGCGCCCCATTTCATCGCCTGCGAGGAACATCGGCACACCTTGCGAAAGCATCAGGATGGCGGCGAAATTTTTGATCTGGCGCTTGCGTAAGGACCGGATTTCGGCGGATTCGGTATCCCCTTCCCAGCCGCAGTTCCAGCTTAGGTTGTCGTCGATGCCATCGCGGTTGCCCTCGCCATTGGCGTCGTTGTGCTTGGTGTTGTACGACACCAGGTCCATGAGAGTGAAGCCGTCATGGCAGTTGACAAAGTTGATCGAATTGTCCGGGCCGCGCCCGTTCCACTGGTACAAATCGGCACTTCCGGCAATGCGTGTGGCCACAGCTCCAACGATTCCGGGGTCGCCGCGCACGAAACGCCGCACGTCGTCGCGGTACCGACCGTTCCACTCAGCCCAGCGCATACCGGGGAAGTTGCCGACCTGGTACAGGCCGGCGGCATCCCATGCCTCGGCGATCAGCTTGGTATCGACAAAGGTTTCGGACAGTTCCAGATTCCACAACGCCGGCGGATGACGCATCGGACGACCGTCCTCGTCGCGCGACAGGATGGAACCCTCGTCGAAACGGAAACCGTCGATATGCAGTTCGCGCACCCAGTATTCCAGGCAATCCTGGATGAACTTGTCGCTGATCGGGTGGTTGCAGTTCATGGTATTGCCGCAACCGGTGTAGTCCATGTAGTAGCGCCGGTCGTTGTCCACCAGAATGTAGTAGGTAAGGTTGTCGATGCCCTTGAAATGCAGGGTCGGCCCCAAGTGGTTGCCCTCGCTGGTATGGTTAAACACCACATCTAGGATCACCTCGATCCCTGCGGCATGCATTGCCTTGATCAGGTCGCGCAGTTCGCGGATGTGTTCGCCTTCTTCCTTGCTGGCGCAATAGCTCGCCTCGGGCGCGAAGTAGCCTATCGTGGAATAACCCCAGAAATTGCGAAGGCGAGCACCGTCCGGCATCTGCCGCACCACCTCGGTCTCGTCGAAATCGAAGATGGGCAGCAGTTCCACCGCCGTGATGCCGAGCTCCATGAGATAGGGAATCTTGTCCATCAATGCGCGGAAGGTGCCGGGGGCGGATGCGCCCGACGAAGCGGAGGCGGTGAACCCGCGCACATGCACCTCGTAGATGATGCTGTCCTTCATCGGTCGCGCCAGCGGGCGGTCGCCTTCCCAATCGTAGTCGGCGGGGTCGATGACCTCGCAGCGCATCGATTGATGCAGGTTGTCGCTGTCGCCGCAAGCGGCGACACGATCCCACAGCAGATTGCTGATCCCCCTGGCATACGGATCGAGCAACACCTTGGCGGGGTTGAAGCGGTGGCCATCTGCCTTGTTGCGTGGGCCGTCCACACGGTAGGCGTAATGCCATCCGGGCTTAAGTCCGTCGACATGAACATGCCAGAAAAAGAAGCTGCGGTTAATGGCCGGATCGAGGGTTATCGTCTGGCTCGGTTCTTTGTCGTTAGCTTTGGCGAACAGCGACAGCTCTACCCCGGTCGCGTGTTGGGAATAGAGGGAAAAATTGACCCCTTCAGCGCCCGGCGTGGCACCGACGGGATGTGGCTTGCCGGGGCGACAGGCAAAGGCGGTCATGCCAGCTTGATCTCTTCGGTCAGTTCCTCGGCTTCGAACAAGGCCCTGATCTCCGCATTGGCACCTTCGACGACGCATTTTCCAGCGGCGGACAGCTTGCCGCGCTCGAACACCAGGGCGCGCAGCGCCGCCTTCGATAGGCCGTTCAGCCCGCTCATTTCGAGGGCGATGCTGTCCGGGTTGGCCGCAATGAACTCCGCCAGCTTGGTGCGGAAGTATGTCGCAGCACGGTTATCCAGATCGCCGCGCAGGATCATGCGGGAACCGTCGATGGCAATGCTGAAATGCTCCATCCCCTCCGCCGGCACCAGACGCACCTTCACCCGCAGGGGTTCTTCGGCATGGGGCAGGTTCACCGTCATCGCCGTGGCGTCAAAATCCGCATGGAGCTTGCCCTCGATCGTGACCGATTCGATCCGCACACTGCCGGCAGGCAGCAGGTCGGGCGCAACGCGCAGGGTGCGGTCGGCATCGGGACGCGGTTTGAAGTACAGGTCGAGCGGCTGTTTCGTGATCAGCAGGTTGGTGTATACCGCCGCCAGGTAGCACAGTTCGAAACTGTGGTAGCCGGCCATGGAATGGCTGCCCTTCATGCGCTCCGTGCCCATCAAATAGGGGATGCCGTTGGCCAGCACGTTGAAATAGACACCGCCGGCATCGTGATCGAGGAACCATGCGTTGTAGAACGCCGACGATTCGCGCGCCAGTTGCAGATATTCCGGGCGTTTCTCCAGGCCGAACAGGATCAGGTAGGCCAGTATCCCCTGTTCCTGCTGCCACCATGCCTTGCGGTCATGCCAGGCGTAACGGTGCCACTCCTCGCCCTCACCGATGACGCGCGAAACCACGTCGTACCAGCCGCCGCGCTGCTTGTCCATGCCATGCTGCGGCATCAGTTCGGCGATCCTGGCGGCGAATTCCCTGTATTCCGGCTTGTCCGCCATGCCGCGAATGCGCGTGAGATTCCAGGCGATTTTCAGGTTGTGGCCGACCACGGCGCGGTTTTGCTGCCAGCCCCAGGTCTGGTCGTGGCTCCAGTCGGCATGGAATTTCTCGTTCACGAACGGGCTGTTGGCATAATCCTGGAAATGCCCCGTGATGGTATCGGCGCAGCATTCCAGCATCGCCTTCCACTCCGGATTGTCGGTGGCCAGCACCGCATTGATCAGGTAGGCAGGCGCATGGTCGCCGACCGAGTTCCAGTTCTTGCGTGAACGGTTGCGGTCGAGGGACTCCGCGGTGCCGTCGAAGGTGATGGGATCGATGTGCGACCAGTATCCCCCGAGCTTCCTGTCCAGAAAGTATTTCTGGAACATGTTGATGGTCATCTGGATGTCGTTGCGGATGCGCGGGTCGCCGGTGATGCGGAAAGTCTGGGTGGGACCGGCAAGGGCATAGATCTGCTCGTAGGCGGGAATGGCATCAAAATCGTCACCGAACTCGGAAGCGAAAATCTTGCGCTCGTGATCTCCCACCACGTCGATGGCGTGGTACCAGTAACAGGTCTGGTCGCTGACATCCATGCAGCGGAAATGGTCGCGCAGATAGTTGGTTCCGGCTTCCGCTGCTTCCAGATAGCGCTCGTTGCCGGTAAGCATGTAGGCGGAGGCAAAACCGTAGACGAGGCGCGAGATGGTGTCGTTCTCCTGGCGGAAATCCCCGGTGGTGCGACCGTCAGCGGTCAGCTGGGTACGGTAGTTGCGAAAGTCCGCCGGACCATCACTGAACTCGGAATTGACATAGAAATCGCCCACTTGGCGAATCTGATGGATCCACCAATCCTGGCGTTCGAACACGAACTCGTCCTCGGTGCGCCCGGCGAACACGATGTGCTTGGCCTCGAACCGGGTGATCCCTGCCTCGGGGTAGAAAATGCCATAGACGAAGCAGAAGCGCCTCTCCATGAGCATGTTCTGTATCTGCTCGGTCGAGATGAAACCTTCGCCCAGATTGCGGATGATCTCGGCATAACAGTTGTCGCCGATCTTCACTTCGAATTCCCGGCCATCCGTGGTGGTGAGCTGGAAATAATCCTTGCGCTCCCATTCGAAGACCTTGACGTAACCCATGATCAGGTCGGAAAAGGTGAAGTGCATCGAATCCATGCATTTTTCTCCTGACTGTTCAATCGCCTGCCGGATTGGCGAATTTCTCAAACTGTTCGAGGCTTTCGGCCCCCAGCATTCTCTCCAGTTTTTCCTCTGCCTGGCGATTGGCCCGGCTTACACGCTCAACAATGCGCAGCATCTCTTCGAAATTGGGCACCTCGGCGCTGGTCAGCGCATCCGATAGCTCCTTGATCCTGACGCGGTTTTCAATAAGCCGCACCAGTTCGCCAGCGATCAGGCCAAGCTGCTCCTTGGCCAACAGTGCGTCGTAGATGGCGGACAGCGATTGCAGCAGCTCTTGCAGATGGATGCGGGAGACTTCGGATTGTCGCGAAACCTCGATATTTGTCTTGAACGTTTGGGTGAGCAAAGACACGCACTTTAAGTAGTTATGCAGCAGGTGAAGTTGCTCTTTCCTCGCCTCCAATATTCCTTGGCGGCTGGTCTGGAGAGATTCATAACTCAACGCCAGGGTGACCATCGTTGAAATTGTGACTGCGGTCGCCATGACGATGATGCCCATGTCGCCTTTGGAAAGAAAAGTGTCGACCAGCAAGGCAATCGCCAGGAGCAGGAAGGCAAAAGTGGCCCATGCGAGGGAACCCTTTAGGCGCGTGAGCCATGGCGTGGTCATTTCCGGATCATTCCCTCTGTTTGAGAATATCGATGATGCCGCGCGCCAGCAAATGGCAATGCCCGCCGGTCCGCGCCGTTATCAGGTCGCCATCAATCACCAGGTCCTGATCGACGAATTCCGCGCCATAGGCCATCGCATCGCCATGCAGATTGTTGTGGCAGGTCAGCTTGCGCCCTTTGATCAGCCCCGGAATCGGGGCTGTCAGCCACAGACCGTGACAGATGATCGCCTTGAGAATGCCGGGCTCATTGAATGCGCGCTGAAGAAACGCGGTCGCCGGCGGTATCTTGCCGAGATCCTCCGTGTAGCGCAACCGGTCGGCCACCATGCCGGACGGCACGATGATCGCCGCATAGCCACGCAGTTCGTCATCGCTGATGTCCTCGAAACTCTCGTTGCATTCCATGGGAATCTTGTATTCATGGCCGGTGAAAGCAATTTTTTGCTGCCCCCAAAGGCGCGTTAAGAAATGCAGGTCGATCCCCTCTTCCGCGAAACGCAGCTTGTAATAGAAAATTTCGTTCTCATAGTAATCGCTCTCGAATAGCACCCCGATTTTTTTTCCTGCCAGATCCATGTCCATCATCTCCTGTACGGCACTCATGATGCCTCGGCGGCCAATCTCATGCGTCCCTGCCGGATTTGAAGTCGCGTCCTACGGCAAGGCCAGATTCAGCGGAAGCTGCCTGCCATAACCGAAGTACTCGAACACCTTGCCGTCGCGCAGGCCGAAGAAATCAGTGATCAGCCATGAACCGGTATTGGGTGAGGTGACGAGTATCTGGAGGGCGATATGATTGTCGCTTTCAGACCAGTCGAGCACCTCGCCCACCCGCATCTTCCCCTGGCGCTCGAAAATTACGCTCATGGCCTTGATGATGTTTTCCTTGCCGCTCAGCACATACGGCGGCGGTGAGTCAAAAAAATGGAAATTGTGATAGTAGGTCGCATCGTCGTGAAAGGTGTTGTTGACCATCCCGGCGATATCGCCCGCCATCACATACCTGACGTGCTCATCGAACCACAGTTTTCCTCGGGTAGTCATGCGTTTTCATCCTCGAAACGGTAATGTTTTTTCACGTCTTCGGCGAAGCCCTGATAGTCGCGCAGCGGCCAGATGGCCTCGAATTCGAGGTATTCATGCATCGGCAAGCGTCCCATCAGCGCCCGGTCGAGTTCCTCGGCTGAAGGAAGGTCACAGACACAGATCACCCGGCGTTGCCCGGCCACTTTCCAGATACCTTTCACGATCCCGTTGTCTATCGTTTCCTGGGCGTGTTCGGTCTCCTTTGCCTCAAGATCCCACAATTGATCCTGGCTGAGCCTGCCTTCGAAGTTCCAGCGCATCTGAAGATAAAACAGCATCGCGACCCCCCCCTTTCAATTACTGCTTGACCATCTTTGACACGATCAATCCGACGAGCGGATGATCGTCGCCAAAGGACTCTTTCGCCAACAACAACGGTGTTTTGCCATCATGTCCCTCGATATCCAGCCGCGCGCCCGCGCACACCAACACCTCGGCGCAATCTGGATATCCCAGCCAGATGGCGTCGTGCAACGGGGTGTAGCCGTTGGAAGGACCAAGGGCGTTGAGTTCGATACCGGGCTGGGCTGCGAGAATTTCCAGTATGTCGGCGTGACCGTTGTAAGCCGCCTTGTGCAGGGGAACCGCCCCGAAAGTCGGCTCCACCGCATTCACATCGGCCCCCGCTGCGATCAACGCTTTGACGATCCCGGTAAAACCGTCCCTGGCGGCAACGATCAGGGGAGTATGCCCGTCGTTGAAAACGTTTATTAGTGGAAAGCGCTCGTCGACGTTTGCCCCGGCGGCAAGCGCGGCTTCAACGCCGGCAAGATCACCGGCAACCGTCGCGGCCATCAGCTTCTGCCTATCTTCCGCCGCCTTGTCCTTCGTGCGCCGCTTGTTGACGAGATCGATGATCCGCAGGAGCTTGTCCCGCCCCTTTTGCGTTACCTTGAGCGCAAAGTTGAGCTGGTCATCGAGCGTGAAGCTGAAATGCGTTCGCAGGTTCAACGTCGCGCCGTTATCGAGAAAATATTCCACGATGTCGTCCCATTTGAACCAGATGGCCATGAGCAGCGGAGTGTGCCCCGTCGTCGGCAATTGCTGATCGACGAAAGCCCCCGCCTCCACCAGCATCCTGACGATAGGAAGAGAGCCGGCCTGGCAAGCCTTGTGCAATGCGGTGGTGCCTGCCGCAGGATCGACGCAATGGATGTCCGCCCCGAGATCGACAAGGCGCCGCGCCAGACTTTCCCTTCCCCTGCAGGCGGCCAGCATGAGCGCCGTGAGCCTGGTCTCGGTATCCCGCGCGTCTGCTGACGCCCCCGCTCTGACCGCATTCTCGAAGGCTCCAGCGTCTCCTTTTTTGATCGCATCGATAAGATCAAGGTCAGCCCGGTTCGTTGTCATTGTTCCCCCTTTCTTGTTGGGCGATCAAGCCCGTTCATCCGGTCCGATGATCCAGTGTTCGACGACACACATCTGGAAGAGATAACCCAACTCGACAAAGTCGGCCAACCCTTCCATCGCCTCGCGTGCATAGAACCTCGACAGTCCGACCGAACCGACCAGCGCATCGACGCTTTCGTAGCAACAAACATCGACCGCATCGTAACGGGCCTCGCCCAGCCCGTAATAGCCGTCCACAGTCTGGCAATGCAGGTAGCGGGATAATCCGGGTTGCGCATGCGCGACACGGGGGGCATGGATTTTCAAGGAATGGTCGCGGAACGCCTGTAGCGGCATCCCGGCTTTGCGCTTGAGCAGGGTCACCGATTTGATCCAGCCACCGCCCGCCGGCTTTTCCTCTCCGGCGATGATCTGGTGCGCGTTGGTGTCCAGCACCAGCGTCTTCCAGAATGCCGCCCAGCGCGGCTCGTCCAGACGCGCTCCTTCAAGAAATTCCGAGCTCTGCAACGAGGGGATTTGATCCTCGGGGCGTAGCCATATCTCCGCAATGCCGCCAAACACCGGCTCCCCCTGATCCCATGGCGTGTCGACGCGAGTATCGACGATGTACTTGCGGATCTGATTTATCTTGCTGGCGTAGTTGACCGCGTGGCTGTTCACCCAATAGTCCTGGAATGACGGCTCGCTCATGCCCGGTTTGGGGGAAGCGAAGATGAATTGATGGATCATGGTCAATCCTCCTCGGAATGGATATGGCGCAGCGAATGGCTGCATTTGGCGCCGACCAGATCCGGACGGAAATCTCCTTCGAGCACCAGATCGATCAGGAATGGTTTATCGTCGGCCAGCATCCGTTCGATCGCCGGTGCAATCTCTTCCGGGCTCTCGACCCGCACCGCATCGACCCCCATGGACCTGGCCAGCTCGTCGAACCGGACGGTAGGGCTGGACAGATCGAAACACAGGGGATGGGGACGCGGCACCTGCTGCCCCGCTTTCCAGTACACATCGATATTCGACTGCAACAGGCGATAGCTGCGGTTGTTGCAGATCACGAACTTGGCTCCGCAGTTGTGCCTGCGTGCGGAATAAAGTGCCTGGATCGTGTACATGCTGCCGCCGTCGCCGCTGAAACCGATCACGGTCTTTTCCGGGCAGGCGAGCTTGGCGCCGATCGCGCCGGGAATGCCGACACCGAGCGAACCGCCGCGTGTCAGAAAGTAATGGCCCGGGATCCGGGGCGGCAGATAGCGGGTCAGCGCCGGCGAATTGGTCAGCGCCTCGTCGAAGATCACCGCATCGGCGGGTAGGCGCTGCGCCAGCGCCCTGGCAAACTCGGCCATGAACAACGGCTCGCGGCCGATCAATGCGTCGTCTGCGGCGATCTGCGCGGCGCGGGCTGCCTCTTTGGCGGCCGCCAGTCCGGCGACACGGGCTTGTGCGGACGCGCGCTGTTCCGGGGTCTGCCGGGCGCGGATCGCTTCGGCCAAGGCGCGTAGCGACGATTTCGGATCGGCCACCATGCCGAGATCGACGCGGTGGTTCTTGCCGATCTCATAACTGTTCAGGTCGATGTGGGCGACCCTGGCGCCCTCGGCCCATATATCGCCAAGCTCGGGAAAGACCTCGGGCACCATGTAGGTGCCGACCACCAGGTTGACATCGCCCTTTTTCAGGACAGGCAGGCTGTGTTCGCCGAACATGTGTCCGGTCATGCCCTGGTAGCAGGGGTGGGTCTGATCCAGATTGAGTTCGCCTTCATCGGCACCGTACACCTCGGCACCCAGCAGGCTCGCAACCTCGGCGAGCTCGTCCTGCGCCTGCGACCATGCCACCCCGTCCCCCATATAGATCATCGGCGTACGCGCCGCACAGAGCCAGTCAGCCGTCCGGGTGATCGATTCCGGCGCAGGCGTGGTGCGGGTGGAGGATGTGCCGCTGGGAAACACCGGCTCCTCGTTGACGGCATCCATCACGTCGGCCGGCAGGCAGACGTAGACCGGGCCCATCGGCGGCGTCGAGGCGATCCGGATCGCGCGGCGCAAGGTGCGCAGCACGTGGCGCGGATCGAGTACCATGGTGGCGTACTTGGTCACCGGCTCCATCATGCCCACCAGGTCGGCCGCCATCTGCGCGTCCATGTTCATGTATTTGACGCCCGCATCTCCGGCGATCACCACCAGCGGCGCATGGCCGCGCTTGGCCTGATACAACGCACCGACCGCGTTGCCGATGCCGGGCGAACTGTGCAGTTGCACCAGCGCCGGCTTCTGGCTGGCGCGGGCATATCCATCCGCGCACATTACCGCCACGCTCTCCTGCAACGTCAGGATGTATTTCATCTCCGGAAAATCGGCGAGCGCGTCGAGAAAACCCTGCTCGACCGTACCGGGATTGCCGAACATGTGGGTGATGCCATCGGCCAGAAACTGGCGGTAGATAGCGTGACAGCCCGTATTGTTCCGCTTCATCGCGACAACTTCGGAGGGGCGTTACCTACCATCCATAGCGGCGCAGACCGTGTTCGAGTACGTTAACAAACTGCTCGCCGAACTCGTGAGAACATTGCAGGGAACGCGCCGTGATGAATGGATAATCGACGATCACCGAAGTCGGCTTGCCGAAGTTGCCGTGGTACTGGCCTTCCGGCCCAACTGCGTCGGTAAGCACATATTCCAGGCAGTATGGCGGCGGCCCCATATTGAAGTCGGTACCTACGAAGCCGGTTCCATCGTGGTAGTCGTATTCGATGCAATGCCCAGTGACATGCTTGCCTCTGATAATGCTCTTGCGTTCATTGAAGTCGCGGGCCATGGGCAAGCAAGCAACCCCGTAGCAAATCGCGGCAATCGGCCTATCACGTTTATAGAAACTCAGGATGACGTCGTGCACACGCTGGTTGTTGACCATGTCAACGATGGGCCCGCTGCCGCCGACCAGCAGGAGGCCAGCGTAGTCGTCGAGTTCCCGGTTCAGTTCCCCCAGCCTGCGGTAATAGGCTTCCAACTCGCGCAGGAAATTGGCCTTGCTGAAATACGGACGCTCAGGGAACCACTCGAATAGATTGATGGGATTGTCGAGCTTTGGGCTATCCTTGACCGACCGCACCTCCTCTGCATCCTCCGGCGTGGTGACATTGCAGCCGAGCGGCGGATCGCAGTAGCTGGTGTCATAACTAGGTGGGAGGGCCACGGGGCGCTTGCCCTTGGGAGCGGTGAATACCAACTCGTAACCGGCTGCTTCAAGCCTCAACATGGGACCTGTGAGTTCAACGCCCCAGTAGCCAAAATTCGATATCACTACAAGAATCTTTTTTGCCATCGAAACCTCCCCTCAAACATATCATTTGCACAAAGGCGCAGCATTATTGTGTCTGAATCTTGAGGGCACCCAACCACTGCATACGACGATAACCCATTGACAACTTACTCCCATACGCAAATCTCCACAAGCTAAAAAAGGCCATCCCATAACGGATGGTGGCATTGTGACTTTCTGTCATTCGTGCGTTTTCGAGTTGCGTCTCGCACGGAATCTATCGGAGTAGCCAACATGGCCAGGATAAATTCGACGATTGAACGGCAGGTGACCGGCGCATTGCCACCCGAGCCGGGTCGCAGGCTCAAGGTTGGCTCAGGCCGAGTAGATCCCGGTCAGCACCCGCGCTGTACGACGGCTCCGCTCAGAAACCTGCCGTCGGAGCACCGATGCGACGAATGTCTCCTGAGGGTCGTTTCCGGAACTTGGCTTCGGACACGTTCTGTCAGATGAAATCTGAACTACTAGACTTTTCGTTCTGTCCGTGTTTTCCGTGTGGTTCCGTGGCTGATGTTTTTCCCGTTCTGGTTTCAGTGGTGAGCGGCCGATTCCTGTTGCGGCAGGTCCAGCAGATCGCGCATGCCCTTCTGCACGGTTGCCACTGCCTGCGGGGCTTCGATCTCCATGATCTGGGCTGTCACCCAGGGACGGTCTTTTTGCGCCATCGTCTCCATCACGCGATTGCCCAGGTAGCGCAGAAAGGCGAAATCCGGCCCGGCATCGGTGTATTTGAATTCGGCGTAGTCCGAGGCAAGTTCGTTGAGAAGCGCAATGAAGCGCTCTTTGTAGCTGCCCGTCTGCGGATTGCCTAGCAGCTCGCCCTGGTTGTCGTCCAGTATTTCGGCAACGCGGATCGCCAGCGCGGTGGTGAATTCTCCTCGCTGCGCGGCATCGAGCCGCTGGTACGCAATGCGATCGGCGATCTGAATCAGGAAAATCAGCACTTCGCCGAGGAATGCGAAATACTGCGGACCGGTGTCGATGTCGTACTGTTCGGTTCGCATGCGCTTCAGCGCGTTCTGCGCCACGCGCCAGATGATGAAGGCCATGACGCTGGCGATCTGCGTCATGCTCCTGGGCTTGTCGCTCCTGTGCCAGCGGCTCTTGATGCGCACTAGCAGCCTGTCAGATTGTGAGGCTCCGACAGGCTGCTAAAAGCAAAACCGCCCCATTTTTTCGGAATAATGTTTAATTCCACAGCGGTTTCACCTAGGTCAGCACGCAGGAACGACGTTTCTATGGTTTTTTGACGACACTTTCGCATTTTTTCCGGGGGCGGTTTTGCATTAGGAGCTTGTCGGACTCGGGTCTGACAAGCTCCTAGGCGGTTACTTCTTGCGGATGTAGAACTCATACTCGCCGCGCGCGCTTTCGTGCATGGCAGCGAGCTCGAGCGATTTGGTCCTGACCCAGGCGTTGACGTCGGCGGGAGCGCCGGGGCAGTTGCTGATCAGCTGCAGCACCTCGCCGGGCTGCATCGCATCGAGCAGCTTTTTCGCCTCGACGATCGGGCCGGGGCAGGACACCCCCCTGATGTCGAGCACCGCGTTCGGTCGCGGATGCGGCGCGGCCTTTCCTTTCTGGATGTAGTAGCCGGTCTTGTTATCGCCCAGCCTGACGGTCAAGGCAATCTGGTGGTCGGTATATTTAACCCACGCGAACAGGTCGTCGGAAGTGCCCGGGCAATTCGAGATGAGCAGCAGCACCTGCCCCAGTTGCAGATCGTCGAGGACTTTCTTTGCGCCCAGGAGCGGCGCCGGACACGACATTCCGCTCGTATCGAGGGTAACCGCCGGAGTTGGTGTTGCCATAGAGCCTCCTAAGCCGGCGTAGCCGGAACCAAAAAAACATCCAACGCAAAGAACGCGAAGAAAAAGAAAAGCCGCAAAGAACCCGATCTGTCATTCATTCTGGTTTCCCTTGGTTTCCTTTGCGTACCCCTCAAGGGGGTATTGAAAAGAATCTTTGCGTTGAAATTCTTCACCAAAGTTGTCAACAATGAATTGATAAGAGACTAAAGGTCGGCATTTCATGCCGCGACTGCCGCGATCGACTTGTGCGGAACAAAGATGCCGCAGCCCAGCTTGCGGTTGTCGCCCAAGCCGATTTCTTGCAGCAGCGTGGATTGCTCGAGCTTGACCTCGTGCAGCATCAGACCATAACCGCGGATCTCGGCTCGCTCCGCACGCAGCGCGCGCTGCTTGCCGCAAATGACCTCGCACGCCACGCCGATCTGCTCCAATTGCGCCGCGACATCGCGGAGAAAATCCAGCTCGTCATCGCTGCCGGTGCAAACCAGGTGCGAGTAGAGCGTCGCGAACGCCGGCAGCGAACGCGGCTTCGCGCTCCCGATCTGCAGCACGCATTCGTCCAGGTCGATCCGCCGTCCGGTCAGGCTCTGCGCATCCGCCACCCGCGCCTCCGGCAAACGCAGCACCAGCTTCGCGCGCTGCCCCAGGAGCAGCATGTCGTCATTCGCCGGCGCGCCGCGGATGGCGTGAATTCCGGCATGCGCCTCGGCATCCAGCCAGGGCAGGCAGGCCCGCAGCGCGCGCCAGAGCGCAAAGCCGTGATCGCGCGGAATGCGGCTGCCTCGAATGCTGAAAACCATGTCCACTGTCATGGGGTCGCGCAGGCGCGGCATGAACGAGCCGGGTCGCCGTCAGGGCTGCCCGGCCGCCGCAGCCGGGGATTGCCGTTGCGCCCATTGCAGCAGCGCGTGTCCCCAGCGCTCCGCGGTATTCGCGTCGATGTCGAAGATCGTGAACCTGCTGCGCTCGCGGATGCGGATCCGCAACAGGCTGATGCCGCCGGATTCGTAATCCACCTGCTGCATCTCGATTTCCTGTCCGCCGATCGGGGCTTTGAAACGGTCGAGTTTCGTAATCTGTTCCATGTCTGGCGCTCTGCTGAATGCGGGAAAGCCCGGGCCGTGAATGAATCGCCTTGTCGGAGCTGCTGCGCTCACGAGCAAGGTTACCTCGTTTGCCTCGCGCGCGGCAACGCGCAAAGCCGCATTAACCAAAGCGGGGCAGGGATATAACCCAAACGGGGGGGTGCGCGGTTCCGAATGGGTGTATCGCGCATACGCAACGAGGATGATAGCGCCGGAAAAACCAGCGCCTGTAACATCGACGCGTATTTGCGTTGCTTATCTGCGAATCCGGCTGCTGAACCGGCGGGCGCCGACGCTCGCGATCGAGGAGAAAGTATGGCGAAGAAAATGCACGACACCCCGCTGCTTGACCAGTTGGAAAGCGGCCCGTGGCCGAGCTTCGTCACCGGCCTGAAAAGGCTCGCCAGCGACAAGGACTATATGGTTGACTTGATGGGTCAACTCGAACATTCCTACGAGACGCGCAGGGGTTACTGGAAAGGCGGCACCGTCGGCGTGTTCGGTTACGGCGGCGGCATCATTCCGCGTTTCTCGGAAGTCGCCAGCCTGTTTCCGGAATCGTCCGAATTTCATACGCTGCGGGTGATGCCGCCGGCCGGGATGCATTACAACACCGGGATCCTGCGCAAGCTGTGCGACATCTGGGAACAGCACGGCTCAGGCCTGATCGCGTTCCACGGCCAGTCGGGCGACATCATGTTCCAGGGCTGTTCCACCGAGAACGTGCAGAAGGCGTTCGATGCGATCAACGAACTCGGCTTCGATCTGGGCGGGGCCGGGCCCGCGGTGCGCACCTCGATGTCGTGCGTCGGCGCGGCGCGCTGCGAGCAGTCATGCTATGACGAGGCCGCAGCGCACCGCACGGTGATCAACGCCTTCCTCGACGACATTCACCGTCCGGCGCTGCCCTACAAGTTCAAGTTCAAGTTTTCGGGCTGCGCCAACGATTGCATGAACTCGATCCAGCGCTCCGATATGGCGATCATCGGCACCTGGCGTGACAACATCCGCACCGACGAGGCGCTCGCCAGAAAATGGTTCGCGAGGCACGGGCTGAACGAACTGGTGAACGATGTGGTCAGCCGCTGCCCGACCAAGGCGATCGCGCTCAAGGAAACCAAGACGTTGCGCGAGCACGAGAAGGTGTCGAGCGTCGCGGTGAGTGACACGCAAGCGCTCGAAATCGACAACCGCGATTGCGTCCGTTGCATGCACTGTATCAACGTCATGACCGGGGCGCTGGCGCCTGGCAAGGACAAGGGCGCGACTATTCTGGTCGGCGGCAAGCGCACGCTCAAGATCGGCGACCTGATGGGCACCCTGGTGGTGCCGTTCATGAAGCTGGAAACCGACGAGGATCGCGAAAAACTGGTGGATCTCGCCAAGCGCATCGTCGAGTTCTTCGCCGAAAACGCGCTCGAGCACGAGCGCACCGGCGAGATGATCGAGCGCATCGGGCTGGTCAACTTCATCGAGGGGGTTGGCCTCGAGATCGATGTCAACATGGTGTCGTGCCCGCGCACCAACCCGTATGTGCGCACCGACGGCTGGGACGAGGAAGTGGCGAAGATCAAGGCGAAGAAGGCAGCGCTCTGACGCCGTCCCGGCGACCGAAGACTGAACAGGTTGGAGACCGACAATGAGCCAAATGCGCGCGGCAATCGAGAGCGGGGTTCCGGACAACAAGCCATTCCTGCACCCGCTGATGCTGAAGAACTACGGCAACTGGAAGTACCACGACCGGCCCCGTCCCGGCGTGCTGCATCACGTCGCCCACGGCGGCGACGAGATCTGGACGGTGCGCGCCGGCACGCAGCGCCAGATGGATGTCTACAGCATCCGCAAGCTGTGCGACATCGCCGATAACTTCGCCGACGGCTATGTGCGCTTCACCATCCGCAGCAACATCGAGTTCATGGTGGCGAACCAGAACAAGGTTGCGCCCCTGATCGGCGAGCTGCAGAAAAGCGGTTTTCCGGTGGGCGGCACCGGAAATTCCGTCTCCTCGATCGCGCACACCCAGGGCTGGCTGCATTGCGACATTCCCGGAACCGACGCCTCGGGCGCGGTGAAGGCGCTGATGGACGAACTGTACGAGGAGTTCATCAAGGAAGAGATGCCAAACCGCGTGCATCTGTCCACCTCGTGCTGCGAGATCAATTGCGGCGGGCAGGCCGACATCGCGATCATCATGCAGCACACCAAGCCGCCCAAGATCAACCATGATCTCGTCGCCAACGTGTGCGAACGCCCGTCGGTGGTGGCGCGCTGCCCGGTGGCGGCGATCCGGCCGGCGCTGGTGAACGGCAAGCCGTCGCTGGAAGTGGACGAGAAGAAATGCATCTGCTGCGGCGCCTGCTACCCGCCGTGCCCGCCGATGCAGATCAACGACCCCGAGCACTCCAAGCTCGCGATCTGGGTGGGCGGCAAGAATTCCAACGCGCGGGCCAAACCCACCTTCATGAAACTGGTGGCCTCGGGCCTGCCGAACAACCCGCCGCGCTGGCCGGAAGTATCGGCGGTCGTCAAGAAGATCCTCTACACCTACAAGGCGGACGCCAGGCCGTGGGAGCGCATCGCCGACTGGATCGACCGCATCGGCTGGCCGCGTTTCTTCGAGAAAACCGAGCTGCCGTTCACCAAGTACCTGATCGATGACTGGCGCGGCTCGCGGGCGAACCTGAACGCCTCCACCCATATCCGCTTCTGACGCTGCTACGGGGCCAGAGATGAAGTTCGGACTGATGGTAAACGAGGGGCCGTACACGCACCAGGCGTCGGATACCGCGTACAAGTTCGCCACTGCGGCGCTGGAAAAAGGGCACCAGATCCACCGCGTGTTCTTCTACCACGACGGGGTCAACAACGCGACGCGATTGACCGAGCCGCCGCAGGACGATCGCCACATCGTGAACCGCTGGTCGAAGCTCGCCGAGCAGCACGGCATCGATCTGGTGGTGTGCGTGGCGGCCGCTTTGCGGCGCGGCATCAAGGACGAGATTCTGGCCAAGGGCTTTCGCATCTCCGGCCTCGGGCAGTTGGTGGAGTCAGGCATCCAGGCGGACCGCCTGGTGGTATTCGGCGACTGACGGGAGCGCTTCGTGAACGAGACCACGGGCGGCATCGACGCGCCGGACGAAACCTCCGGCACGGTCAAGAAGTTCATGTTTGTCAACCGCAAAGCGCCTTACGGCACGGTATACGCGCTCGAAGCGCTGGAGGTGGTGCTGATCAGCGCGGCGTTCGATCAGGATGTCAGCATGGTGTTCATCGATGATGGCGTTTACGAGCTGGTGAAGGGCCAGAATACCAAGGCGATCGACGTGAAGAACTTTTCGCCTATTTATCGTGCGCTGGAAGATTACGACATCGAGAAGTTCTACGTGGACGAAGAATCGCTGAAGGCGCGCGGCCTGACCACGGAAAGCCTGCTGGTGCCGGTCGAGGTGTTGAACTCGGCGCAGATAGGCGAGCTGATGGATCAACAGGACGTCGTGATCAGTTTCTAAGGATCACTATGCTGCATATCGTGAACAAATCCCCGTTTGAAAGAAACGCGCTGGAAAGCTGCCTGCGCTTCTGCAGGAACGGGAGCGCCGTTCTGCTGATCGAGGATGGCGTCTACGCGGTGACCCGAGGCAACGCCGCGGAACCGAAGGTCAGGCAGGCGATGAGCCACATGACGGTGTATGCGCTCGGGCCCGACCTGGAGGCGAGGGGCATGCAGGATACCGTGATCGATGGCGTCAAACTGGTTGACTACGGCGGTTTTGTCGACTTGGTGGCGGAACACAGGGCCGTGCAGTCGTGGTTATAGCAGCGAATTTTTTGCGTTATCGAGCTTTACTTAACTATGTAACATCGCTCGATCCCTCACCCCCAACCCCTCTCCCGGAGGGCGAGGGGAGCGTCGAGCGAAAGCGGACTGTCGTCCGGTTTCGCAATTATCAATGGCAAGGAGACGGGTAATGGGCTTCGAATTGAATGGCAAGACTTACGAGACCGACGAGGAAGGCTATCTGGTCAATCTCGGCGACTGGAGCGAGGACGTCGCCGGCTTTCTGGCGCAGCAGGAAAAGATCGACATGACCGGAAATCACTGGGAAGTGGTCAACTTCCTGCGCGAGTACTACAACGACTACCAGATCGCCCCGGCGGTGAGGGTGCTCACCAAGGCGATCGGCAAGAAGCTCGGGGCGGACAAGGGCAACAGCAAGTATCTGTACGAGTTGTTCCCTTACGGCCCGGCCAAGCAGGCGTGCAAGATCGCCGGCCTGCCGAAACCCACCGGCTGCATCTGAACCCTCACCGCGAAGACCGCGGTGAGGAGGGATGTGGCATGGAATGATATGACCGCCGCCACGATCTTTTTCGCGATGCTGTTCTACGCGGCCGCTGCCGTGCTGATCGGCGGACTCGCGTACCAGATCTACGATTACGCGCGCACCCCGGCTCCGCTCAGGATTCCCACCACGCCCGCGCCGCCGCATGCCCGAGGGGTGGTGCTGCGCATGGCGCGCGAGGTGGTGCTGTTCGAAAGCCTGTTCAAATCCAGCAAGTGGATCTGGGGCCTTGGCTGGCTGTTCCATGTGGCGCTGGCGCTGGTGTTGCTGCGTCATCTGCGTTATGTCACTGAACCGGTGTGGGCGGCGGTCGCGCTCGTGCAGCCGTTCGGACTTTACGCCGGCTTTGCCATGGTCGCCGCGCTCGCGGGCTTGTGGGCGCGGCGCATATTCGTCGAACGCATTCGTTACATTTCGACGCCTTCCGATCATCTGATGCTGGTGCTGCTGATCGCGATCGGCGCCACCGGCCTCGCCATGAAATATGTCGCCCACACCGATATCGTCGCGGCGAAAGCGTTCATGCTGGGATTGCTGTACTTCGACTGGCAGCCAGTGCCTACCGACCCGCTGCTGCTGGTGCATCTCGTTCTGGTGGCGGCGCTGATGGCGATCTTTCCGGCGAGCAAGCTCCTGCATGCCCCGGGCATCTTCTTCAGCCCGACGCGCAACCAGGCGGACGACGCCCGCGACAAGCGGCATGTCGCGCCGTGGGCGGCGCAACTTGAAAAGGCAAAACCATGATTAGCCACAGAGGACACAGAGACCCCAGAGAAAGGCAAGAGGAGCAAGAAGTTCTAGTGTGGTGGGTCATTATTTCGATGCAGAATTCCTCAGGCCGCTTGCATTGAGAACGTGTAGGTCAGGTTGCCGCATCGGTGGCTACCTGACGCTCAGCGGATGTCGGGGAACGCTGCGCGTACCCCAACCTACGCTCAAGATTGTGCAACGAATTAACGACTCGGGACACTAGAGGGAAATCGAAGCGATGGTCTTTCGGCCTATGCGTGCTTCTCTCTGAGTCCTCTGTGGTTCATAAATTATTGAGCATTACATATCCGCGTGACACTCATCCACACCACCCCGCCTCCTGTGGAGGCACCCCTCCTCTCATCAGAGGAGGGGAGAATTTTTTCCCCTCCTTTCCAAGGAGGGGTGGACGCGAAGCGGACGGGGTGGTTCTCCCCGCCTTCGATAAGGAGGGGTGGACGCGAAGCGGACGGGGTGGTTGCGCCATGCGATATGCTCTTCTTGGATGTCACGCAGTTAGATAATAGTCAATAGGTTAGGGAAAAACCGTGGCGGTCGCAGAATTTGAAACCCCGAGGCTGAAGGAATACCCGGTCATTCCGATATTGCAGGCCGGCGCGATGGCGCACAGCCGGCCGTTCGTCGCCGCCGCGCCGATTCAGAAGGCGCTCGGATTTCCCGGTGAACTGGTGGAGAACTGGCAGGAAAAGGCCATCGCCAGGATGGGCGAGCTGCTCGCCAAGTACCGCTCGCTCAAGGTGTATCTGGATGCCTGCGTGCATTGCGGCGCCTGCGCCGACAAGTGCCACTATTTTCTCGGCACCGGCGATCCCAAGAACATGCCGGTTGCGCGCCAGGACCTGATGCGCAAAATCTACCGCCGCTATTTCACCCTGGCTGGAAAGTATTTTCCGAAGCTGGTGGGCGCCGAGGACCTGACCCGCGAAGTGCTCGACGAGTGGTACAGCTACTTCAACCAATGCTCGGAATGCCGCCGGTGCTCGGTGTTCTGCCCGTACGGCATCGATACCGCCGAAATCACCATGGCCGCCAGGGACATCATGGACGCGATCGGCATGGGGCAGAAGTACAGCAACGAGATCATCGGCAAGGTGCACAAGATCGGCAACAATCTCGGCCTGCCGGGCCCCGCGCTGGAAGACACGCTCGCCGGGCTCGAGGAAGACATCAAGGACGCGACCGGCGCCGACGTCAGGTTGCCGCTCGACGTGCAGGGCGCGGAAGTGCTGCTGGTCACGCCCTCCGCCGATTTCTTTTCCGAGCCGCACGTCGAAAGCCTGATCGGCTACGCCAAGGTGTTTCATCAGGCCGGCATCAGTTGGACGCTGTCGTCGCACGCTTCCGAGGCCGGCAACTTCGGGCTGTTCATCGGCAGCTACGAACAGATGCGCAAGATCTCGATGCGCGTGCGCGAGGCGGCGCTCGAGTTGGGCGTCAAGCGCATCGCCGTCGGAGAATGCGGCCACGCCTGGCGTGTTGCCTACAGCTTCTGGAATACGCTGATCGGGCCGTTCGATTTTCTCGACCGGAATTATCCGGCGCCGCAGCACATCTGCGAGGTCACCTACGACCTGATCCGGCGCGGCGCGCTCACGCTCGACAAGGAAGCCAACGATCAGCGCATCGTCACGTTTCACGATTCGTGCAATGTTGCGCGCGGCTCGCGCATGGGCAACATGCCGCGCGGCCAGTGCATCATCCCGCGCGAGATCATCAAGGCCTGCGTCAACCATTTTCACGACATGGCGCCGGAAACGATCCACGAGAACACGTTCTGCTGCGGCGGCGGCGGCGGTCTGCTCAGCGACGACCTGATCGAACTGCGCGTGAAAGGGGCGCTGCCGCGCATGGAGGCGCTCAAGCAGGTGGTCGACGAGCACGGCGTCAATTTCATGGCGACGATCTGCGCGATCTGCAAGGCGCAGTTCAGCAAGGTTCTGCCGTATTACAAGTTCGACATGGACATGGTGGGTGGCGTGCACCAACTGGTGAGCGGCGCGATCCGGCTGGGAACGAAACAGTGAGCTTTCCGGACCGCTTCGGCTGCGCCGTGCACCAGCCTGTCTTATTAGACTCTTACCAATTCACTGTTAGCGAATTTGGAGAGGAATCCCAACGCAAAGACGCAGAGAAAAAGAAAAGTCGCAAAGAATCCTGCCTGTGGTTCTTTCTGTTTTCTTTGCGTACCCCTCAAGGGGGTATTGAAAAGAATCTTTGCGTTGGAGTTGTTTTGCTTCCGGCTACGCCGGCTTAGGGGATCAGAGATGTCAGACACATCCGGCGGCACGAACACGAAACTCACTTTTCGGCGCTACCAGGACGGCGACGAGGAGCATCGCCCATGGCAGGAGGAGATTTTCGACGCCGATCATTCGCACAAATGCCCGACCTACGTGCAGAGCGCGCCGCCGTGCCAGGCGAGCTGCCCGTCCGGTGAAGACATTCGCAGCTACCTCAACATCATGCGGGGTGTCGAGAAACCCCCGGCGGGCGTGCCCGTTCCGGAATACGCGTTCCGGCGCCTCACCGAGGCCAATCCTTTCCCCTCGGTGATGGGCCGCGTCTGCCCGGCGCCGTGCGAATCCGGCTGCAACCGCAACCAGGTCGAAGATTACGTCGGCATCAACTCGGTCGAGCATTTCCTCGGCGAGTACGCGATCGAGAACAACCTGAAATTCACGAAGCCCGCCGCCGGCACCGGAAAGAAGATCGCCATCATCGGCGGCGGTCCCGCCGGCCTGTCGTGCGCCTACCAGCTCGCGCTGAAGGGCCACGGCTGCACGATTTTCGACGAGCACGAGCACCTCGGCGGCATGATGCGCTACGGCATCCCGGGGTTCCGCACACCGCGCGACGTGCTCGACGCCGAGATCCAGCGCATCCTCGACCTCGGGATCGAAGTCCGGCTGAAAACACGGATCGGCCGCGATATCGCGATGGAGCAGATCGAGAGGGAGTACGACGCGGTGTTCATGGGGCTCGGCGCGCAAAGCGGCCGGCCGCTTGAGGTACCCGGCGCCGATGCGCCCAACTGCGTGACCGCAACCGCGTTCCTGCGCGCGTTCAACGACGGGCGCCTGCGCCATGTCGGCAAGCGCGTCGTGGTGGTTGGCGGCGGTGATACCTCGATCGATGTGGCGACGGTGGCGCGCCGGCTCGGCCACATCACACAGGTGCACGAACAGGACCGTCCCGAATACGTGATCCAGGGCCGCGTCGCCCACGACGTCGCGGAGATTTCCGCGAAACAGGGAGCGGAAGTGATCCTCACCTCGTTGTTCCCGATCGACCAGATGCAGGCCAACAAGCACGAGATCGAGCAGGCGCTGGCCGAAGGCATCGAGATTCGCTGCGGCATCACGCCGGTCGAAGTGCTGCGCGATGCGAGCGGCCGCGCCACCGCGCTGCGCCTGGCCGAGTGCGAGGCTTCGTTCAAGAACGGCGGGCTCGACATCAAGGTCAAGCCGGGCACCGAGCGCGACATTGAAGCCGACCTGATCGTTTCGGCGATCGGACAGGCGGTGGACTTCACCGGCCTGGAGAGCTTCGACAACGGCAGGGGCATGATCAACGCCGACAAGAATTACCAGGTTCCCGGCAAGCAGGGGATATTCGTCGGCGGTGACGTGATCCGCCCGCATTTGCTCACCTCCGCGATCGGCCACGGCTGGATAGCCGCGGAGGGCATCGACCGCTACCTGCGCGGTGAGGCGCAGGACAAGCGGCCGAAGATCGATGTGCACACTTTCGATCTCCAGCGCAAGATGATCGAGAAGGGGTTGCCGATCGAGGAAGCGCCCCATGCCGGCATCTGGGGCACCGACAGCGGCAACATGGCGATCCATAACTACGAGAACCGCTCGCGGAAATACGTGATTCCGCACGACGAGCTGTTTCTCGGCCACTTCCCGCACACGCCGCGCAACAAGCGCAAAGTCGTCACGCTGACGAAAGAGCAGGCGCTGGGGAATTTCCAGGAGCGGCTGGAATGTCTCACCGACCCGGACGCAGTGGCGGAGGCGAAGCGCTGCATGAGCTGCGGGCTATGCTTCGAATGCGACAACTGCGTGGTGTATTGCCCGCAGAAGGCGGTGTTCAAGGTCAACAAGGCGAAATCCACCACGGGCCGCTATGTGGACACCGACTACACGCGCTGCATCGGCTGCCATATCTGCCGCGACGTGTGTCCCACCGGATATATCCAGATGGGACTGGGGGAGTGAGCGGGATTCAGGATTCAGGATCGAGGATCGAGTGAGAAGCGATGAGCTTTGCTCGTGACATTCCGAAAAAAGCAATTCACTATTCCCTCCCCCTTCCAGGGGGAGGGCTAGGGTGGGGGTTGTGGTTGCTGCTCGTTGTTGTACCGGCAGTTGCGTCGCCGGTGCTCGCCGCGGACGCCGGCCGCGTGCCGAAACCGGCGATCGAAGCCGGCAGGGGCGAGAAATGCGTCGAGAGCACCGAGTTCATGCGCAAGAACCACATGGAGTTGCTCAAGCACCAGCGCGACGAGACGATGCACAAAGGCATACGCACCACGAAGTACAGCCTCAATGGCTGCATCGAGTGCCATGCCAGCCGGAAGAACGACAGCGTGGTCGGCAGCCAGCAGAACTTCTGCCAGAGCTGCCACAGCTATGCGGCGGTGAAGCTCGATTGCTTCGAATGCCATGCCAGCAAGCCGAAGGCGTCCGCCGCGCGGGCGGCGCCCAGGCAGGCGGGGGATGCGCAAAGGGTGACCGGACAGGCGGCGAAATGAACGAGACCGATCGTTCGCCGGATCAACCCGAAGCGATGAGCCGCAGGCAGTTCATCGGCTGGGGCGCGGCCGCTGTCGCCGGATTGGCGATTGCGCCCGGCGTGACGCTGTTCGATCTGGCGCACGGCCGTCCCGCCGCGGAAGCCGCGTCTGACAAGGTGCGCTGGGGCATGCTGATCGACACCAACCTATGCGGCACGGGCTGCAACGACTGCGTGACTGCATGCAGCAGGGAGAACCATCTTTCCGGCGGACTCAAGCCAACCGACTCGCAGTGGATTCGCAAAATGGAGCTCAAAGACCTGCGCAGCGGCAAAACGCATTCGCTGCCGATGCTGTGCCAGCACTGCGAACACCCGCCGTGCGTCGATGTCTGTCCGACCGGCGCGTCGTTCAAACGCGCCGACGGTATCGTGCTGGTCGACCGCCACATCTGCATCGGCTGCCGCTACTGCATGATGGCGTGTCCGTACAAGGCGCGCTCGTTCGTGCACGAGGAGGTGACCGGGCAGAACCCGGACGTGCCGCGCGGCAAAGGCACCGTCGAGTCGTGCACGTTGTGCGTGCACCGCATCGACCGCGACCGGACGCCCGCGTGCGTCGAGGCGTGTGCCGCGGCCGGGCGCAACGCGATGATTTTCGGCGATCTGAACGATCCGCGCAGCGAAATTTCGAAACGCATTGCAACTTACACGACGACCCAGGTGCGCGCCGACCTGGCGTTGAATACAGCAGTGCGCTACCAGGGGATTTGAGGTGCAGGATTGAGGATCAAGGATTGAGGATTGAGGATCGAGGGTTGAGGATGCCAGCCATCGCGTTACGTGAAATCGACGGCCATAGCCGCGGCTACTATGCGCTGCTTGGCGCGCTCGGCGCGGTGACGCTGGCGGGGCTTGCGGCTGCATATTATATAGAGCATTACGGGCACATCGTCACCGGCATGACCAACCAGATCGTCTGGGGCATCCCGCACGTGTTCGCGGTGTTCCTGATCGTCGCCGCCTCCGGCGTTCTCAACGTGGCTTCGATCGCTTCGGTGTTCGGCAGGAAGTTCTACAAGCCGCTCGCGCCGCTCTCGGGCTTGCTCGCGATCGCCATGCTGGCGGGCGGGCTGATGGTGCTGATGCTCGATTTGGGCCGCGCCGACCGCCTGATCGTCGCCATGACTTACTACAATTTCAAGTCGATATTCGCGCTCAACGTGTTCCTCTACACCGGCTTTTTCGCGATCGTCGCCGTCTATTTGTGGACCCTGATGGAGCGGCGCATGAACGGCTACAGCGGGCCGGCGGGACTGGTGGCGTTCATCTGGCGCTTGCTGCTGACCACCGGCACCGGTTCGATTTTCGGCTTCCTGGTGGCGCGCCAGGCGTATGACTCGGCGCTGCTCGCGCCGATGTTCATCGTCATGTCCTTCTCCTATGGGCTGGCGGTCTATATCCTGGTGCTGATCGCGGCGTACCGCTGGAGCGGGCGGCCGCTCTGCGATGCGGTGCTCGCCCGCCTGAACCGGCTGCTGATCGTGTTTGTCGCCGCCACGCTGTATTTTGTGGCGGTGCACCATCTCACCAACCTCTACGTCGCGAAGCAGCAGGATTTCGAACGATTCATCCTGTTGGCAGGCGGCGTGTACCCGGTCCTGTTCTGGGTCGGGCAGGTCGCGCTCGGCAGCCTTGCCCCGCTCGCGATTCTCGTCCATCCGGCGCTCAACAAATCGCGCGCCTGGATAGCCGCAGCGGCGCTGCTGGTCGTGCTGGGCGCATTGGCGCAGATGTATGTGACGATCATCGGCGGGCAGGCGTATCCGCTGCAATTGTTCCCGGGTATGCAGGTATCGAGCAGCTTTTTCGACGGCGTGGTGCACCCGTATGCGCCGAGCGCGCCCGAGATCATGCTGGCGTTGGGTGGTGTTGCGGTGGCCGCGATCATCGTGTTGCTGGCGGTCAAGCTGCTGCGATTCCTGCCGGAGAGCCTGGACTCGCGGCTGGTCGATACGCTGGAGGCGAAAGCGGCGTAAGAAACGCCGGCTGAAGCGGATCATCAATATGAATCGCCATCATCCCCGGTTGCTGATTTCGGCGGCCCACAAGTCCTCGGGCAAGACCACGATCAGCATCGGCTTGTGCCAAGCGCTGCGCGACCGCGGTATCGCGCTGCAGCCATTCAAGAAAGGGCCGGATTACATCGATCCGATGTGGTTGTCGGCCGCCGCCGGCAGGACCTGCCGCAATCTGGATTTCTACCTGATGGAGCGCGCCGAAATCACCGCCTATTTCGAGCGCCACGCGGCCGACGCAGATCTCGCGCTGATCGAGGGCAACAAGGGGCTCTACGATGGCCTCGACCTCGACGGCAGCAACAGCAATGCGGCGCTGGCTGCGCTGCTGCGCGCGCCGGTGGTGCTGGTGATCGACGCGCGCGGCATGACGCGCGGCATCGCGCCGCTGATCCTCGGCTTTCAGGCTTTCGACCGCGACATCAACATTGCCGGCGTGGTTCTCAACAATCTCGGCGGCGCGCGGCACGAGGCCAAGCTGCGCGCGGTGATCGAGCACTACACCGACGTGCCGGTGGTCGGCGCGGTGCATCACGATGCCCGCATCGAAATCGTCGAACGCCATCTCGGCCTGATGCCGAGCAACGAGAGCGCCGAAGCCTCCGCGAAAATCGGCGAGATCGGCGCTGCGGTGGCGAGGCAGGTGGATCTCGACCGCGTGCTTGAAATCGCGGGATGGCTGCCACCGATGCGCAGGCGTGGAAGTGCTGCGGCGGTCGCCGCCGCGGCATCCGCGCCGGCCGCCGACCTGCGCATCGGCTGGGCGCGCGACCGCGCGTTCGGTTTTTATTACGCCGATGACCTGGAAGCGCTCAGGCAAGCAGGTGCGCAACTGGTGCCGGTCGATACGCTGCGCGATTCGCGGCTGCCGGCGCTCGACGCGCTGTTCATCGGCGGCGGATTCCCCGAACGCCTGATGCAGGAACTGGAGGCGAATGCCGCGCTGCGGGCGGACATCCGGCGCGCGGCGCTGGGCGGGCTGCCGGTCTACGCCGAATGCGGCGGGCTCATGTATCTCGCGCGCAGCATCAGTTGGAACGGCGTCACGCGGCAAATGACGGGAGTGATCCCCGCGGACGTGGTGATGCACGACAAGCCGGCGGGCCGCGGCTACGTGCGCCTGCGCGAGACGGACCGCCATCCCTGGCCGCAACTTGGCGCGGCAGGTAACGGCGGCGAAGTTGCCGCCCACGAATTCCACTATTCAACGCTTGAGAACATCGGCGCCGGCGTGAGCTTCGGCTACGAAGTGCTGCGCGGGTTCGGTATCGACGGCCGGCGCGACGGCATCACGTGCCACAACGTGTTTGCCTGTTACGCCCATCTGCGCAGCGTCGGCGCGCACAACTGGGCGCAGCGCTTCGTTGCGTTCGCGCGGCGCATCAAAGCCGGCGCCCGGCAGTCCGCCGCGGCCGCCGTGAAGCGCGAGCCGGAACCGGTTTGCTGAGCAGCGCTCAAGCGCAATGAACTTCGATCTGATCGTCATCGGCAGCGGGCCGGGCGGCTACAAGGCCGCGCTGACCGCGGCGCATCTCGGCGCCAAGGTCGCTCTGGTGGAAAGAGCCCAGCCCGGCGGCACCTGCCTGAACCAGGGCTGCATTCCGAAGAAGACGCTGCTGCATCTGGCGACGCTGATCGAGGACGTGAACAACCTGCAGGATCGCGGGCTGGTCGGCCGGGTGCGCGGGGATTTTCGTGCCGCGGCGGCGCACAAGAACGCGGTCGTTTCTGGCATTCGCGACAATTTTTCGATGTGGCTGAAACGCCTCGGGGTACGGGTGTTTAGAGCCGAGGCACAGTTGCTCGGCGGGCAGCGCGTGGCGCTGCGTTCGACCACGCACGGCGCGGCGCACACCGAGGCGCCGCACATCATCCAGGCCGGGCGCATCATTCTTGCCACCGGTTCCACGCCGCGGCAGCTCGAAACCTGCCCGACCGACGGCGAGCGCATCCTGAACTCGAGCGATTTCATGTTGAGCCTGACGGAGCTGCCGGAGTTGGTGCTGTGCATCGGCGGCGGCGCAATCGGCGTCGAGCTTGGATTCCTGCTGCACCAGTTCGGCTCGCGTGTGTGCATCGTGGAACAGCGCGACCGGTTACTCGATCGGCCGCGCATTCCGGAGCGGGCGAGCGCCATGCTGGAGCGCAAGTTTGCCCGCATCGGCATCGAAGTGCGCCTCAACGCATCGGTGTCGAGCTGGACGGCGGCATGCGACGGGATCGGCGTGAATCTCAGCGATGGCTACACCGGCAAGTTCGCCAAAGTCCTGGTCGCGGTCGGCAGGCAGCCGCGTGTTGACGGGCTTGGCTTGCGCGAAGCCGGCGTCGCGGTGGACGAAGAGGGATTCGTGCAGGTATCCGAATACCTGGAAACCAGTGCGGCGGGCATTTACGCGGTCGGGGACGTGAAGCCGGGTCCGATGACCGCGAACGCCGCATTGCACGACGCCAAGGTCGCCGCAGCCAACGCGATCAACGGCAACCGGATGCGCGCGAATTATCACAAGGTGCCGGTGGTCATCGATTCAGCGCTGGAAATCGCCGCAGTCGGGCTCACCGAAGATCTCGCCGAAGCCGCAGGATTCGAGCCCGAAGTGGCGCTGTCGAGTCTCGGTGGCTCGGGAAAGGCGCGCGCCCATCATGATTACGAGGGCTATATCGAAGTCGTGCACGATGCCGAAACGGGACAGCTGCTCGGCGGCTGCATCGTCGGGCCCGAAGCCGGCGAGCAAATCCACATGCTGGCGGCAGCGTGCCAGTCGGCGCGCGGGTTGTGGTTTCTGAGGGACATGAGCTACAGCCACCCGTCGTGGTGCGAGGAGCTCGAGACGGCGGTCGATCCTTACGCTGCGGCGCTTGCAAGGTCGGAGAAAACCATTTTCCCCGCCGGGATTTTCGCCGGCCAGCGATGAGCACCCGTCGTGCGCTACATTCCCAGGCGGCAGCAATGAGTCGATACCGGCCAACCGTGTTGTGCGAGATGCGTCAATAATGAACTCACGAGCAGGTTTCCTGAAGCGTGTTCCACAGCATGCGCCGGCGCAGCGCGGAGCGGTATATCTGGTCGGGGCCGGTCCGGGGAATCCCGAACTGCTTACGTTGCGCGCAGCACGGCTGCTGGAACAGGCCGACGTCGTCGTCTATGACAACCTCGTCGCACCCGCGATTGTGGAACTGGCCCGTGCGGATGCCGAACGCATCTACGTCGGCAAGCGCTGCGGGCGGCACACCATGCCGCAGCAGGCGATCAGCGATTTGCTCGTGCAGCTCGCGCGGCAGTGCAAGCGGGTGGTGCGGCTGAAAGGCGGGGACCCGTTCATCTTCGGTCGCGGCGGCGAGGAAATCGAAACACTGTCGGGGCAGGGCATTCCGTTCGAGGTCGTGCCGGGGATTACGGCGGCTTCGGGTGTTGCTGCATACGCGGGCATCCCGTTGACGCACCGGGATCATGCGCAATCCTGTGTATTTGTCACCGGCCATTTGAAGGATGGCAGCATGAATCTGGATTGGAATGCGCTGGCGCGGCCGAGCCAGACGGTGGTGATTTACATGGGACTGCTCGGCTTGCCGGTACTTTGCGAGCAGCTCATCGCACACGGACTCACCGCGACGACGCCGGCCGCGATTGTGCAGCAGGGTACGACTGATAACCAGCGCGTGCTGACAGGCACGCTGAAAACGCTGCCCGCGCTTGCCGCTGCCGCGCAATTCGCGCCGCCAACGCTGATCATCGTCGGCAGTGTCGTCAGCCTGCGCAGCAAATTGTCGTGGTTCGAGATGGAGGGTGAGCAGCTCGACTCCGCAGTACCGGAAGAACAGCACGGCTGAGCGTTTTGTTCTAAGGGTGGCCCTCCGAGTCATGCGATCGTTCGGTACAGGGTGTTCTGAGCGGTCTCGTTTTGTCGAAGTTTTCCAAAAATTCTCGGTGAGGGTTTTTCTACAGCCTCAACGCTCCAATTGAGGAGCGTGAGCCGGCAAGCGGAGCGTTGCTGGCGATGCGTCCCTCTCGAATTTGGGGGTCATCACGGGGCTGACCACCGGTTCATGCGATCTGAAACAAGCGGTCCTTGACGCGGGACAGCAACCAGATTCCTCGACCGAACGGGTTTTTCGTTAAATCGACTCGGCTACGGATGGCTGGATTTACCTCGTCCCAGTCCCAGTCGACACCCGATGAATCTCGAACGACAAGGGCTGCGTTCGATCCGTAGTCGTTCTTCATCTTGCTTTTGAGCCTCTTGACAAGGTGGTCGCTCACCTCGTCAGAAAGGCTGCTGAACTGAGGACGTTCCTCGCCTCGCGCGACGCGATCAACGTGAGCCCGAAGGGCCTCTACGCTCCGACTATTGGACCGACCCAGAAGAGCTTTGATGTCCCCCGGACGATCTTCCGTCGTAGTGATTTCGAGATTCAGCGCGTTCCCGTGTGAGTCCGCGCAGCGAGCATCGGGCGCGTCTCCCATCTCCACGATCCTGAAGTCTGTGCCAAGGAGCTGGTTGTAGAGAACGAGGAAGCCCTCAGCGGTTCCCCGCTCGATCGCTTGCTTCTCACTCATGTGCGTGACGCCTAACGTGGAGCCCATTGTCGCGTGATTGTTCCTTGAGGCCTCACGTCACGCATGAGCCTCGGCGTGCCCGCCGCGGGCACGCCGTAGTGCTCCATGCGTTTGTTCGATGATCATGTGTTCTTCTCTATCAGCCACCTTGACAGCCCCGCGTTGACAACCATTTGCGCCAGCGAAGGTGCGTAGATGATTGTCGAGTTCGGAAGCGCGGGAACGTCAGCCAGGTCGGGGGATGGCGAATGGACGACGTAGAACAGTCGAGAGAAGTCCTTTGCTTGCAAGAACTCTTCATGATAGCGGGAGTACTCTTGCTTGTCGGATGCGGACTTGACCTGAACCATGACCCGTTCGCCCGTGACCGGTGCTCGAAGGTCGATGTCGAGTGTCTTCTCAGTCTTGCCCAGAACGCTGATTCTTTGCCAACCAGCGTTCGAGAAGATAAGGTCAACAAGAAGCTCGAAGTCCTTCCACGACAAGGCTCGAATCAGAGGAACAAGCCGGGTTTCAAGGTCGCGCATCGCGGCCTCCGCCTCCCCCACCACTGCAGGCTTCTTGCCGTTGATCTTGTTCTTGGCGTATTCGAGATCGACGGAGCATATGGTCCCTTGGAATCGACGAACCTGAAGAAATCGTCCGCTGATCTTCTCCAGCGAAAGGCTGTTTCCTTGAAGGTCAGTACTCCGCCATTTGGCGATGACACTCCTTGTCTTGCTGCCGTCGGGAAGTCGAGTGACCTCTCTTCTCGCAAACGCCCACCACATCCGATTGCCGAAGAATGTCACCCACAGGGTGTTTTCGTCTGCCTCGTAGAAGTACCGAATCTCGTTCGCTATTTCCGTCGCCTTTCCCTTCGCGCGGCCCTCTCCCAGAAGATCATTTCTGATTTTCTGCCAGTCGCCTCTCATGCAGGCGGCGTGATCGGTCTCGTCGAAGCCGAGCCGAAGAGTGTGATCCTTTTGTAGGCAGTCGGCTTCCCAGTGACCACCGGAGCCCAGTTTGACGAAGAACGCCGCCGATGGATTGATCTCTTTCATCTCTTGATCGAACGTCCGCGCCCAACCGCAGGTGCGCGAAATGGTTGACTGAAGTGCGCGGCTTGCCCTTCTCCTAACCTTCGGCTCCTCCTTTACCTGGTTCGAGGACTTGCTCCCCGTTAGTTCCGTGCCATGCCCGGCACACACGTGGAAGTAACCGGCGCTGCGCGCTTCTATCGCGCAGCGCCCGGGTGACTGCCGTGTTATGTCTGACTTCCATTATTTGAAACAGATGAGGCGAGTGCTTGAATTGCTTTTTCTGCCTCACGTTGCTTCCTGGTTCTTTGAAGCTGTTCCAGTTTGGCGTCTAGAATGATTTCGATACCGACTTTGACGATGGGGAAAGCCTTCAAACACTCATTCTCTGTGAGTTCGTGGATGCCTTTGCTGAGGATTCCGTACAAACCTCGATTGTGAACGAGAAAATCTGGCAAACGCGCTTTCAGTATTTCAATCTTTTCCGACATTCGGCTCTGTTGATATTGAGCCTCATCCCAGTTTTCTGCCGCACGCTCCAAGGCATATGCTTCCGCGATTAGGGACTCAAAAATTCGTCTCAGGTAAACGAATGAGCCAACGCCGATGCCATGAGCGGACAAACCAATTGCACGAGTGAATTCTCGGAACTGCTCTTTCGGTAGGACTGCGGAATATGTTTTGACGTCAAATAGGTTAAGGTCAGCGATTGATGGGTATTGGCCAACCTTCTGCACTGTTTTCTTCCATGCCTTGAATAGAAAGAACAATGTGTGTTTGCGGTTGCGCGTACACGTCAACTCCACCGCAAAGACATGGTCGTAAGTGGACTTCTTTAAATCGTAGTGCTTATCCTTCGGCGTCCTGTCGAAGATGCTATGTGCGCCACACTCATGACAGTAGGAGTCGAGAGTTCCTTCGAAGTATTCGACGTTCCAAACCAGCGGCGCAGAGTCCCCGTCGTAGGGGAAGATCTCGTAGAGAGGGACATTGAGAAAAAACTCTACGGGGCTAGGTACGGTGACTGCTTGCTGTTCGGTCACGGTTGAGACTCACTATGGAAAGACATAACGTTCCCGTTGGGCCGCGCACCCCGGCACGCGGTGCCGCTGACAAGCGTCGATCTCGAACGGGTGGTTAAATGCCAAAAGAGGTGGCCTCGCTTTTTTGGACAGAATTTTGGGCTTCGTTAAGTGGATGAACTGCTCCATCGTAACGGCGATAATGCCAATGAAGAGGAGTAG
>MERI01000204.1 GCA_001772005.1 Betaproteobacteria bacterium RIFCSPLOWO2_12_FULL_62_58 | reverse complement strand
GCAACGGCACGGCGACGCATCTGGCGGGAGAGCTCTTCAAGCAGGTTGCGGGAGTGCAGATGGTGCACATCCCGTACAAGGGAGTGGGGCTTGCCATCGTCGACCTGCTGGGGGGGCACGTTTCGATCATGTTCTCGAGCATAGGCGCCGCAGGCCCGCACGCGAACGCCGGCAAGATCCGTGCGCTGGCGGTCACCGGCCCGTCGCGTGCGCCGGCGCTGCCGGCGGTACCCACCCTGGCCGAATCGGGTTACCCTGCAGCGTCCGTGGTGGGTTACTGGGGCGTGCTGGCTCCCGCCGGCGTGGCGCGCGATATAGTCGACAAATTGAGCGGCGCCATCGCGACCGTCGTGAAGCGGCCCGACATGCACCAGCGACTGGTCGATCAGGGCGTGGACCCGACCGGGAGCGGCCCCGCCGAGTACGGCCGGATCATCCGCGCCGAGATCGGGAAATGGGCCAAGGTCATTCGGCAGGCCGGCATCAAGGTGGACTGAGAAGCCAGGATCGAGGATTCAGGATTCAGCGACAAAGCGTGAGGCGAGAGGGGGGAGGCGAGAGGCGAGAGGAGAAAGGAAACGTCATTCCCGAGGAGCCTGTCCTCGAATGCCTTAATCGGGGATCGGGAATCCATTAGGATGCCTATTCTAAGCGTTCTATTTCTAATTCTCGGCAGCAGGAACCTGGTGACATACGTCGCATGAAAATAACCGCTATCCGGGAAACGGCCATCCCGCTGAAATCCAGTCTCCGTAACGCCGTATTTGACTTCAGCGAAATGACCACCTCGGTAGTCGCGGTGATCACCGACGTGATTCGCGAAGGCAAGCCGGTCGCGGGTTTCGCGTTCAACTCCACCGGCCGCTACGCGTGCGGCGCGCAGATGCGCGAGCGCCTCATCCCGCGCATCCTCAAAGCCAATCCCGAATCGCTCGTGAACGCTGCGGGTGACAATCTCGATCCGGAAAAAATCCTCGCCTGCATGATGCAGCGGGAAAAACCGGGTGGACACACCGAGCGCTCGGTCCCGATCGGCGCCATCGAAGTCGCGGCGTGGGATGCGGTCGCGAAAATCTCGGAGAAGCCCTTGCACCGCGTGCTGGCCGAGCGTTACAACGGCGGCAAGACGATCGACAAAATACCGTGCTATGTCGGCGGTGGATGGTATGAGCCCGGGAAGGGACTGAAAGAACTGCAGGACGAAATTCGCGCGAAGCTCGACCAGGGTTACACCACGATGAAGATCAAGGTCGGCGGCGCGCCGGTTCCCGAGGACGTGGCCCGTGTCGAGGCCGCGCTCAAGGTCGTGAACTCAAGCGCGAACCTGGCGGTGGATGCCAATGCCGGCTTCGATCGCAATCGCGCGCTCGCCTACGCCAAGGCGCTTGCGCCGTACAAGCTGCGCTGGTTCGAAGAGCCTACCGATCCGCTCGATTACTCGTTACTCGCTGAGTTTGGCGCGATTTACGACGCGCCGATCGGCACCGGCGAGAATTTGTTCTCCACCCAGGACGTGCAGAACCTGGTACGCTTCGGCGGCTTGCGCGCCGACCGCGACATCATCCAGACCGACGTGCCACAGTCCTACGGTGTCGTGCAGTTCTCTCGCACGCTGGAGATGCTGAAACGCGAAGGCTGGCAGCGAAAATCCGTTTTTCCTCACGGCGGCAACCAGATGACGCTCGCGATCGTGGGGGGATTCGGATTGGGCGGCTGCGAGGCCTATCCCGGCGTGTTCGGCATTTTCGCCGGCTTCGCCGACGACGCAAAAGTGGAAAGCGGCTACCTCAAACTTCCCGACCGCCCCGGCATCGGCTTCGAAGCGCAGAATGCGCTGTATGCCGTGATGCGCGATCTGGCCGCTGGGTGACCGGTCATGAGTCATCTTGTGGATCGAAAGGAGCAAGTCGTTTGCCGACAACACTGCGGGTAAAGGTTTTCCCGGGCGCACAGAACCTTCCGCTTTACGCGGGCCTCGACAAGGGGCTGTTCATGGGGCGTGGGCTCAAGGTCAACCTTCAGTTCACGAGCAATTCTACCGAACTGCGGGAAGGGCTGGCGGCAGGCGCTTTCGATATCGCGCATGGCGCCGTCGACAACGCCGTGGCAATGGCCGAGATGGCGGGCCAGGACGTCGTGATCGTCATGGGCGGAGACAGCAGCATGAACGAATTCTTCGTGCAGCCGGAGATTCGATCGGTCTCCGATCTCAAAGGGCGCACACTCATCGTTGACGCGCCCAACACCGCTTATGCGTTGCAGGCGAAAAAAATCCTGCTCAATCACGGACTGAAGCCGGATCAGGACTACACGGTTAAGCCCGTGGGGGCCACGCCGCTGCGCGCCAAGGCCATGCTGGAGAACAAGGACAACGCCGCCACGATATTGAACCCGCCGTTTTCGATCCAGGCTGCGGCACAAGGATTGAAGAGCTTGGGCCGGGTCGTGGATCTCATCGGTCCCTACCAGGCGACGGGCGCGTTCGTGATGCGCGCGTGGGCGAAGTCGAACGCCGAGGCGCTGGAGCGTTACCTTGCGGCGTACCTCGAAGCGCTGCAATGGGCGCTTACCCCCGCCAACCGGGAGGCGGCCGCGGCACTGCTGGTGAAATGGTTGAAGCTGCCGGAAAAGATAGCTGAGACAACTTACGCGCTCCTCGCCGATCCGCGCTTCGGACTCGTGCCCGACGCGCAGTTCGATCTTGCGGGCTTCAACAACATGCTCGCGCTGCGCGCCGAGATCGAGGGGCAGTGGGGCGGCAAAGCGCCTTCGCCCGAACGCTACATTGACTTAAGCTACTACGAACGCGCGCTGTCATTGACCCAGAGCCAATCGCTGGGACTCTAGCGACGCGATGCAGAATTTTCTCCCCTCCTTGTCGAGGAGGGGTGCCGACCAACGGGAGGCGGGGTGGTGAAGTTGTTGTGCATCACCCCCATCAGCGATTCGTCAAGTAGCTTGACGACACGCAGATGGCAAGAGGTAGGAACGTATCAAGGCAGATGAGAGGAAGAAAGGCGAAAAAGTCGAAAGCGTCCCGAACGGCCGAGCAATTCGCGGCCGAAGCGGCGTACGCCGAAAGCATCTTCCGTAATGCGCTCGGTGAATCAGCCGCGTCCATAGCCGCGCTGCAGAAGGCGTTAACTCTTAAGCCGAACTACGCCCCTGTTCTTCTCAGCATGGGTTCGGTCCAGTACCAGCGTAAGCGTCGTGCTGAGGGGAGACGGTTGTTCCTCTCTCTGCTTGCGTTGCCGGAAGACACAGAAGACCTCGCAGAGATCATCGATGAAGCGGGCAGCTTTTTGATCGGCATTGAGAAATATGCCGATGGGCTCGAATTCTACCGTGGGGCCGCGCGTAAGTTTCCGGCTGCTGCGGCGCTTCAACAAGGTATAGGTTGCTGTGCGGGTCACGAGGGTTTCATTGAAGAGGCTTTGGCGGCGAGCCGCCGCGCCATTGAATTGGGTCCGGCAAATGCGGCGTATGTGAGCGACCTCGGGTGGACATTGGTGTTGGCCGAGCGCTACCAGCAAGCGGAGGCGACGTTGCAGCGAGCTGTGCGCATGGATCCTACCAACGAACGTGCGGTGGCGAACCTGGAGTACTGCCGAGCCAGAATGGCGAAGAGTCCTCACCCGGGCGCGTCCGACCCGGCGATGCGGCCGACGCGCGTCGTGGCAAAGCCGCTCCCCGTTCCCACTCCGCGCAAAAGACGTGCGGCTCGGCTCGGCTGATCGCCGGACCGTTGGGCCGCGAGACACTGGATCGGATCACGCGCTCCGCCTGCATTCGGTAAAGACTGGCACCCGAGTATCGTGTAGTCAATGCCCGGTAGCAGGGGCATAATGATTGCGTTCCCAAAGTTCATACGAATCCAAACAAGTAGCCAAAAACACTCAAGAATTGCCACGATGGAACCAAGCCAACTAAGCTGTATGGACATGAAAACGTCCCTCGACAAGGCGGGCATCGTGCACCAGGATGCCGCCCTACGGCAGGCGGCCGGGCAAGCGTTTTGCAATACGTCGAAATTCACGCTGCGCGATTTACGCTCCCGCGCGAGCCAGCAGCAACTCAGGGCCGACTTTGAGGCGTACCTCGACGGGTTCTCGCCTAATGTTCAGGACATCCTCGAAAACTTCGAATTCCGCAACCAGATTCCGCGTCTCTCGAAAGCGGATGCGCTCGGCACATTGATCGAGAAATTGCTCGACACCTCGATCAACCTCGGTCCCAACCCAGTACTGAATGCTGACGGTTCGGTCAAGCATCCCGGCCTCGACAACCATGCGATGGGGACGATCTTCGAGGAGCTGGTGCGCCGCTTCAACGAGGAAAACAACGAGGAGGCGGGCGAGCACTGGACGCCGCGCGATGCCGTGAAACTCATGGCGAAGCTCATCCTGTTGCCAGTCGCGAATGAGATTGAATCCGGCACCTACCTGCTCTACGACGGTGCATGTGGGACCGGCGGCATGGTGACGGTGGCCGAGGAAACGTTGCAGCAGATTGCCGCGGAGCACGGCAAGCAGGTCGCCACCCACCTCTATGGCCAGGAGATCAACGCCGAGACCTATGCGATTTGCAAGGCCGATCTGTTGCTCAAAGGTGAGGGCGACGCGGCGGACAACATCGTCGGCGGGCCAGAGCACTCGACGTTGTCGAACGACGCGTTCCCTTCACGCGAGTTCGACTTCATGCTCTCCAATCCACCTTACGGGAAAAGCTGGAAGAGCGACCTCGAACGCATGGGTGGCAAGGACGGCATCAAGGACCCGCGCTTCGTCATCGAGCACGCGGGCGATCCGGAGTATTCGCTGCTGACCCGCTCCAGCGACGGTCAAATGCTGTTTCTCGCCAACATGCTCTCGAAAATGAAGCGCAGCACGAAGCTCGGCAGCCGCATCGCCGAGGTGCACAACGGCTCCTCGCTCTTCACTGGCGATGCGGGGCAGGGCGAAAGCAACATCCGCCGCTGGATCATCGAGAACGACTGGCTGGAGGCCATCGTCGCTCTGCCGCTCAACATGTTCTACAACACCGGCATCGCGACCTACATCTGGGTGCTGACCAACCGCAAGCCCGCGCATCGCAAGGGCAGAGTGCAGTTGATCGATGCGACGCAGTGGTTCAAGCCGCTGCGCAAAAACCTGGGCAAGAAGAACTGTGAGCTGTCCGAGGAAGATATCAACCGCATTTGCGAGACATTTCTCAAGTTCGAGGAGACCGAGCAGTCGAAGATTTTTCCCAACGAAGCCTTCGGATACTGGAAGGTAACGGTCGAGCGGCCACTGCGGCTCAAGGGTATCGACGCCAACCGTGCCTATACCCCAAAGGAAATCAAGGCGCTCAAGGAGACCGCCGAGCGCGACGAAACAGCGCCGCCGGTAATCAAGAAAATCCACAAGCGCGGTGTTGAGCCAGACCCGCTGCGTGGCATGTTCGAGGCCGTTCTCCCCGCGCCCTCCAGGAGCGGAGCCTCCGATCTTCCCCCCTCTCCC
>MERI01000203.1 GCA_001772005.1 Betaproteobacteria bacterium RIFCSPLOWO2_12_FULL_62_58 | reverse complement strand
CTCGTGGCGTTCAGGTGATAGAGCCGCGCGTACGTGGTGGTGTGCCGCCCGGAATCAAGTGCGGCAGAAACCTCGGCAACGCGCGCCGCCGCGCCCGGCACCAGCCGGTTGATGATTGTCGACTTGCCCATTCCAGATTGCCCGACGAGCGCACTCACCTCGTTTTCAAGACACGTACACAGCGGCTGCACATCACGCCTGGCACTGAGCGCACGCACGCGGTAGCCGAGAGCGCGATAAAACTCCAGCGAGGAAAGCGCCGCCGCGCTTTCCGGAAGGTCGGATTTGTTGAGCGCGATGAGCGCCTTCATGCCGCCGTACTCGGCCGCGATCAGGCAGCGGTTGACAAGGTCTTCGCTGAAGGTGGGCACTGCTGCCACCACGATGATGATTTGTGTCACGTTGGCAGCAATCAATTTTTGCCGGTACGCGTCAGAGCGGTACAGCAGCGTCATGCGCGGGGCAATCGCTTCGATTACGCCCTGGCCCGGCGCACTGCGGGCGACACTGACGCGGTCGCCGCACGCGACATCGCCACGCTTGCCCCGGGTAACGCAGTCAAGAACCGTGGTATCGGGGAGTTCAACCAGATAACGCCGCCCGTAACTGGCGACGATCCGACCTTCGACCTGGGAATCGTGATGCTGTTGCTTCCCGCCCGGCATCAAAAACTCAAACCGCGGATGAACGATGAACGCCGATACTTAGGGCGGGCGATCAACGCAGTCCATTTGTCTGTGTTTATCGGCTTGCATCGGCGGTTAAGTCTCATAGCGAAAACAGCGCGTCGATCTTGGCTGCGCAAATGAAGTCATTCTCGGATAACCCGCCAATCGCGTGCGTAGAGTATTCGACGCGGCACTTGTTGTAGCCGACAGAGACATCCGGGTGATGATCCTCGCGGTGCGAAATCCATGCGATTGCGTTGACGAACGCCATCGTCTGGTAGTAATTCTTGAACGAGTAGGTCTTGGCGATCACGCCGTTCGCATATTCCCAGCCGTCGATCTGCTTGAGCAGATGGTCGATCTCCTGCGGCTTGAGCGGCGCCACGCCGCCTTCGCACGGCTTGCATTTTTTCCGGGCTAGGTCTTCTGTCATACGGGACTCCATCGAAAGTGGTTGATACGAGACAGCGAGCGGTAAGCAGTAAGCGGTGAGTCGCGGGGCGCGGATGAATCTCCGTTGCTCAGGAAAAAAGGGTTATTGCCGCTCACCGTTTACCAATCACTTGAACTTGTAAAAGTCTCGATTGAGGTACGCGGCGATATGGTCGATGTCCTCGGGAAAAATACCGGCCCCGGTCTGGCTGACGCAAAATCGCACCATCTTGGCGAGCGCCTGTGCGTCCTTCACCTTGCGCTCGGGACGCGTGAAGATGCGATTGCCGTCGCCGCCCATCAGCGAAACATGACAGGCATTGCACTTCGCTTCGTCGAAGCGCTTCTTGCCAACCTTCGGATCGGCGTTGGGGAAGGGATCGGCCTGTGCTGCCGTAGAAAACGACAGTATCACGGTTATTGCCATCAAGCATTTGATGACCAGCTTCATGCTCTCTCCCAGGTAAGTGGTAAGCGGTAAGCAGCAAGCTCCAATGTCTTCGGTTAACGCGAGATTCCAGCCGCTTACCGCTCACCGCTCACGAAGTTTTAAGCCGCGCGATGCGACTGAGCGCCGGCGGGTGGGAATCGTAGAATGCAGAATGCGCGGGGTCCGGCGTGAGCGTCGACGCGTTGTCCCGGTAGAGCTTCACCAAGGCCGTCATAAGGTCGCTGGCCGATGCATTTTGCACCGCATACTGGTCGGCTTCGAACTCGTGCTTGCGCGAGTACATGGCGCCGAGCGGTTGCAACAGGAAGGTGAAGCTGGGAAGCACGATGAAGAACAGGACCAGCGCCATCGCCGTCGATGGGGCTGCCACGTTCAGTCCATGGAAAAACCAGTCCTGTTGCGCGAGATAGCCGAGCAGCCACAAGAACCCAAGGCTGACCGCAAAAATCCATGCCATGCGCTTCGCGACGTGGCGCAACTTGAAGTGGCCCAGCTCGTGCGCGAGCACCGCTTCAACCTCGGGCGGGTTCAGGCGCGTGAGCAGCGTGTCGAAAAACACGATGCGCTTGGACTGGCCGAAGCCGGTGAAATAGGCGTTGCCGTGGCTGCTGCGCCGGGACCCGTCCATCACCATGAGCCCCCTGACCTTGAATCCACATCTGGCGAGCAGGCGCTCGATCCGATCCTTGAGCTCGGCATCCTCCATCGGCGAGAACTTGTTGAACAGCGGGGCGATCCATGAGGGGTAGACCGCAAGCATGAACAGGTTGAAGCCGACCCACACCAGCCAGGCGTAGAACCACCAGTAGGTTCCCATCTTTTCCATCAGCCACAGCACGCAGGCGGCGAGCGGGATGCCGAATGCCGCCGCGATCAGCACCGACTTGGCCATGTCGAGGAAGAACAAGCTGAGCGTCATCCGGTTAAAGCCGAAACGCTCCTCGATGCGGAACGTGCGGTAGATACTGAACGGCAGTTCAGCCGCCGTCATCACCGCCGTGATAAGGGCGATCAGCGCCAGGCCGCGCCCGATTCCAGCGGACAGCCATGCAACGGTAAGTTCGTGCATCGCTTGCAGCCCCCCGCCGAACGTAAGCCAAAGCACGATCAGCGCTTCCACTGCCACGCTCGCCATCGTCAACTGCGTCTTGGCGCAGGTGTAGTCGGCGGCCCGCTGGTGCGCGTCGAGGCTGATCTGCTCCGCGAATTCGGCCGGCACCGTCCCGCGGTGTGCATGAACGTAGCTCACGTGGCGCCAGGCGAGCCACAGCCGCAGCAGGGTGGCGAGCGCAACTGCGCAGAGAAAAACAATGCCGAAGATTGTCATCTGGTGAAAGTTAACAGCGTTGCGTAAACTGTGACACAATAAACGCTTCAAATTACAAACAACAATTATGGCACAGGACCCCAACAACCTCATCTGGATCGACATGGAGATGAGCGGACTCAACCCCGACGTGGACAAGGTCTTGGAGGTGGCCATCGTGGTGACCGATTCCCAGCTCAACACCGTCGCCGAAGCGCCGGTGCTGGCCGTGCACCAGAGCGATGCCCTGCTCGGCGCGATGGACGACTGGAACAAGTCCGCCCACGGCAAGTCGGGACTCACCGCGCGTGTGAGGGCGTCGACGCTTTCGGAAGCCGGCGCTGAGGAACAGTTGGTCGCTTTCCTGGGTCAGTATGTTCCCGCCAACGTTTCGCCCATGTGCGGCAACTCCGTGCACCAGGACCGGCGCTTCATGGTGCGCCACCTGCCCAAGCTCGAGGGCTATTTCCATTACCGCAATCTGGACGTAAGCACGCTCAAGGAGCTCGCACGGCGCTGGAAGCCGGAAATCGCGGCGGGGCTCACCAAGCACGGCAAGCACGAGGCGCTGGCTGACATCTACGAGTCGATCGAAGAGCTCAAGTACTACCGCGAACACTTCCTCAAGCTGTAAGCGTGAGGGCGGGAGAATATGAACACGTGAGAGCGTGAGAGCGAAGCAGAACACCCTCTCCCGATTTCCCGACCTCACGATCTCACGGGGGTCGTTTCACTCGAGTTTGATTTCGCCGTCGAACTTGACGTCGAGGTTGAGCGTGCCGACCCTGAGCGTCATCGTGGCGGGAAAGGACTCGCCGCCCTTGAGCTTCCCGTCGGCAATTGACTTGTGGACCGCCTTTTCGATCGCGAGCTGGGAATTGACGCCTACTGTTTTCAGGAACTTGCGGATACTCATGTTCAGCGCTTCGTCGTTCACGGTTTCCTCCTTTTGCGTTTGGCTTTGAAGTAGTTGATGAGTCCGGCGGTCGAGGCATCATGCGATGATACCGGCGCGGTATCGGCAAGTTCCCGCAGGACGCGATCGGCGAGCGTCTTGCCGAGCTCGACCCCCCATTGGTCGAAGGCGTTGACGTTCCAGATCACCGATTCCACGAACACCTTGTGTTCGTAGAGCGCGAGCAGTGCCCCGAGCGCGCGCGGGTCGAGTTGCTCGATCAGGATCGACGTGCTTGGGCGGTTGCCGGGAAATGCCCGGTGCGGCAGCAGCCGTTTGACCGCGGCTTCGGGTAGACCCTGTGCGCGCATCTCAACTTGCGCTTCCTCGGCGGTCTTGCCGCGCGCGAGCGCCTCGGTCTGGGCGACAAAGTTGGCGAACAGGATTTCGTGGTGCCTGCGCAGCCGGTGGTGAGGTTTGCGACAGGCGATGAAGTCGGCCGGAATCAGATGCGTACCCTGATGCAGGAGCTGAAAATAGGCGTGCTGGCCATCAGTGCCTGCGGTGCCCCAGACGACGGGCGCCGTCGCGTAGTCCGCCAACTCACCATCGCGGGTGACGCGCTTGCCGCACGATTCCATCTCGAGCTGTTGCAGGTACGCGGGCAGCAGCCGCAGCCGCTCGTCGTATGGCAATACCGCGTGCGTCGCGCTGCCGAAGAAATTCACGTACCACACGCCGAGCAGCCCGAGAATCGCCGGCACGTTGCGCTCGAGCGGCGCGCTGCGGAAATGCTCGTCCATGTCTCGCGCGCCCGCACGCAGCGCGTCGAAGTTCTTCATGCCGACAGCAAGCGCAACGGGAAGCCCCATCGCCGACCACAGTGAGTAGCGGCCCCCCACCCAGTCCCAGATGACAAACACCCGCTCCGCCGGTACGCCGAACGCGCCGGCGCGTTCGGGCGCGGCGGTCACCGCGCAGAAATGTTTGGCAACCGCCGTCTTGCCGCGCAACCTTTTTTGAAGCCATGCCTTAGCCGTCGTCGCGTTGGCGAGCGTCTCCTGCGTGGTGAAGGTCTTGGAGGCGATGCTGACGAGCGTGGTCGCGGCATCGAGGCTTCGGAGGAGGGCGGTGACCGCCGCACCATCCACATTGGAGACGAAATGAACCCGCAGCCGGCCTGTCGCGTAAGGCGCGAGCGCTTCGCAGACGAGCCGCGGCCCCAGATCGGAGCCGCCGATACCGATGCTGACAACATCGGTGAACACACGCCCCGCAGCGCTCCTGATCCTGCCCGCGCGCACGCCCTCGCAAAAGCGTCGCATCTGCGCGAGCACGGCGGACACGTCCTGCATCAGATCGCGGCCGTCGAGCATGATCCGCTTTTGCGCACGCAAGGCGGTGTGCAGCGCCGCCCGGCCCTCGGTCCCGTTGATCCTGTCGCCCCTGAACAGGCGTTCGATCCACCCCGGCAATTCGCGCTGCCGCGCGAGATCGGCGAACAGACGCAACGTTTCTTCCGTGACAAGGTTCTTGGAATAGTCGAACAGGATGTCGCCGCGGTGCACTGAGAACTTCTCGAAGCGCGCCGGGTCCTGGATGAACAACTCGCGCAGGTTCAGGTTCACGCAAGCCCGCTGATGATCGCGCAGCGCCTGCCAGGCGGGGAGTCGGGTGAGGGCGTCGGTCATCGCCAATCAGGGGGCGGGTTTGAGCGCTATGAGCATTATTCGCCGCATGAACCATTTTACCTTTTCCGGCTTACGGTGGGCGCGTTTAGAATGGCCGCTTAAGCCGGACGCAAGCCCCGGTTCAACTCCACGCGTTGGAACGGACAACACTGTGAAACAATCGTGCCGCAGGTTCTGAGCGCTCTCGGCAGCGCGCTGCGCGACCTTCGCGAGCCGCGCATTCTCGCAATCGTGCTGCTGCCCATGCTCGGCGCGCTCGCGATCTGGGCAACGCTTTCCTGGGTGTTCTGGGACGACTGGACGGCGTGGCTCAACGGAATCGCTACCGGGACCGCAGCGGCGCGCTGGCTGGAAGATTTCGGGGCGGGCTGGCTGATTGGGTCACTGACCGCGCTCGGGGCGATCGTGCTGCTGGCGCCAGCAACGTTGATCACGGCCATGGTGATTACGGAGGTCGTCGCCCTACCGGTCATCGTGTCATTCGTCGGCGAACACTACTACTCCAGGCTGGAGAAAAAACACGGTGGCACGATCGCCGGCAGCATCATCAACTCGATTATCGGCGTCCTCATGTTTTGCGCGTTGTGGCTCGTGACGTTGCCGCTGTGGCTGACCGGCGTCGCCGCATTCGTCCTGCCGCCGCTGCTGTCGGCGTATCTGAACCAGCGCCTGTTTAGTTACGATGCACTCGCCGAGCATGCGGCCCGCGACGAATACCGCGCATTGCTCGCGCGGGCGAGGGGACGCATGTTTCTGCTAGGACTGCTGCTTGCCGTGTTTTTCTACGTGCCGCTGATCAACCTGCTGGTGCCCGTGTCGAGCGGGCTCGCTTTCACGCACCTGTGCCTCGCCGAGCTCGCGCGTTACCGTGCCGAGAGGGGAGAGGAGAGAGGCGAGAGGAGAGAAGCGTAGGCGAGAGCGAGAGGACGGCTTTTACGCCTGTCTCCTCTCTCCTTTCGCCTCTCGCATTTTCATTGCAGCCGTTCAAATACGGCGGCAATGCCTTGGCCGCCGCCGATGCACATCGTCACCAGCGCATAGCGCGCACCAATGCGCTGGAGTTCATAGAGCGCCTTGACGGTCAGGATCGCGCCGGTGGCGCCGATCGGGTGTCCCAGGCCCACCGCGCCGCCGTTGGGATTGGTCTTCCTGGGATCGAACTTGAGATCGCAGGAGACGGCGAGCGCCTGCACCGCAAACGCTTCGTTCGATTCGATCACGTCCATGTCCTCGACTCCGAGGCCGGCTTTTTCGAGCGCTTTCTTGCACGCCGGGACCGGGCCGATACCCATGATCTTGGGGTCGACGCCGGCGAGCCCGTAGGATACGAGTCGCGCCATCGGCTTCAAGCCCGCTTTCTGCGCGGCGCCTTTTTCCATCAGGACTACAGCCGCCGCGCCGTCGTTGATGCCTGAGGCGTTGCCCGCGGTGACGGAGCCATCTTTCTTGAATGCTGCACGCAGCTTGGCCATGCCTTCGATGGACGCGTCGGCGCGGGGATGCTCGTCGCGGTCAAACACCACGGTACCTTTGCGGGTCTTCAGCTCGATCGGCAGGATCTGGTCCTTGAAATAGCCTTTCTCGATCGCGTTGATCGCGCGGCGGTGGCTCTCCACCGCGAACTCGTCCTGCTGCTCGCGCGTGATCTTCCATTTCTCGGCGATGTTCTCGGCGGTGATGCCCATGTGCACCGTGTCAAACGGGTCGGTGAGCGCGCCGACCATCATGTCGACTGCGCCGCCATCGTTCATGCGTTGGCCCCAGCGCAACGTGGGCAGGATGTAGGCGCCGCGGCTCATCGATTCCGCGCCGCCGCCAAGCGTCACGTCAGCGTCGCCGAGCTGAATCGACTGGGCGGCGCTGACGATGGCCTGCATGCCGCTGCCGCACAGGCGGTTGACGGTAAGCGCGGCGGTGTCCTGCGGCAGCCCGCCTTTGATGCAGGCCACGCGCGAAAAGTACATGTCTTTGGCTTCGGTGTGGATCACGTTGCCGAACACGAGCTGGTTGATCTGCTGCGGATCGACCTTGGCGCGCTTGACCGCTTCCTTTACCACCTGCGCGGCCAGCTCCGTCGGGGCCAAGTCTTTCAGTCCGCCGCCGTAGTCACCGATTGCCGTCCGCACGCCGCTCACTACCACCACTTCACGTCCACTGTTCATGTCCTTCTCCTTAACGAGCTGATTTACAACTGATTTACGGGTTCGCCGCTGACAAAATTGGTCCCCTGGGGGACGGCCAGTTTACGCCTTCCATTTAGCGATTGTCGAGAAATTTGTGCGGCACAGCAAAGGACAACGATGAGCGCGGAACAAGGAACGCGGAACGGGTTTGGTGGCTGTTTTCCAGTTCATCGTTCATCACTCATCATTCATCGTTTCATCGCGTGACGGGGTGCGATAATCGCGCGACCGCCAACGAACACAATCACCATGGAAGATACTGTTATCCGCAATACGGTCGTCTACCTCACCTATAGCATCTGGGATCAGGGCGGGCGGCTGTTCGAACAGTATGACCTGCCGGTGGGTTATATGCACGGCGTCAACGGCCCGCTGTTCGAGAAGATCGAGCAGGCGCTTGAGGGCAGAAAAGCGGGCGACAAGGTGGAAGTGATGCTTGCACCCGAGGACGGTTTCGGTCAGCACAAGCCGGAGCTAACATTCACCGACGACATCGAGAACGTGCCGCCACAGCACCGCGAGTTAGGTTCCGAGGTGATGTTCGCGAACGAGCGCGGCGAGCAGATGCTGTTCCGGGTCACCCGCATCGAGAACGGCAAGCTCACCGTCGACGCCAATCACCCGCTTGCGGGGCAAACGGTCAGGTTCGTAGTCAACATCGTGGGACTGCGTCCCGCCACCCTCGACGAGATCGCGAACGGCATGCCCGCCGACGGCGGCGGCACGGGTCTGCGGATGCATTAAGCAAGCGATGAACGATGAACGATGAATGATGAGTCGATGGTCGGGACCAGAGGCAGGACGACGTTTTCCGTTCATCATTCATCATTCCGCATTCATCATTGCCTCCGGTAGAGCCGGTAGCGCTCGTCCTTGTCGCCGGGGCGGTTGCCTTCCCAGATCTTGCGCCAGGAGCCGCGCGGCGGCACTTCGAATCGCGACTGGCCCTGCACCAGCATGAGGTCGCAGCTGCGCCGCCGTTCTTTCACTTCCTCGCGGTACGTAATGATGTTTGCAAAGTAGTGCAGCATGGCGCGTTGCGGCTCCGTCAGGTTCTTGCTCGACAGGCAGTCGTATTTTCTCGGGAGCGCCTGCTGCAGCGAGGCCACCATCGAACGATAGCTCTTGCCGGTGTCGATCCAGCCGATGAAAAGGATCGCAAGCAGCGCCCAGATCGTGGTGACGCCTGCCGCCCATGCGAAAACCGGCCGCTCGGGGCTGCTGCGTCGCAACCCCACCAGCACGCCGAACCAGGCCAGCGTGTAGGTGGTTGCAAGCAGGAACGGCAGGAGCTTGAATCCAGGGTCATAGCCGGGCTGGATGCGGTGCAGGTGTCCATGCAACTTTGCCGGAAGCCCAAGCTCGAGACCGGTCCAGTAAAACCACGCGACAATCACGAAGAAGGTAAAGCCCATCACGCTGAACCAGTACCACGCATTGGCGGCGCCGCGCCGCAGGGTATGGACCGCAGGTGTGGCAAGCAACGCGAGCGGGATCAGCAGGGGCAAGGCATGGAGTTCGCGGGCCTCGGGCGCGGCGCTGAGCAGCGCAAGCGTGGCCAGGAAACCGGTCAGCGGCAGAAGCACTGCGGGTTGGTCAAAGCCCGTTGCGCGCGCCCGCCACAGTGCCCAGAGCGCGATCGGCCATACCGGCCACGCGTACCACGGCAGGATTCGCAAATAGTAAAGGAGGCCCGCTTCTGAACCGCCCGCAAACAGGCGCGCGACGTTTTCGTTCCATAACCATTGGTTGAACAGTTCCGGAGACTGCGCGTAGAGCAGCGCTGGCCAGATCGCAAACCACGGGGCCGCCGCGGCGAGCGCGATCGCGAGCGCCGCCGCGTAGCCGCGGCTGCGCCAGGCGGTGAACAGCGGCAGCGCGGCGGCGGTCAAAACGACGATGGCCGCTTCGAGCAACCCCTGGGTCATGAACACGAGCCCCATCCCGGCACCGATCCAGAATCCGCCGGGAAGCGGGCGGCGCGCTGCCAGCGCAAACCCGTAGTAAGCGATGGTGTAACCTGCGAGCGACGCGGCGTCGTTGATCAGTTGGTGGCTGCGCACCACCAGCCCGAAGCATCCGAGCAGCAGCAGCGCTGCCACGATGCCGTGCCGCTCGCCGTTCAATTCGCGGCCGGCGAGCCCGCAAAACAGAAATGTGAGCGCGATATAGAAACCGGTCGCCAGGCGCGCCGCGTCATGCACCGGCAGCAGCCACGAAAAGAGCTTTGCACTCGCCGCTGCGGAAAGGTAGAAGAACGGCGGCTCGGTGAGAAACATCTCTCCGGCGAGCGACGGTATGACCCACGATCCGCCCTTGAGGATGTCGTAGACGACGCCGAAGGTATAGGCCTCGTCCGGCTTCCAGGGGTCGTGGCCCACAAGACCGGGCAGGATCCAGGCGAGACACAGTAAAGCGACGAGCGTGCTTCGATGCGAGATCATCGGCGGTTGGGTATGACGGCGCGAGTGGCGATGGCCATGGAAATGTTTATTATTATGTGCGGGGACAGCGCGAATTATCGCACGCGGATCATTTGGCTATTCGACGATCTCGTGCGCCTGGCCGGCGACCGGCTCGCCGGCGGGATACAGCCCGTTGATGACCCGCAAACGGCCCTCGGCGTGCTTGCCGAGGGGTGAGAGGGCCGCGAGTGCAGCGAAGGTCAATCCGGCCGCGCGCGGCGATCACACGCGCCCTTATTCGGTGCGCACCGCACCAACAACGTGCGGCGCACGCCGCGGTGTACGCAGTCCGCGGCATATGCGCGCGTTGCGACACAAAAAAATAACCAAGGAAAAACAGATCACTTGGACCATGTGTTGCCGCCGGTGGTCGCGCGGCGCAGGTGGCTGGTACGCATCCTGCTCAAGAGTTTGCCCTCGAATAGCTGAGGAAGCCGCCATGTCCGCATTCAACGATCCGTTTGATCCTAACGCGCCACTCGCTTCCGGCTGCGGCTGCGGCCGGCACGCCACGCAGGCCGCACATGAAGCGGATCCGATCGCAAGCAGCGGCGACAGCGAGCTGCTCGCCGGCCGCGCAGTAGAGTCGGCGATCATGCGCGCGCTGTTTCCACAGGACGCGCTGCGACGCCGTTTCCTCAAGGCGGTGGGCGCCGGCACCGCGATGGCGGCGGTGTCGACTTTCTTCCCTGTGGGCTTGGCGAAGGAGGCCTTCGCGCAGTCCACCGGCAAGATCGAGAAGGCGAAGCTCAAGGTCGGCTTCATACCCATCACCTGCGCCACTCCCATCATCATGGCGCATCCGATGGGTTTCTATTCCAGGCAGGGACTCGACGTCGAGGTGGTGAAGACCGCCGGCTGGGCGGTGATCCGCGACAAGACGCTCAACAAGGAGTACGACGCCGCTCACATGCTCTCGCCGATGCCGCTCGCGATCACGCTCGGGGCGGGCGCGCAGCCGATTCCCTACACCATGCCCGCGGTTGAAAACATCAACGGCCAGGCGATCACGCTGGCGATCAAGCACAAGGAGAAACGCGATCCGAAGTCGTGGAAGGGTTTCAAGTTTGCGGTACCCTTCGATTACTCGATGCACAACTATCTGCTGCGTTACTATGTCGCCGAGCACGGCCTCGATCCCGACAAAGACATCCAGATCCGCTCGGTGCCGCCGCCAGAGATGGTGGCGAATCTGCGCGCCGACAACATCGACGGCTTTCTTGCACCCGACCCGGTCAACCAGCGCGCGGTTTACGACGGCGTCGGCTTCATTCACGCACTGTCGAAGGACATCTGGGAGGGGCATCCATGCTGCGCGTTTGCGGCGAGCAAGGAATTCGTCACCCAGACGCCGAACACCTACCATGCGCTGCTCAAGGCGATCATCGACGCGACCGCATTTGCGAGGAAGCCCGAGAATCGCAAGCAGATCGCGGAGGCGATCGCGCCCGCCAACTATCTCAACCAACCGGTGACGGTGGTCGAGCAGGTACTGACCGGCACCTTCGCCGACGGACTCGGCAACGTGAGGAAAGTACCCGACCGCATCGACTTCGATCCCTTTCCGTGGCATTCGTTTGCGGTGTGGATACTTACCCAGATGAAACGCTGGGGACAGATCAAGGGCGACGTGAATTACGACCAGATCGCGCGCGAAGTGTTCCTCGCCACCGACGCGGCGAAGCTCATGAAGGAGGTTGGACTCACACCGCCAGCGGCGACATCCAAGAAGTTCACGGTGATGAAGAAGGAATTCGACCCGACCAAACCCGACGCCTATCTGGCAAGTTTTGCGATCAAGAGGACGGCATGAGCGGGGAGCAGGGGCCCCGTTTACGGGGATGCGACCGGGAGTGCCGTCGGGCCACCGACGCGAGATGTCAAGAGTCATCGAAATATTAAAGGAGGTGGCGGCATGAGCGTGGAGCAGGGATCGGCGCAACGTGGAGCAGGGCCCCATTTATGGGATGCGACCGTGGAGCCGATCATGAGCGCGTCGTGCTAATGCCGATCCTATGCGCGTCTCCGGGGTGCGGCTGCGACTCGTTCGCCCTCGGCCCGTTTGCGGGAGCAGACGCAAAAGCGCCCCGTTTGGCAATGGTGAACGCAGCCTTACGCGCCCCTGCCCGCACCACTCTTCGAGAAACCGAGTCCGGGGCGCATCCCCAGAGGGGCCCCTCTTCCGCCCTGCGACGCGCCCCGTTTACGGGGATGCGACCGGGAGTGCCGTCGGGCCACCGACGCGAGATGTCAAGAGTCATCGAAATATTAAAGGAGGTGGCGGTGTGAGCATGACCGGTTTTATCGCGTGGCGCGCGTCGGCGCTCTCGATGCTGTTGTTCCTGCTGTTCATCGGGGTATGGCACGCGGCGACGTTGCCGACTGTCGCGCCGCAGAGCGTCGACTCGGAATACGCCAGGCTGGTGGGCGCCGCCGCCGCGAGCGGCCAAAAATCGGCGTTTCCCGCGCCGGCCGATGTCGCGGCCAAGATCTGGCAGCATCTGAAAGAACCGTTCTACGACCGCGGGGCCAACGACAAAGGCATCGGCATCCAGCTCGCGTATTCGCTCGCCCGCGTGCTCGCCGGGTATTTTCTCGCTGCACTGGTGGCGATCCCGATTGGTTTCCTGATCGGCATGTCGCCGCTCATCTACCGTGCGCTCGATCCCTTCATCCAGGTGCTGAAGCCGATCTCGCCGCTCGCCTGGATGCCATTGGCGCTGTTCACGCTCAAGGACAGCGGCGTCTCGGCGGTGTTCGTCATCTTCATCTGCTCGCTGTGGCCGATGCTGATCAACACCGCATTCGGGATCGCCGCGGTGCGCAAGGAATGGCTCAACGTTGCCAGGACGCTCGAAGTCGGCCCGTTCAGGAAAGCGTTCCGCGTGATCCTGCCGGCGGCGGCTCCCACCATCATGACCGGCATGCGCATCTCGATCGGCATCGCCTGGCTCGTGATCGTCGCCGCCGAGATGCTGGTCGGGGGCACCGGCATCGGCTACTTCGTGTGGAATGAGTGGAACAACCTCTCTATCACCAACATCCTGACTGCGATTCTCGCCATCGGTCTGATCGGCATGACGCTCGACCTGATCCTCGCACGCCTGGCGCGCCTCGTGACTTTTCCCGAGTAGGGTCAAATACAGCCACGACCAAGAAACCGCCGATGAACGCCGATGCACGCAGATAACACCCAAACCAAGAACCTCGAGAGCGTCGCAAGAAGACCGGCAGCCCGGGTTTTCCCGTTCACCGTTCACTGGTCACTGCTCACTGATTTTCACTCGTGAGCGATCCGCTGATCAAGATCGAAGGCATCGCCAAGCGCTTCGCCGGGCGCGACGGCGCCGAAACGACGGTGTTCGACGATATCCATTTCGGGATCGAGCAAGGTGAATTCGTGTGCCTGATCGGCCATTCCGGCTGCGGCAAGACCACCATCCTCAACATCCTGGCCGGACTCGAGCCTGCTTCCGGCGGCTACGTTTTCGTCGGCGGGCGCGAGATCAAGGGACCGAGCCTCGACCGCGCCGTCATCTTCCAGAGCCACGCGTTGATGCCGTGGTTGACCGTCATGGGCAACATCGCCTTCGCGGTGAACTCGCGCTGGCCCGATTGGGACAAGGCGCAGGTGCGCGAGGTCTGCCAGCGTTATATCGACCTCGTCAACCTCACCGGCGCAGAGAGAAAGCGGCCAGCGGAGCTCTCCGGCGGCATGAAGCAGCGCGTGGGCATCGCGCGCGCGCTCGCGATCCAGCCCAAGATGCTGCTGATGGACGAACCGTTCTCCGCGCTCGATGCACTGACGCGAGGCATGCTGCAGGAGGAGGCGCTCCGGATTTGCGCCGAGACGCACCAGACCGTGTTCATGATCACCCACGACGTGGACGAGGCGATCCTGCTCGCCGACAAGATCATCCTCATGACCAACAGCCCATGCGCCAAGATCGCGGAGATCGTCGTCAACACCTTGCCGCGCAGCCGCAACCGGCACGACCTGCACCGGCATCCGCACTACTATCGCATCCGCAATCACTTGATCGAATTTCTGGTCGACCGCTCGCGCGCGTTCGACCAGGAAACCCCCGCAGGCGGCTACGACCCGCGCAACCCGCCGCTTGTGAAACCCGGCCTTACGGAAGATGTACCCGCAACCGAGGTCGGTGTTCTCGCACGATCACCGGCAGGCGTCAAGCCTCTGGTGGCGGTAGTGAGGTAACCCATGGAACTCTTAACGCAAAGGAGAGACCGATGAAGAAATCCGATGTACCCGAAGCACTGCTCGCTGCGGCGAGCATGGCCAAACCCATGACCCGCGCCGACGTTACCGAGATGGTGGTGATGGCGAGGATCAAGAAGGGACTCGCTTGGAGCAAGATCGCGAAAGCGGTCGGCCTAAGCAAGGAGTGGACGACCGCGGCGCTGCTGGGACAGATGCAGATGACCAAGCAGCAGGCCGAAACCGCCGGCAAGCTCCTGGGGCTGCCGGCAGACGCGGTGCTGCTGCTGCAGCAGGTGCCATACAAGGGTTCGCTTCCCACGGCAGTCCCCACCGATCCGCTGATCTACCGCTTCTACGAGCTGGTCAACGTCTATGGCACGACCTTCAAGGAACTGATACACGAGGAGTTCGGCGACGGCATCATGAGCGCGATCGACTTCAAGATGGATCTTACCCGCGAGCCCGATCCGAAAGGCGACCGCGTCAAGATTACGATGAGCGGCAAATACCTCCAGTACAAGACCTACTAAATCCAGCTAAATCCGGACGCGAACAACGCCGGTTTAGCTGCGTGGGATCGAACCGACGGGATCATCGCCGTTCATCCTGCGCTATTTTTGGGCGTTGTATTGCTGCACTGCACGATGGATTTGATTCTTGCGCCGGGTCATTGCTTCCCACAACAGTTTGGGAGTAGGGTGGCTGGCGCTTGGTCCGCGTTTTGTGCAAACGCGCGGTGCATCTTGAATCGCGCTTGTCCCTCCGGGAGAAGCGCGGGGATAAAAACCAAGGACTAACGACTAACGACACGGGAGACCTTACATGGGTAACGACCGCAGGAAATTCCTCAAGGGTGGGGCCATCGCAGCAACCGGCGCCGCGATCGCCGGCTTCCCGATGATCGCGCGCGCGCAGCAGAGCTACACCTGGAAGATGACGAGTGCATATCCGAAAGGCGCGCCCTTTTACATGGACGGGCCGGGCAGCGCCACCGACCTCGCCAAGCGCATCGACGCGATGTCCAACGGGCGGCTGAAGATCCAGGTCTACGGCGCGGGCGAGCTGATCCCCGCGCTGGAAGGCTTCGACGCGGTGCGCTCAGGCACGGTCGAGATGAACCACGCCAACAGCTACTTCTGGACCGGCAAGACCTTCGCGGCCCAATACTTCACCGCCGTGCCCTTCGGCCTCAATTTCCAGGGTATGAACGGCTGGCTGTATGACGGTGGCGGCATCCCGCTCTGGCACGAAGTCTATGCCCCGTTTGGGATGGTCGCTTTTCCGTGCGGCAACACCGGCGTGCAGATGACGGGTTGGTTCCGGAAGGAGATCAAGTCGGTCGCCGACTTCAAGGGTTTGAAGATGCGCATCCCGGGCCTCGCGGGCAAGGTGTATGCGACGCTCGGCGTGGACGTGAAGCTGCTGCCGGGGGGCGAGATCTTCCCGGCGCTGGAGCGAGGCGTCATCGATGCGGCCGAGTTCGTCGGCCCGTACCAGGACCGGCGGCTGGGGCTGCAGAAAGCCGCCAAGTTCTACCACACCACTGGCTGGCACGAGACGGCGACCGTCTCCGAACTTCTCATCAACAAGGCCGCGTGGGAGAAGCTGCCCAAGGACCTGCAGGCGATCGTCGAAAACGCCTGCGCTGCGTGCAACGTCATCAGTGAAGCTTGGTGCCAGCGCACTAACGCCGAAGCGATGGAGGACCTCATTAAAAATCAGGGTGTCATCGCGAAGCCCCTGCCCGACGCGGTGGTGAAGAGCCTGCGCGAGGCGACGAAGAAGGTGCTGGCCGAAGCCGTCGCCAAGGACCCGGTGACCAAGAAGGTGCATGACTCGTACATGGCGTTCAAGGCCAAGTACGACAGCTGGGCAGGCTACAGCGAGGCGGTCTACCACAGCAAGATCCGTGGCGCCTGAGCAGGAGCAGCAAACTGGCGCGCGCGTCGCGAGCGGCGTGCGCGCCGGCATCGAGCGCTGCGTCGACGTATTGGGGCAGTGGACCTCATGGCTCGCGCTCGTCATCGTCGTGCTCATGTCGGTCAACGTGCTGCTGCGCTATCTCTTCAGCGAGGGCTCGGTGTGGGCGCAGGAGCTCGAGTGGCACCTGCTGGCGCCGCTCATCCTGTTCGGTATGTCCTACGCGATGCGCCACGGCGAGCACGTGCGCGTCGACATTCTCTACGCGAAGTTCTCTGACCGCGCCAAGATCTGGGTCGACCTGGCATCCGCGCTGCTCTGCGTTGCGCTCTGCATTCTCGTCATTTGGTTTTCGCTCCACTACGTGCAGCAGGCCTACGTGATCGACGAGGGATCGCCCGACCCGGGGGGGTTGCCGCACCGTTACCTGCTCAAGTCGCTGATCCCGATCGGGTTCACGCTGCTGTTGCTGCAAGGCATCGCGTCCGCCATCGCCAGCATCGAGAAATTGCGTTCGTGAGCGGCACTGAACTCCTCGCCATCCTCATGCTGGTGGCGTTCTTCGGCATGCTCCTGGCGGGGGTGCCGGTCGCGCTCGTTCTCGCCACCACCGGCTTCGTGTTCGGCATCCTCGGCTTCGGCACCGGGCTGTTCAATCTGGTGCCGGCGCGCATTTACGGTGTCGTGACCAACTACTTGTGGCTCGCGATTCCGTTGTTCGTCTTCATGGGCGTGATGCTGGAAAAATCACGCCTCGCGGAGGACCTGCTCGACGTGGTCGGGCATCTTGCGGGCGGGCTCAAAGGCGGCATGGCGCTCGGCATCATCGGCGTGGGCGTGCTGATGGGCGCCACCACCGGCATCGTCGGCGCCACCGTCATCACGTTGGGGTTATTGACGCTGCCCACGCTCCTCCGGCGCGGTTACGACCCGGGCTTGTCCTGCGGCGCGATCTGCGCTTCGGGCACGCTGGGGCAGATCCTCCCCCCGAGCCTGATCCTGATCCTGCTGTCCGACATCCTGCAACTGTCGGTCGGCACGCTGTTCGCCGCCGCCGTGATACCGGGGCTGATGCTCGCCGCGATCTACTGCGTTTACATCGTGATCCTCGGCATGGTGCGCCCGGAGATGGTCCCGGCAATTCCGAAGGAAGAGCGCGACGCCATGCCGCGAAGGGAATTGTGGCTGAAGTTTTTCAAGGTGGTGCTGCCGCCGCTCGCGCTGGTGCTGTCAGTTCTGGGATCCATCATCGCCGGCATCGCGGCGCCGACCGAGGCGGCTTCCATGGGGGCACTGGGTTCGATCCTGGTGACCGCTTTCGCCGGGCGCATGTCGCTGCGGGTGCTCAAGGACACCATGCAGGCCACCACCAAGATCACTGCCATGGTGATGTTCATCCTCATCTGCGCGCAGGTGTTCTCACTCGCCTTCCGCGGGCTGCACGGCGAGGACCTCATTATCGCGCTGTTCGAATTCCTTCCCGGTGGGGTGAATGCCGACATCTGGTTCCTGATGCTGCTCATCTTCGTGCTCGGCTTCTTCATCGAGTGGATCGAGATCAGCTATATCGCAGTGCCGCTGTTCCTGCCGGTGTTCGCGGCGGCCAACGTGGATATGGTGTGGCTGGCGATGCTGATCTGCGTTAACCTGCAGACTTCTTTCCTGACGCCGCCGTTCGGCTGGGCGCTGTTCTTCCTGCGCGGCGTGGCCCCGCCGGAAATCACCACTCGCCACATGTATCTCGGCGTGCTCCCCTTCGTCGCCATGCAGGTCCTTGGCGTAGTGCTGATGTTCTTCTTCCCGCAGCTCGCGCTGTGGCTGCCCAAGGCGATCGGGTGGTGACGGAACAACGGCACACCGCCGGCCGGTCGTAGCGCCGTCTTTAGCGTATCATCGCCGGAAAGGAGGACGAATGAGCCGAATGCTGTCACTCGCTGCACTTGGGCTCGCGCTTATCGCGGTTGCGCCGCTCGACGCCGCGGCGGCCGAGCCGGAACTGGAGGCGGTGCTCTCGGTGATGGGATACGGCTACAAGGTAAAGGTGCTCGTCAACGGCGCCGACACCGGCGTGCGGGGCGGCAAATCGGAGAGCAAGCGCTTGTTCAACAAGAGCCACCCGATGGTGGCGAAGGCTTCGCCCGACATCCGCGCGAGCCACTTCTTGCTCAAGCCGGGCGCGAACGAGGTCGCGATCGAGTACTCCAAGACCGATCCGAAGGCGGCCGACCGGCTCGAGATTACGCTTGAGGCGGAAGGCTACCCACAGCCGCTCCTGCGGCTCGTCAACCGCGGCAAGCCGTCCGACAAGCTGAGCGTCAAGCTGCAGATCGAGAAGGCCGCGCCGGCCAGCTTCAAGCCGGTCGCGATCGGCGACGAGAAGTAGCCCGCCGGAGCGCGGAGCAGGGGCCTTGTCGTTTCTTGACGGGGATGCGACCGTGCAGGCGGGCGGGCGGCCGACGCGACGTCGCTGAGTTCTTGCGAAGACCGATTGGAGGCCGCGCGCCGGAGCGCGGCGTGTGTTCCGGAACTCCGTTGCTGCCGTACAATTACGGCTTGCCCATCGGGGGATCGCAATGATCAATTCGATACGCGGCACGCGCGGCATGGCGGTCGCGCCGCATGCCCTCGCGGCGCAGTCGGCGCTTGCGGTGCTGCGCGAAGGCGGTAACGCGATCGAGGCAATGATTGCTGCCGCGGCGACCGTCGCCGTCGTCTATCCGCACATGAACTCGATCGGCGGCGACAGCTTCTGGCTGATCCACGTGCCCGGCGAGCCGCCCGGCGCAATCGATGCCTGCGGC
>MERI01000202.1 GCA_001772005.1 Betaproteobacteria bacterium RIFCSPLOWO2_12_FULL_62_58 | reverse complement strand
ATCGAAGCTCAGGCCGCGCTCCAGCCCCAGCTTGCTCATGGCGTCGAACCAGCGTTGCATCAGGGCGGGATAGCAGCGCGGGTCGATGCGGCAACTGTATTCGGTGAGGAAGGAACGCTTAGGCGTGCGGTTCAGCCCAGCGAACAGGGCGAGCCCCTCATCGAACACATCGCTCATGACATGGCTGTGGCGGGCGGCGCCGAAGAGCTTGAGGGCGAGTAGCGCGCGCATCGCGTGCCCCGCGGGCACCTTGGCGGTGCCGGGGAAACGAGCCTGTTGCAGCAGGCGCTCAAAGGGGATGCGGGCGAGCCAGGGCAGGAACAGAAACAGCCCACCGAAACGGGTGCGCAGGCTGCGCCCCGACAGATCGAGCGAGCGCACATCGGCCGCCTCGGCAGCGGCGGGGCGCGCCGTGGCGGGCCGCTCCTCGTCGCGTCGCCGCGGAAGGCGGGCGAAGCCTTCGGCCTTGAGCAGCAACGAGATCGCCGCGGGACTCAACTGCTGCTGACCGGCCGCCACAAGCGCCTGGCTGATGTCGTAGATCGAGAGGTTTTGCTTGCGCAGCGCCACCACGCGTTCGCGCACCGGGTCGGACTTCGGGGCGGTCGCGGGGCCTTTGCCCGAGGGCAGGAAGAAGGCACGGGTGGGTTGGGCGCGAAACTGATGACACAGCACGCGAAAGCTCCCGGGGGAATAGCCCAAGCGCCGGGCGGCCTCGGCCGAGGGCAGTCCCGCGACAAAGTAGGCGCGCAGGGCCTCGTATTGGCGGTGGGTGGCGTTGCTGGGTCGCAGGAAATAGCGGGCGTACGAGGTTAGTTTTTCTGGTTCACTGTTAGACATATGTCCACTATGTCTTGTGTACGGCCAGATGTCAAGCCCCACAGACGGTGGGAGCCCGGCATCGCGGAAAGGCCCTACACAACGAGGATGCCACGCTGTTCAGGCGGCGATCACGCTATCCCGCTATGTGATAACTAGATACTGTGGCATTAGCACGCTAAGTCTAGACAATATCTAACACCATCGCCCAAAAGCCGACCACCCCCAAGGGAGCAAGCTGGAAAGTGCGCAAAGCGGGATTTACTTCGGAGTCGATGAAGAAACTGATCTATCCATCACAACTGCCAAAGACCTGTCCCACGTGTCAGTGGTTAAGTGCAAAATAGCGGTGGGAATTCAGGCTAGCCTGGTACGAATGCGATTAGCTGCCGTCGGTTTATCCAATAGCACGGCCGTAAGGGTCGGCAGCGACAGTCCCTTCGCATTGTCAAACCATTGCTACCCTGACGCCCTCGTCTCGAAAATCTGTTTAGCGATTAATGCGAGTTCCGCGTCGTCGATTGATCGTCTGAGCCGCGCTGCCTCCTCATGAAGCTTCTGCACGATTGTTGGTATGTCCTCCTCGTGAACAACTTGACCCATCTCCGCGAGCTTCTTTCGCACAACATAAGGCCCGCTGTACTTTCCAAGCACGATTCTGCGCTCGTTTCCAACCGCCTCCGGTAAAATAAATTCGTATGCGCTGGGCGTCCTATCCAAACCGTAAATATGCGTATCCAGCTTATGCGCAAATGAATTGGGGCCGGTCAATGCCTGTGTTGCAGCCAGCGGGACGCCGGAGAGATCTGACACAAGTCTCGACAGTCCCGTAAGTTTTTTCAGATCAATCCCCAAATCTACCCCGTAAAGATATTGCAAAGTCGTGACGAACTCGGCCATCACAAGGTTGCCCGCGCGCTCGCCCAAACCGTTGACCGAGGTGTCCACCGCCGTTGCTCCCGCTGCCACTGCAGCGAGCGCATTACTCATCGCGAGGCCGAAATCGTTGTGGCAATGTACCTGCACACCGAGCCCCGTCGAGCGCACTGCAGCCGTCACAAGATAGTTCATCCCCTCAGCCGTCATGCAGCCGACCGTATCGGTGATGCTAATTACGTCCGCACCGGCCTTGCTGGCAACCTTGAAGGCTTGGAGCAGCAGCGCCACGTCTGCGCGGGTCCCGTCGGGAGGTGAGAAACGCACCTTTACGCCTTGCCTGTATGCATATGCCACTCCCTCTTCGATGCGGGAGAGCGCCTCCTCCGGGGAAGCTTTTTGCACCTGCTCCAGGCGTACGCGGGACAGAGGATACAAGAGACTCAGACGGTGTGCTCCGGATTGGGCAGCTGCATCGATCTGTTCTTTCCAATTCTCGGTGAAAACGTGCACCAACGCCTCCACCTCGACGGCCGCGTTTTCGCGCGTCACCTCTCGTATGAAGCGCGCATCGAGCTGGGACTTTGCAGGCAGCCCGCCCTGAATATAGCGAACCCCCGCATCAACCAGCCGGTCGTAGATGCGCCGCTTCTGCTCGACGGCAAAATTCACTTCCGCCGCCTCCTCGCCTTCGCGCAACGTGATGTCGTGTATTGCAAGGCGAGGGCTCACCTTGGGCGTCAGGGCGAGCCGGCCCACTTCCACTGCCGCCAGGAACGTCATCGTACCCTCCTTACGTCCTCACTGCGCATGAATACCGGCGTCCTTCACCACCTTTGCCCACTTCACCTTCTCAGTTGTGATCAGCTTTATGAACTCTTCGGGGCTGGAGGTCTTGATATCGAGGCCCTGATTCACGAAGCTCGCTTTGAAGCTCGGCGCATTCAATATCTTGCCTACCTCGGTATTGAGCCGCGTCACCATGTCCGCTGGCATGCCTGCGGGCCCCATCACACCGAACCAGATGCTCGACTCGTAGTGCGGCACACCTGCTTGAGCTACGGTCGGCAGATTGGGCATGGCGGCAACGCGCTGTGCCGTGGTCACCGCAAGCGCCCTTAGGCGCCCCGCTTCGACGTGCGGCTTGGCGGTAAGTATTGTGGGAAACATGATCTGGGTTTCACCGCTCAGCAGTGCTATCACCGCGGGCGCATTTCCCTTGTACGGCACGTGTAGCATCTTGACGCCGGTCATCGACAAGAACATCGCGCCCGCGAGGTGGCTGCCGGTGCCGGTACCGCCCGATCCCATGATGATTTCCCCGGGACGTGCCTTCGCCAGCGCGATTAGCTGCTTGATCGAGCGTACCGGCAATGAAGGGTGCACGACGACGACGTTTTCCTGAAGGCCCATCAAGCTGATGGGTGTGAAGTCCCTTGGGGAGTTGTAGGGCAGCTTCTTGAGGAGGCTGGGGTTGATGGCAAGCGGTCCGGCATGCGCAAGGCCTATCGTGTAGCCGTCTGGCGCAGCCTTCGCGATCGCATCCGTGCCTATTGCGCCACCCGCGCCAGCGCGGTTTTCGACGAAGACCGGTTGCCCTGTCACCTCAGTCAACTTTTGCGCAAGTGAACGCGCCAAGATGTCGGTCGCACCGCCCGCCGGGTACGGAATGATGAACCGAACCGGCCTAGACGGATAGGTATCCGCAGCTTCACCCGCCACCACGGCAAGGCAGAGCAACGCGCCATGTATCCACACCAATGATTGCTTCATGTCTCTTCCTCCTTACTCACTACATATAGGATCGGGACCCTGCCGTTCTTTTGACGCTATAGCCTGTCCAGGATTTTCCAGGACCCCGGTTCACACTGTATGATCGATCTAGGTCTAGACGATATTTTGTCCACGTGCACCTGCCCTTCCTTCATGACCAACTTGATGTTGTCCTTATCCTGCAGAACGCGTACATCGCGTGATGGATCGCCGTCGACGATTACGATATCGGCGAGCTTCCCAGCTTCGAGTGTGCCGAGGTGTTCATCCACCTTCATTGCCTCGGCGGCATTCTTGGTTGCCGTCTGCAGCGCTTCCATCGGAGTCATGCCGAGCTTGACGTAGATCTCGAGCTCGCCGGCATTGCTGCCCATCTCGGGATCGTAGCCCGTGTCCGTGCCCATGGCGATCTTGATGCCGGCCTCATGGAACTTCCTGAATGACTCAAAGGTGTACGGCTGTATTTTTTCATTTTCTCGAGGATGTTCTCGTTTGTTCCCATGCGCCGGCGAATTTCTATGGCATGGTCGGTGCGATGCGATAGTGTCGGCGTGACTGGTATACCGGCATCCCTGATCATGGAGACAGTTTCGTCGTTCGTAAAGACGATGTGCTCTATCGTGTCCACTCCCGCACGCACGCACATCTGGTGCGATTCGGGGGTGAAGCAATGGACCGCCACCGGCTTGAGAAACGCGTGCGCCTCGTCAACGATGGCGTCAAGCTCGTCTTGGGTCATATTGCGCACGCTCGGCTCCTCGTCGGAGGTGCCGCCTCCACCCGATGCGCTGGTCTTGATCCAGTCGCATCCGGTGCGCAAGTGCTCGCGCGTCGAGCGCCGCAACTCCCAGGGACCGTCCGCCACGACGCCCGGTTGCCGTATGGACGCCCGCGGAAAGGTGAGATCGTGGTGCGAGTTGGTGATCACGGGCCGGCCGGCGACAAACAGCCGCGGACCCGGCATGATGCCGGCGTTAATGGCATCGCGCACGGCACATGAAGCGGCCGTGAAAACGCCCTTGTAGGTGAAACGCCCGAGGTCTCGCAGCGTCGTGAAACCCATTTCGAAACACATCTGCGCATGAAACAGCGCGTAGAAATTCTCCAACTCGGGCGTTACCTCCCACATCGCAACGCGGTAGTTGCTGAAGGTGAGCACGTTAAACGCCGCGATGTGCACATGGCAGTCGACCATGCCGGGTATGAGCGTGAACCTGGAGGCGTCAATCACTTGTGCATCGCGGGGTACTTTCGTGTCCGCCTCGGTGCCGATCCGGATTATGCGCTCACCGCTGATGACGACCACCGGCTTGCGCAGGGCCGGGCCGCCATTGCCATCGAGCAGTCTTCCCCCTTTGATCACCACCGGTCTTGTGGTCGTTGCTCGAGTGGTCCGTGCCATTTGTGCCCCGCGTGTTGTCTAGTGACTATAAATGCACCTGCGCTGCGTGCACTCTCTGCCTTTCGGTAGCGTGAGGTCGCAGACGACGTGGTCGGCGCTCAGTCCTGCTACTCGAAAACGACTGATCGCCTCGGCGAGCATCGCCTGACGCCGTCCAGCAATCACCAATTGCGCACCGGCGAGCCCCAAAGCCCGGGCCATCGCCTCGCCTATGCCCGAACTACCACCCGTCACCAGTGCCGTACGGCGTTCCAGTCCGAACCGCGAGCGGAACCACTCAGCGCGCTGCTCTAGATCGGACAAGACCGGCTTCCTCGCGCTGCTGGTCTTCGGGATGCCACATTTCTAACCGGTAATCCGCGCTTCTCGCGTGCGCCTCCATGCCCTCCAGGCGCGAGATGCGCGCGGTAACCGGCGCAATCCGTCGGCTGGCCTCCCGCGTCATGCGCTGCCAAGTTAACGTTTTGATGAACTTGTGCACACTAAGTCCCCCTGAATACCGCGCAGCCTTCCTCGTGGGCAGGATGTGGTTCGGACCAGTTGCCTTGTCGCCATACGCGACCGTCGTTTCTTCTCCGAGGAAAAGCGACCCGTACGTGGTCAGTGTCTGGAGCCACCAATCGAGATCGCGGCAGTGCACTTCCAAATGCTCAGGGGCGTATTCGTCGGACAAGCGCGCCATCTCTTCCCGACCTTCGGCGAGTACGATTTCGCCGTAGTCCCGCCAGGCAGCGCCGGCGGCGGCTCGCGCATCCGCTGGCAGTTGCACGATCAATTGAGGGACCAGCTCGGCGACTTCCTCGCCCAGCGCCTCGGACGTAGTGATCAACCACGCCGGCGATTCGGCGCCGTGCTCTGCCTGTCCCACGAGGTCTGTCGCAACGGTTGCCGGATCGGCGCTGCCATCCGCCAATACGAGAATTTCGGTGGGACCTGCAAGAACATCGATCCCGACTTCGCCGAACAAGATACGCTTCGCTTCGGAGACATATTTGTTCCCCGGGCCCACTAGCAAGTCCGCACGCCGGCCCGTGAACAGGCCGAAGGACATCGACGCTATGGCCTGCACCCCGCCGAGACAGAGTATCGAATCCGCACCTGAAATATCGAGAGCGTAAAGCACGAGCGGATGGGGTCCCGCCCCATGATGCGATGGCGTGCACGCCACCACGTGCGGCACGCCGGCGGCTTTGGCCGTCGCCACGCTCATGTACGCCGATGCGATATGCGCGTAACGCCCGCCGGGTACATAACAACCGGCGACATTCACCGGCACCAGCTTTTGTCCGGTGATGAGTCCCGGCAGCAACTCCACCTGGAACTCGGACAGCGATTCACGTTGCTTGCGGGCGAACGCCTGCACCTGGCGTACGGCAAAATCAATATCGTCTTTTGCACCCTGCGGTATCGCTGCCGTGAGCCGATGGATGTTCGCCTTCGTGAGATTGATATCGCCGTGCCATCCGTCAAACCGGGCAGACAGTTCGCGCGCTTTCGCCTCGCCGCCCGCGCGGATCTGCGCGATCAACTCCTGCACAATGGCGCGCGTCTCATCCTCTCCGCTCGCCGGCGTCTTAACCGCCTTTTTCAGAAACTGCATGCAGCGCGTTCTATGTAATCGTTTGCATAAAAGACTACGCGCCGGCTTACGGGATGTCAAGAATCGCGTCAGCGAAGCGCGTACCGCTCAGGGGTAGCGCTGGAAATTCGGACTCAATTCTGATACCTTTCTTGTAAACGATTGCAAAACGAGCCGAGGGTCGCACCTCCATTGGCTGCCAGCAGCACAAAACTGATCGACGTTGCCCGCCTCGCGCAGGTGTCCACCGCCACAGTGTCGCGCGCGCTTTCGAACCCCGGACGCGTAAGCGCGCAAGCGTTGCGACGTGTGGAATCGGCCGTGCAGCAACTGCGATATGTGCCGCATGGCGCCGCGCGCGCGCTGCGCTCGCAAAGGACTCGTGCCATTGGTGCGGTAGTCCCGACCTTGAGCAACGCCATTTTCGCGGACTACACGCAGGCGCTGCACAAAGCGCTCGAGGCCCGCGGCTACCGCATGCTCCTCGCGTGCAATGAATATGATCCGGTATCCGAAGAAGCTCTCGTCGCGCCCCTCCTGGAGCACGGAATAGACGCGCTGGTGCTCGTTGGTCGCGATCACTCCGCCGGCCTGTTTCGCAATATGGAGGAACACCGCCTTCCCTATGTCCTCACTTGGACAACGAGCGATTCAAGCGAGCGGCCTTGCATCGGCTTTCGTAATCGCGAGGCTGCCGCGCACGTCGCCGATTACCTCATCGACTTGCAGCACCGTGAATTTGCGATGATCGCCGGAATCGGCAGGGGAAACGATCGGGCGCGGGAACGCGTGGAGGGCGTCCGGATGGCGCTCGCGGCGCGCGGCCTGCAACTCAAACCTGCTCGTATTCTGGAGAGCCCTTATTCTTTCATGGCAGGCCGCCAAGCCATGCGCAAGTTGATGTCCCTTACGCCCCAGCCAACCGCCGTGATCTGCGGCAATGATGTACTGGCGATCGGCGCCCTTGCCGAATGCCATGCGATGGGCGTCGACGTGCCGAGAACCGTCTCGATCACCGGCTTCGACGACATGCAAATGGCCTCCATCACTATTCCACCACTGACGACGGTACGAGTGCCGACAGAAAAGCTCGGTCAACTCGCCGCCGACTACATTGTGAACCGCGTCGAAGGCGCTGAAGGGACTGTCACGCCGGAGCTCACGGTTGACCTGGTCGTTCGCGGCACGACAGGGCCGTCAAGGAATCGCTGATGCTGAACACTGCAATCGTCGGCTTCGGCAACTACGCCCACCGCCTCGTTTCCGCCGCCCAAGGCAAGAGCAGCAGGCAGCGAAAGCGCGTAAGCATGTATTCATCGAGAAACCTTTCACTTTGGCGCGTTCGAGCGCCGAAAAACTGATTGACACTGAATAACATGAAGAAAATCTTACATAGAAAACTGCCATCGGACCTGCGCAGCCACCGCTGGTTCGGCGCCAAGGATCTGCGTGCGTTCGGTCATCGCTCGCGCGCTTTGCAGATGGGATACACGCGCGAGGATTTTGCCGGCAAGCCGGTCATCGCGATCCTCAACACCTGGAGCGACATCAATCCCTGTCACGCGCATTTCAAGTTGCGCGTGGAAGAAGTGAAGCGCGGCGTGTGGCAGGCGGGCGGCTTTCCTCTCGAAATGCCCGCGATCAGCATGAATCTGCCGGCGATCTTCATGCCTGCCGGGCCGATGGTGCGCGGCAACTGGCACGGCGAGCCGCTGGGCTCTGGCGCGGACTCGTGGAAGTACTGGGCCGAATTGCGCGCCAGCATGATCGACGAGCAGGATTGGAAAGAAGTCGAAGAAGAGCGCGGGACCGTTGGGCGGGCCGGGCATGCCAGAGTGGAGCCAGTTGCCGATACCAGAGAAGCTCCTGAAGAAAGGCGTGCGCGACATGCTGCGCATTTCCGATGCGCGCATGAGCGGCACCTCGCACGGCACCTGCGTGCTGCACGTGGCGCCCGAATCGTTCGTGGGCGGTCCGCTCGCGCTCGTGCACGACGGCGATCTGATTGTGTTTCACAGATGGCACAGAGGAGAAGCAACATGAACGCGTGCATTTTTGTCTACCGGTGACCGATCCATGCCGCGTGCAGCGACCACCGGTATCGAACCGCTGGAGTGTTTTTTTGCTCCCCAATCCATCGCGATCATCGGCGCGTCCCCTAATAGCGGTTCAATCACAGGGCAGCCTATTCAACATCTGGTTGACCGCAAATATGCAGGCCGCATCTACCCGGTTAATTCCAAATATGAGGAGGTGGCCGGACTAAGGTGTTACCGCTCGGTTGCCGAACTACCGGAGGTTGCGGATTTAGCTGTGATTGTAGTCGGTGCAGCGCGGGTGCCTGATGCGCTAACGGACTGTGCCAGGAAAGGAATCAAAGTTGCGGTGATTATAAGCGGCGGATTCTCGGAGGCAGGCGAGGAAGGCGCGATGCTGCAAGCCCAGCTCGCGCAAATTCGAAACCAGTTAGGTATTCGAGTCGTTGGCCCTAACTGCCAGGGCATGCTCAACGTCACACAGAACGTCTGTGCCGGTTTCGGTCCCGTGTTAGGCACGGAATATGGAGTGCCACCAGGCGGCCTGAGCTTTGTCACCCACAGCGGTGGCTTTGGCTTTGGCATCGTGAATCTTGCCGCTCAGCAAGGAATCGGTTTCCGGAGAATCGTTAGCACTGGAAACGAAGTCGACTTGTCGGCCGTCGACTTCATCGAGCATTTCGTGCACGATGCCGGGACGCGTGTCATCGCCGCATATCTGGAAGGCCTGAGGCAGGGACACCGATTAAGAGAGCTGGGCGAATTCGCGTTAGCGAACGGCAAGCCAATATTGATCTGGAAGGTGGGGACAACGGAAGCAGGCAAACGCGCCGCCTCGTCGCACACGGCCAGCCTGAGCGGCGATGAGGCGGTTTTTCGCGCGGTATTGAAGCAGATTGGCGCGATAGAGATTCGGGACGTCCTGGAGATCGTAGACTACAGTCGCGCATTTCTGAAAAACAAGCGCCCGGCAGGAAATCGAGTCGCCATATTCTCTGCGTCTGGAGGAGCGGGTGTGCTCATGTCCGATGAATGCGTTCGGTCGGGACTCGAGATTCCGGCGCTGCCGGGTGCGTGCATACAAAAACTCGCGGCCGTTGCGCCAGCGTTAAGTTCCTTACGGAATCCCATAGATGTGATGGGAAGGATCTATGACGAGCCCGCAGTTCTGAAGCAGGCACTCAGCGTCATTGCGGCCGATCCTTCTGTAGACAGCCTCGCGATCGTCAATCCGCTACGCAAGGGCGCACGTGCGGCAGACATAGCACGGATCATCGTAGAAATCGACCATGAAACGAGTAAGCCGGTTTTTGTAAGCTGGGCCGCGCGGCCGGATTTTGCCAGGGAAGCGTTCTCGATTCTGGATGAGGCTGGCGTTCCTCGGTTTGATTCTCCGGTCCGTTGTGCCAAGTCTTTGGGCGTTCTCACGCGCTATTCTGAAACATGTCGCAAGGCAAGGACGCGCAATACCGAGAACACAGCGTTCTCATGCCGTGGTGAGGCCGTCGCGTTGCTGGAAAGTTATAAAGATGATGTTCTCAGTGAATACGCAACGAAACGTCTGTTGCAGCTTTACGGGGTCCCTCTACCAAGGGAGCACCTGGCGCAAACGGCGAGTGAAGCCGTGTCAATTGCGCAGACTCTCGGTTACCCGGTTGCGATAAAGGTGCAGTCTCCGGATATCCCACATAAGACCGAGGCAGGAGCGGTTAGGCTAGACATCCGTTCCCCCGCTATGTTGCAGCAGGCGTACGGCCAAATAGTGGAACACGCACACAGATACGCGCCGGCAGCGAATATTGAAGGGGTCTTGGTCCAAGAAATGGTGTCCGGCGGAATCGAGACCATCCTCGGCGTGGTATACGATTCATCGTTCGGTCCCGCCATAATGTTCGGCGCAGGTGGAATCTACGCGGAGATCATGCGAGACGTTTCCTTCCGCCTGGCCCCGATCTCCAAATCTGAAGCACTGGAAATGATTAGGGAGACCAAATGCTACGCGCTTCTGGCTGGTGCACGATCACAGGGCGAGTCTGACATTGATGCACTAGCAAACATCATAGTAAAGATAGGGCATATTGCAGCGGATTTGCCGAACGAGCTTCGCGAACTGGACATCAACCCGCTAACCGTCATGCCGAAGGGACAGGGCGTGAAAGCCATTGATGCCTTGATCACAAGACAGCGACAGTCTTGACCGTTCCAATCGGTAATGGAGGAGGTTCACAAATGATTGCCGGAAGAAAGCTTTTTTTATCGTTCCCGATAGCCGCCTGTTGTGTCTTTATCGCACTGCCGGGGAATGCGGTGGAGTATCCCACCAAGCCGATTCGCTTCGTAGTGCCCTTTCCGGCTGGCGGCAATACAGACATCCTCGCTCGCACCATTGCAAACAGTTTGAGCGAGACGTGGAAGCAGCGGCTTATCTTGGACAACCGGGCTGGCGCAGGTGGAGGCATCGGCACGGAAATCGTGGCAAAAGCGCCTCCCGATGGATATACTATTTTGCTCGGCACAATAGGCTCTATAAGCATCAATCCGAGCCTTTACAAGAACCTCCCGTATGATCCGCTTCGAGAACTCGCTCCAATCACTTTACTTTCCTCAAATCCGCTCGTAGCCCTCGTGCATCCCTCCGTTCCCGTGCGAAGCATACAGGAGTTGATTGCGCTGGCGAAGGCGAAGCCGCAATCCTTGAATTACGGCTCCGGCGGAAGCGGAACGTCCACCCATCTATCGGTGGAGTTGTTCAAATCCATGGCGGGCATCAAAGCGACGCATGTGCCTTACCGAGGCGCTCCTTTAGCAGCAACGTCGCTTATGGGCGGGGAAATATCAATGATGTTCGACAATCTTGCCCCCGCTTTGCCGAACATACGATATGGAAGAGTACGTGCTCTCGCAGTAACCTCTGCGACACGCTCTTCGGTTCTGCCTGGGTTGCCTACGGTGCGAGAGAGTGGTCTTCCGGGGTATGCTGTCACCGGATGGTACGGCATTTTAGTTCCGGCAGGCACACCTGCCGCCATCATCACCAAACTGAACGGTGACATCCTCGCCGCCCTTAAGACGCAGGAGGTAAAGAATCGTCTGCGCAACGATGGCGCAGAAGCAATTGGCAGCACGCCTGCCGCGTTTTCCGAGTACATCAAGAGCGAGATAAAGAAATGGGCGGATGTCATCCGGAAATCCGGCGCTCGCGTTGACTAGGTGAGCAACAGTCTTCGCTTGATTTTGGGAGGGACCGCGAAAAATATGGGAAAGATCCACGGACGTTACGCCATCGTCGGGGTTGGCATGAGCCCGAGGTCCACGAATTCGGGAAAGACGCCGCTACGAATGGCATTGGAGGCGTCCAGGGCTGCTCTTGCCGAAGCAGGTATGCATCCCACCGAAGTGGATTGCATCCTCAGCTATCACGAGAATGATTCATGCAGCGGCCATTGGCTCGCGACCTACCTTGGGACCCGCGCCTCTTATTACAACGACATCTATGGAGGTGGCGGCAGCACCGAGGTGCTCATTGCCGAAGCGATCGGTCTCATTGAGGCGGGCATTGCGAAGACATGTCTGCTTTTCAGATCAATGAATGGACGCTCCGGCAAGCGAATGGGTGGCGGCCAGACGAGTCGCGGAAATAAGGTTTACGGCTCCCCAGGCGCGGGCTTCCTCGTTCCGTACGGCGTATCTACACCGGGAGAACGTTACGGTTTCCTTGCCGTTAGGCATATGCACGAAACGGGGCTCACGCAACGCGATATGGGCACGGTTGCCGTAACACTCAACGAAAACGCCCAAAGGAATCCCGCGGCGCGTTTTTACGGACGCCCACTCACGTTGGAGCGATACTTGGAGGAGCCGTATATCAGCTTTCCGTTCCGGAAGTTCGATTACTGCGTAGAGACCGATGAGGCGAACGCCATCATAGTGACGTCGGCGGAGCGCGCACGGAACTGCAAGACTCGCCCGGTATATATCAAGGCGATCACCGCGCATAATGCCACCCGGCACGCTCACCAATACGCGCTGCCGGATATTCTGGAAGTGGGTGGCTGTTTCGCGGCACCGCGGATATTTCAAGACGCGGAGGTAAGCCCGTCCGACATCCAAGTGGCTGCGATCTACGATTGCTTTACCTGGGTGGTCCTTTACCAACTTGAAGTTTACGGTTTCGTGAAGCGGGGTGAGGCTGGAGCGTTCGCCGCCAGCGGACAATTGAAGATCGGAGGAAAACTGCCGATCAATACAGCCGGCGGAATGCTCACGGAAGGATACACTCACGGGATGAACAACGTCATCGAACTTGTGCGCCAGGTTCGACATGATTATGAGGGCGCCTCCCGTCAAGTCCCGGGCTGCGAACTTGGCATGAGCACTGGCTGGGGTGGACCCACGTCCGCCGGCGCAATGATCGTTCACAACTGAAGACAAAAATGGACCTGGAAAAACCGTTGCCCTCTCTGCAGGACGCGGACGCCTTACAGTTCTGGCAGGCCGCGAAGGAACACCGCTTGGCATTGCAATGGTGCAGCACATGCAAGTCGTTCCTATATCCCCCTGGCCCCGCATGCGCCCTGTGCGGCGCGATCGATATAGTCTATAAAGACATCGGTCGCGAAGTTACGGGGTCTTTGTACTCGTACATCATTACGCATCGTGCCTTCGTCCCTGGATTCGCCACCAATGTCCCGTACGTGGTAGCTCTGGCAGAAATCAATGAAGCCTGTAACATGAAGTTGCTCGCGAACCTCATCAATTGCGCGCCAGAGAAGGTGCGCATCGGAATGCAATTGCGTATGGTGTGGGAGGACAGAACACCTGAAGTCACCCTACCGCAATGGGAGCCCCTCTAGCGGGATTGGTCTGCGTTGGCTGAGCCCCACCGCGATGGAATTTCTCCGCGGATCATACACCTTTGCCGCGATAACTGCTCTTCAGCGTATCGCGCCACACGCACCGATAGCGCTGCAAGGCCCCGCGGGTAATAAAACCGCCGTGTTGCGCGCAGTAATCGGCGATCCGGTGTGCAGTCTCGCGTTCACAAAAACCGACACCTTCGGGCGGAGGCTGCGGGCCGCGCGGGTGCGGTTCGAAACGCGGCAAGTGCTTCTGGCCCACAAGAACGGCAGCATCACGACACACTACAGCGCTGCGGAGATTCGGGAATTGATCGAGGGGGTGAGCCGGATCCATGCGTCGCGGTCGACACCGGTACTCACGACGCTGCGGGCGCCAAGCGTCAAGGTCGTTGCCAAATCAAATGCAACGGCCGAAGCGTTGCAGCAAAAAAATTAGGCCACGCGAAGGTGGCCTAACTCATTGATTCTTGGCGCGCCCGGCAGGATTCGAACCCACGACCCCCTGGTTCGTAGCCAGGTACTCTATCCAACTGAGCTACGGGCGCGATGTGGGGCGGATTATATCAGAGGCCCGGAATTCCTTGAAACAAGTGACCGCAAATGGGAGGTGTAAGATTGCAGTCTCGCGCCACGCCCACGCCGCGAAAAAGTTACCCCAATTTATCTTCACCTTGCGCTGCATAGCACGTGGGGCTCGTCCTGCGGGAGAAAGGAGGCGGGTACCTGGGCATCTGACCCCGTGTCTTACCGCGCGTGCTGTTGATGGACGAGCCCTCGGAGGGACTGGCGCCCTTGCTTGTCGCCGAGGTCGGCCGCACGATCATCGGACGCTTGAAGGAGGAAGGCCAGTCCATCGTCCTCGTCGAACAGAACGTCAAACTCGCGTTCGACCTCGCAGACGACGTGGTGCCTATCGGTTTTCCTATTTCCCGTCGATCAGCCGCAACAGGTGCTTGCCGAAATCGGTGTTGTCCTGGTAGCCGCGGAACAGTTCCGCGCCCGGGCCGATGGCGCCGACCAGCACCGGTTCCGGGGTATGCCCCGAGGTGCCCCAGTAATATCCGGTCTGCCGCGCCACCATCCGCCCGAGCACGTTTTGCGGCAAATAGCTGAAATTGCGCTCGCGCGTTTGCTGCTTCAGGATCAATTCGCGCAGATCGGGGTCGAGCCTGAAACCGGGAAAATGCTGCGCCAGCAGATCGTCGAGCACTTCGCCCGAGGGCTTCTTGCCAAGCTTCTCTTTCACCATGTTGAGCGACATCGTGATGCGCTCGAGCATCCGCAGGTGCTCGTCGCCTGTGTAAAAGCGGTTCTTGCTCGACAGCGTGCTCAGGTCTTTCAGCGCGTAGGTCGGGGAAAATCCACCAGTCTCGTGATCGCCGGTGACAATGACCAGAGTGTCCGGTGATCGGCGCTGGAAATCGAGCGCCACCTTGACTGCGTCGTCGAACGCCCACAACGCGCGCATCAGTGAGGCCGCGTCGTTGGCATGCCCCGCGGTATCCACGTTTTCATTTTCGACCAACAAGACAAAGCCGTTAGGACTGTTCTGCGAGAACGTCTTGAGCGCGGCTGTGGCCATCTCGGCTGTTGTAGGCTCCTTCGCCGGATCGCGGTCGATCTCGAAATCCATGTCCTCATCGGCGAACAGGCCGAGCAGCTTCGCGCCGGTCGCGGCATTGAGCTCCGCGGTGTTTCTCACCACCTCGTAACCTTTGGCACGGAACGCGGCGACCACGTTCTTGCCATCCTTGCGCTTGCCGCCGGGCGTTCCCTCCGGCAGGAAATATTCGGCGCCACCGCCCATCAGCACATCCGGTTCGAATGCCAGATATTGATCCACCAATCCTTGCGAATCCCGGCGCGATATGGCATGAATGCTGAAGGCAGCCGGCGTTGCATCGTAGACCGTCGCGGTGGTCACCAACCCGGTGCGCTTGCCTTTGGCTTTGGCCGCTTCCATTACGGTGCGCACCGACTTGCCGTCCGGCGTGACGGAGACTGCGGTGTTGTTGACCTTGAATCCGGTAGCCATCGCCGACCCCGCTGCAGCGGAATCAACCACGTATGCGTCACTCGGACTCGTAACGAGGAGCCCGACAGTTCCCTGCCTGAACACGACGTCGGTCGTGATGAACGGTTGCTGGCGCAATACCTTGCTTGAATACCTGCCGAAATCCCACTGCGTGGGGGCCGCGCCGTCGGCGAGCATGATGATGATGTTTTTCGGTGGCTGCGTAACAGATGCCGCGGGGCCGCCGGTTGACGCGCACCCCGTCAGCAGCAGCGCGATGCCAGTCAGCGCGACAACAAGCAACTGACGCCACAGCGCGAGCGGTTTCCGTGTAAAGCGCAGGTAAATCATTACAGTTCTCCTCTGCTACGTGAAGCGTGCAAACTGGCGAGGGCTTTTGCCGTGCGGCTAAGGCGTTGCGCCTGTCCGCCAGACCTTCCTCCTCTCGCCTCTCTCCTCTCGCCTCTCTCGGTGACGTCCGCCGTCGCCGTCAGCCGAACAGTCCGCCGACGCGCGTCCCAGCCATGCGGTTGACCACCCAGAGACTCACGGCGCAGAGCACGATCAGGATCACGCCGAGCGCCGCCGCCTGGGTGTGCGATCCCGCGATGTAGTAGGTAAAGATTCCGACGGGAATCATCTCCCAGCCGCCGAGCGTGAGGAACAGCGTGGCGGAGGCTTCCTGGATCGACATGATGAAGGAAAACAGCGCGCCAACGAGGATGCCCTTCCACACCAGCGGCACGGTGACGTCCCGGAACGTCCTCAACTTCGTCGCGCCGACGTTCTCGGCCGCCTCTTCCATCGACTTGTGCACGAGCAGCAGCGAGGAATAGCTGCCGCGCACGGTATACGGCAGCCGGCGGACGGCGAGCACCAGGGGCAGGATTATCCACGTGCTGGTGAGCGCGAGATCGATGCCCGGCAGCGGATAGTGAAACGCGCGGATGTACGCAATGCCGATGGCGGTGCCCGGAATGGCGAGGATCAGCGTGGTGAGGGCATCCATCGCGCCGCGCCCCGGCGTCTGCGTCCGGCTCATGATCCAGGCCATCGGCACCCCGACCACCAGGCAAATCAACACGGCCAGCCCGGAAAACATGAGCGAGTTGATGATGAACTTGGGCGTCTCGATGCTGACCTGCCTGAAATAGTCGAGGGTGTAATGAATCGGGAACGGCGTGAGCGCCCAGCCCTTGCCGACCGCGGCGAGCGCCACCCCGACTTGCGGGATGGCGGACACGAACAGAAGCAGCACGAGAAAACCCACGGCCAGCCAGCGCTTGACCGGTCCGAGACGCCGGCGCTCGACCTTCGAGTAGGCCAGCGAGCTGTAGTCCTTGATCGCCACGTAGTGGCGCGCCACCAGCACGAAGACGACGGCCAGCAGGACGAGCAGCGCCGAAATCACGATGCCCATGCGGAAGATGCGGCGGTCCACGAACTGCACGATGTTGAGGTAGGCCTGCACGGCGAGCAGGTCCTGCACGCCGACCACCAGCGGCGTGACGAAGTCGGCGAAAGTCCAGATGAAGACCAGCAGCGCCCCGGAAACATAGCCGGGCGTGGTGAGGGGCAGCGTGACGTCCCAGAATCGCCGCCATCCCTTCGCGCCCATGCCTTGGGCGGCCTCCTCCAGCGAGGGATCCACCTTGGACATCGCATCGAGGATGGAGAGCGTCATCAGGGGAAACAGGTGCACCGTCTCGACCAGCAGCACGCCTTGCATCCCGTACATGAAGTTGATGGGATGCCGCATGTCGAACCAGTCCATGAGCCACACGTTCACCGTGCCGGCGCGGCCGAGGATGAAGACGAAGCCGAGCACGCCGACCAGCGGCGGCAGGATCATCGGCAGCATCGTGAGATACGCAAAGAGATTCCGGTAGGGAAAATCGTA
>MERI01000201.1 GCA_001772005.1 Betaproteobacteria bacterium RIFCSPLOWO2_12_FULL_62_58 | reverse complement strand
AAGGCACCGCATGCGCGCCGCCGTGGAAAACTCTTGCACCGCAGTTCACCACTTAACGAAGGCACTTTTTCTGTCTAAACCAGCGGAGCCACTGCTAAATACGTCATGAGCTCGGTTCTCCAATAGATAGCGTTCGAACTCATAGATATGAGCCAACCGACCTTGCTTCTTCGGCTTGTGCGTTGGATCCGTGTACATATATAGGTGGAAGCGGCCGCTCGACTTCTGTTGGGCAAGAGTGCCTAATTCTTCCCTCAGCAATATCCAAATCTTCATCGAAGCCAGATCGACCAGCGCAACCAACTGAGCAGGTGTATTCTCAGGAATCCACCAATCCAGCGCTGCCTTCCCTTTTCCTCCACCTGGCTTAGCCTTCAGATTAGTTTTCACCTGAATCGATAGTGGACGCGCAATCTTCGGCGCATAAGCCACGAGGTCCACTCCGGTATCAGTCGTCATTGGTGCCGATTCGATTCCGCGCGTGAGGAGGGCAAACTGAACAAACAATTCCCCGCACCTGCCGATTTGCGACTTGCGGATGACTCTCTCGGCTGGCTGAGTATTTGGCAACTTAAAATTAGGTGAAACGATAGACGACGAATTGGATGACAGATTAGATGACAATTTAGTTGACACCCGCCGACCCGACACCCGCTAATACCTTTGTCATAGCCCGTCATCCCTTTCTCGATTCATACGTTACGCTGGACAGGAGCTTGATGCAAGTTCACCTTGAACTGCGGGAAGGGCATATGACCGACGCTGGCATTGACGGTTTGTCAGCGGCGCCCGCGCGCCCGCGTTTTCTGGACGTGGCGCGTGAAGGGATCCGGCGGCGGGTCAGTTACCTGAATGCGTGCGGGATGCGGTGAGCCTGCGCTCGACGGCGAACACCGCGGCTTCCACGCGCGAAGAGAGATTGAGCTTGCTGAGGATGTGCCTGACGTGCATCTTGACTGTGTCGTGGCTGATGTTGAGCGCGCGCGCGATCGTCTTGTTGCTCTTGCCTTGCGCGAGATGCGACAGGATTTCACGTTCACGCTGCGTGAGCTGGTTCAGCAGCGAGTCGGCGCTGTCGCGCTTGCCGTCGATCAGATTGACCAATTTCGCGGTCATCGCCGGCGCCACCACGGTCTCACCGCGCGCGGCGCGCTGCACTGCATCCACCACTTCGTCCGGCTCCATGTCCTTGAGCAGGTAACCGCGAGCGCCCGCGCGCAGCGCGTTGGCGAGGTCTTCCTCGGCGTTGCTTACCGTCAACAGCAGGGTGGGGACGGTGATTCCCTCCTCGCGCAACTGCTTCAACAGCGACGCGCCGTCGATCAGCGGCATGTGCAGGTCGACGATAGCGACGTCGGGTTTCTGCTCCTTCAGCAGCCGCCGCGCTTCGTCGGCGTTGCCCGTGATGCCCACGACCTTGATGATGCCGTCGCGCTCCAGCAACTCGGCCAGGCCCTTGCGGAACAGCGTATGGTCATCGACCAGAACCACACGGATCGGCTGCGTCATGCTTTTTTCGTCCTGCGCTGGCCCGCCGCGGGGAATCTCAGCTCGAGCCGAGTGCCTTCACCGGCGCGGCTGACAACCTCGACGGCGCCGCCGAGCCGCTCGGCGCGTTCGCGCATGATATTCATCCCGAAATGCATGCCGATCCCGGTTTGCCCGGTCCCGCTCAGGCCGATGCCGTCGTCCTCCATCGTCACGAGGTAGCGGTCGGCCGCCATCGCCACGATGATGCGCACGTGCCGTGCCCGTGCATGCTTCGAGACGTTGGCCAGCGCCTCCTGCACGATATGGAACACCTGAACTTCCTGGTCGGGCGTGAGGTTCATGTCCGGCGCCAGGTTCGCGAATTCAACCTTGATCCCGGTCCGCCCGGAGAAATTGTCGATCACGTCCTGGAGCGCCGGTATCAAGCCGCGCGGATCCATGCGGTGGCGGAACTGGGTCAGCAGCTCGCGCAGCCGCAAATAGGCCGATTCCATCGCATCATCCACGTCGCTCAGATATTTTTTGGCCAGCGGATCGTCGCCGGTCTGGATGGCATCGTTGAGGAACGCCAGCCGCATCTTCATATAGGCCAGCGTTTGCGCCAGCGAGTCATGGATTTCGTTGGCCAGCATCTGGCGTTCGTTCATCAGCGTGATGCGGGTGTTTTCACGCGTGAGCCGGGCGTTTTCGAGCGCCATGCCGAGGTGTTCGCTGATCGAGCTGAACAGCAGCGCGATGTCCTCCGCTACCGGCTTGTCTTCGGACAGAAACAGGTTATACACGCCCATGACCCTGCCTTTGTTGCGCAATGGAATGGCGATGACGCGGCTGCAGGCCTCTCCGAAATACGCAAGCGCGGTACTTTCCCTGCACACGGAGGTCTCTGCGGATTCAATGGAATGAGTGCGCGCGGCCTGGCCGCAGATGCCGCACTCGAGCGGAACGTATTGCTCGCGCTCGATCACTTCCTGCGGCAGGCCGATGGCGCCGACCAGCCGCAGGTGCGCGCCGTCAGGGGTCACCACGCGCACCGCGCCGCCGATGGCTCCGGCCAGCCTGACCATGGTGCTGAGAAACCGCTCGAGCAAGTCTTCCAGGTCACTGTCGGTGCTCAGGCTGGCAGTGATCTCGGACAGCGCACGCAGCGCCGGGATCTTGTAGCCGCCGTGCGCAGGCGCGGCTGTTTCAGCGCCGGTCAGATCGTCGTCGCGTTCCATGTACTCCAAGCGAAAGCCGATTCCGGTGATTCAATGTTTCCCGGAGCCGGCTTGCGGTCCATGCATTGAGGTCATATACAATAACCCATAGCGAGGTTGTCGGCTAAGGTTTACTGAAAGCGCATCGAAAGATCGACGGCCTTGATATCCTTGGTGAGGCTGCCGACCGAGATGCGGTCGACCCCCGTTTCAGCGATCGCGCGCACATTGTCCAGAGTGATTCCGCCGGATGCTTCGAGTTGGGCCCGTCCGGCGGTGATCTTCACTGCCGCACGCATCGTATCGAGATCCATGTTGTCGAGCAGGACCATGTTCGCACCGGCGGCGAGGACCTCCTTTAGCTGCTCCAGCGTTTCGACCTCGACCTGAATCCATACCCCGGGAGGCGCGATCTTGCGTGCTGCGTTGATCGCCGCGGTGGCACTGCCCACCGCGGCGATGTGGTTTTCCTTGATCAGTATTCCATCGTAAAGCCCCAGGCGGTGGTTGACGCCACCGCCCGTTCTGACCGCGTGCTTTTGCGCGAGCCGCAGCCCCGGCAACGTTTTGCGCGTATCGACGATCGCTGCCCGGGTTCCCTTCACGGCCTCGACGTATCGCCGCGTCACGGTCGCCACCGCGGACAGGGTTTGGAGAAAGTTGAGGGCTGTGCGCTCAGCAGTCAATAATGCGCGCGCCTGTCCCCGGATCTCGCAGATTCGGGTGCCGGGGGCGATCCGCGTGCCCTCAGCCACCAACCACGAGACGGTGGCGCGCGCATCGAGCCTTCGAAAACACGCTTCGAGCCACGCCTGGCCGCACAGCACCGCATCCGTGCGACATACGATTGTTGCGCGCGCGATCGCGTCCGCGGGGATAAGGAGCGCCGTCAGGTCTCCGCTGCCCATATCCTCAGCCAGGGCGGCGCCGACATTGCGCTCGATTTCAGATGCCAAATCCACTGATTTACTCTATATTTGAGCGACAATTTTAACGCTAAAGGGGGTGGCATGGATGGCATGTTGAGCGTTGTGTCCTATGGCATCGGCACCGTCCTCGGTTTCGTGCTGATCGGCGCGCTGATCATCCTCATCATCCACGACGTCACCCAGAAGAAGCACACCGTCCTGCGTAACTTCCCGGTCATCGGGCGGCTGCGTTTTTTCTTCGAAAACCTCGGCGAGTATTTCCGGCAGTATTTCTTCGCCGGGGATCGGGCCGAGATGCCGTTCAACCGCGCCACCCGCGTCTGGGTCTACAAGGAAGCCAAGAACGAAGGCGGCATCATCGGTTTCGGCTCGACCAACGATCTGCGCGAGCCGGGCTCGATCCTTTTCGTGAATCACCCGTATCCGGTGCTGGAGGAAGATCGGCTGCCGACGCCGGCGCTCGCCATCGGCGATGGCTACTGCACGCATCCGTTCGAGGCCAAGTCCATCGTCAATATCAGCGGCATGAGCTTTGGCGCCATCTCGGCGCCGGCGGTGCGCGCGCTGTCGCGCGGGGCGGCGGCGGCCGGCTGCTGGATGGACACCGGCGAGGGCGGTTTGTCGCCTTATCACCTCGAAGGCGGCTGCGACATTATCATGCAGATCGGCACCGCCAAGTACGGGATCCGCAATCTCGACGGCAGCTTTTCGCCGGAGAAAGCGCAGGAACTGGCAAAGGTGGTGAAGGCGTTCGAGATCAAGCTGTCGCAGGGCGCCAAGCCCGGCAAGGGCGGGGTGCTGCCGGGCGGCAAGGTGACCGAGGAAATCGCGCGCATCCGCGGCATCCCGGCCGGCCAGGATTCGATCAGCCCCAACCGGCACCGCGATATCGCCAACGTCGATGATCTGCTCGACCGGATCGCTTACATCCGCGACCTCACCGGCCGGCCGGTCGGCGTGAAAACCGCGATCGGTGGCTGGGACTTCATCAACGAATTGTGCGACACGGTGCTGCGGCGGGGCCGGGAATACGCCCCGGATTTCCTTGCCATCGACGGCGCGGAGGGGGGCAGCGGGGCCGCGCCGCAAACGCTGATGGATCACATGGCGCTGCCGATCGCGGAAGGGCTGCCGCGCGTCATCGACTCGCTGTTGCAGTCGGATCTCAAGAATCGCATCCGCGTGATCGCGGCCGGCAAGCTCGTGACTTCCGCCCGGGCGGCGTGGGCGCTGTGCGTGGGCGCGGATTTCGTCAACACCGCGCGCGGCTTCATGTTCGCCCTCGGATGCATTCAGGCCTTGCGTTGCCATACCAACACCTGTCCGACCGGCGTCACCACCCACAACAAGCGGCTGCAGCGTGGCTTGGCGGTCGAGGAAAAGTACCTGCGCGTGGCCAACTACTGCCGCAACATGAACAAGGAAATCGACATGATCGCGCACTCGTGCGGCTGTCGCCACGCGCGAGAATTGCGGCGCGAGCACGTGCGCGTCGTGCAGACGGCCAACCAGAGCATCGCGCTCAATATGCTTTATCCCTATCCCGCGGTGGGGTCGCGCGGGGTGGTCAAGCCGGCAGCGGCGAGCGCCGCCGCTTGACCGCGCATCCGTGCGGCTTCCCGCTGAACCGCGGGTTCGTCTGGTGAATTATCCGGAGAAATGCTCGGCCCAGTAAATCGCCATCACCAGCGCAAACAGCGCGATCTCGGCGAGCGTCACCAGCAGGATGATGAAGGTGATGCGCCGCGCGGCGGGCTTCATCGGCACCCATACCCGGCGCATGTACCAGCGCCAGGGCGCGCACCATCCCCACCGTTGTTCACGATCCAGATACTCGCGCAGCGCAACTCCCCACGCGTGGAGGCTGCGGTCGACTTCGTCCGTGTTCTGGTCCGGCGTGGCGCCGCTGTAATCGTCCACGATCAAAAGCGTGCTGCCGCCCGGCGCGGAAGAGATGGTGAAACGAGTGCAGTTCTTGATGCCGCGCGTGTAATGCACCGCGAATTCGTGCACCGATTCCTGTTGCACCGACATGTCCAGATCGATCTCGCGGCCGATGCTGAGATTCCTGAGTCGAGCGCGGTAACGGCCGGCCGGCAGCGGCTGCCATGACTTGAATTCGAGATAGGGGTTGATGCGGTAGAGGCGCTCGATGTCGCGACAAAATTCGGCGAGCGCGACGGCGCCGAGGGGGGTCTCGATCTTGACCCACGCCGCATCGGCAGCGGTCGCCGGCGCCTCATCCCGGGTCATGCGGGATAGGGAACTATCAGTAAAGGCGCCTTCAGTTCGGCGACGAGTTTTTCGATTTTCATGCGCGAGCGCAGACCGGGGCTGCCTTTGGGACGCGGCGATCCGATCACCACCAGATCGGGCCCGATCTTCTGCGCATATTCGATCAGGCACTCGGCGGGCTTGCCCAATACGACCTTCGACTCATAGCGAATCGCCTTCTCGCGCATATCTTGTTCAAGGGAATTCAGATGCAAATCGATTTCCCTGGCGAGCTCTGCCTCGACGTACTTGGCGTACACGTCGCGGGTCGACACGTTGTTGAGCCAGTCATCGCCCATCATGCCTTTCCAGAAATCCGGGACCACCACCAGATGAAACAGCGCGCTGCCAGATCGGCACAGCGTCAAGGCGGTGCGATCCGCGGCGCGCGCTCCCGGCGTGCCGTGGCTCGCGAGCAGGATGCGTTTGGGCTCCAGCATGGGACGGTGGACAAAAAAACCCCGATGATCACCGGCGGGCGATCATCGGGGGCATTCCCGAAACAGGCTAAACGAACAGCAGGACCAGCACGGCGATGGCGAGCGCCAGGCCGAGGGCCACAAAATCCTCGGCGCGATCGTTCTTGAAGATGGTGAGTGCCGATCCGCGGTCGAATTTGCTTTCTTCGCTCATGTGTCTTCCTCCTTCAAATGGTTTCGTGGACCAGCAGCCACACTACGATCAGGGAGCCCACCGCCTTGATGATCCCGACAATCGAACCGATCACCAGCGGCTGTCCGCCGGCCTGCCGGATCGAAGCCGCGGTGATCTGCATGCCGAGGCCGACCAACCCGAAGGTAAAGAACCAGGCGATCAGATCGCGGAATTTGGCGATCTTGGCCGCGGTGTGGCGCACCGCGCGGTGAGCTTTTGTCAGGACCGCCGCACCCTCTTTGGACAGGATCTTGGCGTTGACCACGCCGCGCAGCGTATCGTCATCTTCGATCGACATGACCTTCTTGTTGTCGATCAGACGCTGCAAGGCGGCCTTGTGGTCGTCGCGCTTCATCTTGTCCGCTTCCGCCTTGAGTGCGGCGATGTCCTTGTCGGTCAACAGCCGGCTGGTGACTTTGCCGTCCCGCTCCTTCTTCATCATCACTTTGTCGCTGTTGTCGAAGTAGGCGCCCTGATAGTGGCGGGCCGGCGCGAAAATGCCGGTCGAAGACAGGGCGAACATCAGGATGAAGCCCAGCACGAACACCGGGAACTTGCTGACGATAACCGCCGTTACGTCAACCTTTTCCACGTGGCGCGCGGCGGCCTCTTCCCGGCGCACGTACCAGATCGCAAGCCACACCACGATGACCGGCAGGAACAGCACGCGGGTGATGTTGAAGATCTCGGCCACCTTGAGCGTTTCGATGCCCGTAGGCTGAAAGGCGAGGGCGGCGCCGGCGACCTGCGCGGAATTCAGAATGCCGGTGCCGGCCCACGCGCCGAACTGAATGTAGCCCATGCCGAGCGACTTGCCGACTATGGGGAAGATGAACATGCACAGCACGCCGAACAGCAGAATGGTCCCAATGGTATAGGCGATTTCCAGCGACTTGGCCTGGACCACCGGCGCCGCGGCCACCGCCGCTGAAACTCCGCAAACGCCGACACCCGAGGACAGCACTCCGGTCATCGAATTGGGCAGGTTGCGCCGCACGCCAATCAGCAGCACCAGCCAGACCGAGCCGAGCACGAACACGCCGATCAGCACCACCGATAGTTTGCCGAGCTGGGCAAGCTCGGCCAGGCTGTAGAGGGTGCCCAGCAAAATCACTCCGGTTTTCAGACCGAGCCGCGACAGCCGCACGCCGTTCTCGGCCCAGTCTGGCACCTTGAATACGTTGACGATGATGATGCCGGCGAGTATGCCCATCACCACGTAGTTCAAATTCATGACGCTCGCGAAATTGAAACCGAGCGCGGCCTGCGCCTCGCGGCCCCATTTCGCCATCTGCGGGTCGAGCCCCCACTTGACGATGAAGGCCACGAGCATGATGAACATCACGCCGGCAACGGTGGACAGGTAGTAGTCGGTGTGGCCTTCCTTGGGCGCGGCGAGCAGTTGCCACAGGCCGACCAGGATCGCCACGCCGCCAAAGGCGTAACCGAGAATCTGCATTTCGCCGGCGTAGCGCCCGGTGTTGAGGTACTTGATCACCGGCTCCAGCACGCCGCTTTGCACGCAGTAGGCGTAGGCCACCATGATGAGGCCGATGATCAGCATCCAAGGGCTTTTTTGAGTGTAGACCATGTGCTCCTCCCTATTTGCAACGTTGGAATCCGGGCGATGCGCGTTCCTGCGCGCTGCTTTTTATTCTTTGCTATCCGGCCAAAATCGCAGCCGAATATTGCGACCCGCAAAGAGCGGGAACGCAAGCAGCCATAGTTTTAGTCGGCCCTAGCAGGAAGTCAAGTATTCATTCGGCATGCCCCGTGCGTGCCGAATAAAATTTTTCAATGGGTGCTTCCATTTTATTAATGCAGCGTTGCAGCAAATGATGCAAATTAGCGCCGCGCCTTTCCCGGGATAGAGCCTGTCGCGCAGCGCGACGACCGAGTGGACGTCGAACAGCGTGCCGTAAGCGTCGAAAACCAGTGCTTTAATTTTCACCGGCACGATCTTCGCTGCGTTCCTTGAAGCGCTGTTTGACTTTGTGTTCATCGAGTTCGCCGAATGCGTACGAGGCCTCCAGCCACATTACGTTGATGATGCCGAAGGCCAGCGCGAGGCCGATGCCGAAGAGCTTGCCCCAGAACTGCGTCATGTCTTTGTAGACATGCTGCCCGGTCATCACGTAGACCGATTCCATGATCACCAGAATCCACGACAGTCCGAGCGTGAGCGGCACGAACAGGAAGTGGTACATCGCGGTGACCGCGAATTGCAGACGCGAGACATCAACGAGTTCCAGGTCGGGCAGCATTGCCGGGCTCCTGTAACGAGGGTGGTTGCGCAGGTTGTGGGGCGGGTTTGAGCAGCGAGCCGGCGACGGCGCCTGCGTCAAGGTGCTTGACGACGGGGTGGGAGAAAAAAGCGAGCCAGATCAGGTACAGGGCCACCGCCTTGATCACCAGGATGATGGTGATTTCCTTCCACAACGGCGTGCGGCGCAGGCCCGTGTCGGGTTCAGGCATCGGTGCAAGCCGCGCTCATTTGATGTTCCGCATCAGCCGCCGCCATGATTGCGAGGACGTTCCGCGCGGTTTCACGTTGGCTTTACGCTTTGCACGCATGACAGACCTTTGCCGATGCCCGAGGACTGATTTTACGTCATTCGTCGCGCGCGCCATAGGAGCGGCCGTCCCCAACAGCATGAGAGGCGCATAAAGACATGAAAAACCGGCACTTGAAAATGGGTATCGGTCCCCAATATCTTTTATAAGGTAGGAGTTTGTCGGACTTAGCCCCGACAAACTCCTAATGCAAAACCGGCGCCAGAAAAACCGCAAGAGAGGATGACAGACATGCGAATTCACCGTAGCTTTGCTTCATGTTCGACTCTATCGGCTGGGGGCTTATTGAACTGTCCGCCGGTTTTGCTGTTAGCAGCCTGTAGACTGTCAAGTCCGACAGGCTGCTGAACCTTATGCGCTTCGATAAATTCACGACCAGGTTCCAGCAGGCTTTCGCCGATGCCCAGAGCCTGGCGGTCGGCAACGACAACCCGTACATCGAGCCTCAGCATCTGCTCTACGCCCTGATCAATCAACAAGACAGCGGCACGGCCTCCCTGCTGTCGCGCGCCGGCGTCAATGTGCAGGGACTGCGCGGCGCGGTGAAAAGCAGCATCGAGCGCCTGCCCAAGGTCGAGGGTGCGGGGGGCGAGGTCAACGTCTCGCGCGAACTATCCAACCTGCTCAACCTCACCGACAAGGAAGCGCAGAAGCGCGGCGACCAGTTCATCGCATCCGAGCTCTTTCTGCTGGCGTTGACCAACGACAAAGGCGAGACCGGAAAACTCCTGAAGCAGCAAGGCGGCGGTCGCGAAGCGCTGGAGAAAGCGATCCAGGCGGTGCGCGGCGGGGAGACCGTGCAGAATCCCGAAGCGGAAGGCAGCCGCGAGGCGCTCAAGAAATACACGCTCGACCTTACCGAACGCGCGCGCGCCGGCAAACTCGACCCGGTGATCGGGCGCGACGATGAGATTCGCCGCGTGATCCAGATCCTGCAACGGCGCACCAAGAACAACCCGGTGCTGATCGGCGAGCCGGGCGTGGGCAAGACTGCGATTGTCGAGGGCCTGGCTCAGCGCATCGTCAACGGTGAAGTGCCGGAGACGCTCAAAGGAAAGCGCGTGCTCTCGCTCGACCTGGCCGCCATGCTCGCCGGCGCCAAGTACCGCGGCGAGTTCGAGGAGCGGCTCAAATCGGTGCTCAAGGAGATCGCCCAGGACGCGGGCCAGACCATCGTCTTCATCGATGAGCTGCACACCATGGTCGGCGCCGGCAAGGCCGAGGGCGCGATCGACGCCGGCAACATGCTGAAACCGGCGCTGGCGCGCGGCGAACTGCACTGCGTGGGCGCCACGACCCTCGACGAATACCGCAAGTACGTCGAGAAGGACGCCGCGCTCGAGCGCCGCTTCCAGAAGGTGCTGGTCGACGAGCCGTCGGTGGAAGCCACCATCGCGATCCTGCGCGGCCTGCAGGAAAAATATGAAGTGCACCACGGCGTCGATATTACGGACCCCGCGATCGTCGCGGCGGCCGAGCTCTCGCATCGTTATGTAACCGACCGCTTCCTGCCCGACAAGGCGATCGACTTGATCGACGAGGCGGCATCGCGCATCAAGATGGAAATCGACTCCAAGCCCGAGGAGATGGACAAGCTCGACCGGCGGCTGATCCAGCTCAAGATCGAGCGCGAAGCCATGAAGAAGGAGAAGGACGAGGCGTCGCAGAAGCGCCTCAAGCTGCTGGAAGACGAGATCGAGACGCTCGAGCGCGAGTACGCCGACCTCGACGAGATCTGGAAGGCGGAGAAGGCCCAGGTGCAGGGCAGCGCGCACATCAAGGAAGAAATCGATCGCATCCGCGCCGACATCGTCAAGCTGCAGCGTGAAGGCAAACTCGACAAGGTCGCGGAACTGCAGTACGGCAAGCTGCCGCAGCTCGAGGCGCAGCTCAAGCAAGCGGAAAAGGCGGGAGACGGACACGTCAGGCACAAGCTGCTGCGCACCCAGGTCGGCGCGGAAGAAATCGCCGAGGTCGTCTCACGCGCGACTGGGATTCCCGTGTCCAAGATGATGCAGGGCGAGCGCGAGAAGCTGCTCCTGATGGAAGACCGCCTGCACCAGCGCGTCGTCGGTCAGGATGAGGCGGTGAGACTGGTGTCGGACGCCATCCGTCGTTCGCGCGCGGGGCTGTCCGATCCCAAACGACCCTACGGCTCGTTCCTGTTCCTGGGACCGACCGGCGTGGGCAAGACGGAACTGTGCAAGGCCCTGGCTTCCTTCCTGTTCGATTCGGAAGATCACCTTATCCGCATCGACATGTCGGAATTCATGGAGAAGCATTCGGTGGCGCGGCTGATCGGCGCGCCGCCCGGCTATGTCGGCTACGAAGAGGGCGGCCATCTCACGGAAGCCGTGCGCCGCAAGCCGTATTCGGTGATTTTGCTCGACGAGATCGAGAAGGCGCACCCCGACGTGTTCAACGTGCTCCTGCAGGTGCTCGATGACGGCCGCATGACCGACGGGCAGGGCCGCACCGTGGACTTCAAGAACACGGTGGTGGTGATGACCTCGAATCTGGGTTCGCAGATGATCCAGCAGATGGCGGGCGACGACTACCAGGTGATCAAGCTCGCGGTGCTGGGCGAAGTGAAAGCGCATTTTCGCCCCGAATTCGTCAACCGCATCGACGAGATCGTCGTGTTCCACGCGCTCGACGAGAAGCACATCAAGTCCATCGCCAGGATCCAGCTCGGCGAACTCGAGAAACGGCTCGCGGGCATGGAGATCGGGCTGGAGGTGAGCGACGCGGCGCTGAAGGAGCTTGCCGCCGCCGGCTTCGATCCGGTCTATGGTGCGCGGCCGCTCAAGCGCGCGATCCAGCAGAAGCTCGAGAACCCGCTCGCCAAGGCGATTCTCGAAGGCCAGTTCGGTCCCAAGGACGCCGTGCGCGTGGACGCGAAGAAGGGGGCGATCCTGTTCGAGAAGGTGGCGGGGGCACGCGCCGCCGCTGCCGCCAACGCGTAACGAATCGCGCCGCGCGCACCGTGGCTATCGCAGAGCGAAGGGCGTGGTTCGGGCCGGTGCTCCGGCATTCCAACGACTGCCTGCGACACTCAGGGGATGGTGCGATCCGTGGCGCTACTGTCCTGCAGCAGGGCCATGAAGCGCTGTTCCGGCAGCGGGGGACTCACGTAGTTACCCTGCATTTCGTCGCAGCCGTGCTGGCGCAGGAATTCTGACTGCTCGGGCGTTTCAACCCCTTCCGCGATCACGTTGAGGCGCAGGCTGTGCGCCATGGCGATGACACCGCGGGTGATGGCGGCGTCATCGGCATCGCCCGGAAGACCCGCGATAAACGAGCGGTCGATCTTCACGCTGTCGATGGGGAAGCGCTTGAGATAGGCGAGGGACGAGTAGCCGGTGCCGAAGTCGTCGATCGCGATGCTCACCCCCATGGCCTTGAGCTGCCCGAGGATCGCCGCCGCACGCTCAGGGTTGTGCATCACCGTGCTCTCCGTGACCTCGAGTTCAAGATGCGCCGGGTTGAGGCCGGTGTCGCGAAGTATTCGCATCATTTCCCGCGGCAGATCGCCGCGCTCGAATTGGCGTGGCGAGAGATTGACCGCGACCCGCAGCGGAGGGAGCCATTTGCCATGCCAGGCGCGGGTCTGCGCGCACGCGGTTCTGAGCACCCATTCTCCGATCGGCACGATCAGCCCGGTCTCCTCGGCAAGCGGAATGAATTTTTCCGGCGCCAGCGGCCCGCGTTCGGGATGCTGCCAGCGTACCAGCGCTTCCACGCCGGTCATGCCGCCGCTGCGCACATCGACCTTGGGCTGGTAGTGGACCACGAGTTCGTCGCGTTCCAGCGCACGACGCAATCCCGACTCCAGCGCCAGCCGCTCGACCGAGTGGACGTTCATCTGCGCCGCGTAGAACTGGAACGTGTTTCGGCCCTGGTCCTTGGCGCGGTACATCGCGATGTCGGCATTCTTGAGCAGCGTCTGCGAGTCGTCGCCGTCGTCCGGATAAGCGCTGACGCCGATGCTCGCGGAAATGTGATATTCCTTTTCCGACAGCATGAAACCCGTGTTCAGCGCCGCGATCAGCTTCTGGGCGAGGCTGCCGACGTAAAGCGGATCGGGTACCTCTTCGATCAACACGACGAACTCGTCGCCGCCCAGGCGGGCCACGGTGTCGGTTGCGCGCAAGTTCTCCTCGAGCCGCTTCGCCACATCGCGCAGCAGTTCGTCCCCCGCATCGTGTCCGAGGGTGTCGTTGATCACCTTGAATCGGTCCAGATCGATGAACAGTACGGCAAGGCGGCGCCCGTGGCGCTTTGACTGGTCGATCGCATGGCTCAGGCGCTGGTTGAACATGTTGCGGTTGGGCAAGCCGGTGATCTCGTCATAGTGCGCGAGATGGCGGACGCGCTCCTCCGCCTGCCTGCGCGCCATGAACTGGCCGATCTGGTTGCCGACCGACTGCGCGATCTGAATCAGCATGTCGTCGAGCTCACGCACGTCGCGGTGAAAGAACTCCATCACTCCGAGCACCTCGGCGCCGAGCAGCAGGGGAAAACCGAAGGCACCGTGCAGTCCGGCCTTGATTACCAGGGGCGCACGGTTTAAACCCTTTTCCTCCGAGATGTCGGCGATCCATACGGGCTGGCCCGTGTTATAGACGCGCCGCACCAGTCCCCGGCCCGGCATCGACGCCGGATTCACGATCCGTTTCGAATTTTCCGCCATGAACTCGCGGATTTCGGGCGTGTCGATCCCCCAGCATTCGACGCACCGCAGCAGCCCGGTCTCTTTGTCCCACCGCCAGCGCGCGCCGCAGTGCCACCCCATCGTTTCGCAGATGGTCTGGATGATCTTGGGAATCGCCTCGGCCAGGGTCTCGGCGTCGGCGAGTACGCGAGTCACGGCATGCTCCATCGCTTGGCGCGCTTCCGCCTGCTTGCGCTCGCTGATGTCCTCGATGATGCGGATGAAGTAGAGCGGCTCGCCGGCCGCATCCCTCACCAGCGACACGGTGCGGTTGACCCAGAACGATGATCCGTCCTTGCGAACGAATTTCCGCTCGGAGGTGAACGACTGTAACCCGTTGCTCAGCATTGGTTCGTTGTACTTGGACCTGTCCGAGAACCGGTAATCAGGATGCACGATGTCGGTGCTGGTCATACCGAGCAACTCGTCCTGCGTGTATCCGAGCATCTCGGAGAGCTTGCGGTTCGCGCGCAGTATCCGGTAGTCGCCAACCGCGGTGTGCATGATTCCGATCGGCGCATTGTCGAAGGTCGCGCGGTAACGTTCCTCGATCTCCTTGCGCTCGCCGATGTCCTCGATCACCCGGATGAAATACATCGGCTTGCCGGAAGCGTCGCGCGCCAGCGACACCGTGCGGTTGGTCCAGAGCACGCTCCCGTCTTTGCGGAGATAGCGTTTTTCTTCCGCGAACTTGTTGAGCTTGCCCTCCCAGATCAATTGCCGGGACTGCCCGCCTTTGTCATGGTCTTCGGGGTGCGTGAAATCGGCCGCCGCGCGCCCCACCATCTCGGACTCGCTGTATCCCAGCATCTCGCAGAACTTCTGGTTGACCTGGAGGTACTTGCCATCGAGGGAGGTGTGGACGATGCCGACCGCGGCCTGGTCGAAGGTCTCGCGGAAACGCCGTTCCAGCTCCTTGCGCTCGGTGATGTCGATGATGGTGCCGATCAATCCCGCGACGCTGCCGTCGGCGCGGGTGAAAGTGGCCTTGTAGTAAATGGTGTCATGGCGCTGGCCGTCGGGGGTCGTGATCGACGTTTCGTACATCTGGGATCCGGGCCGGTCCCACAGCACCTGATCCATTGCCTGCAGCCGATCCGCGACCTCCGGGTTGGCGGGGTAGAGGTCGTGTACCGTCTTGCCCAGGAATGCCTGGCGCGGGGTGTTGAAGTAGGTTTCCCATGCCTTGTTTACCCCGAGGTAGCGGCCGTCGGTGTTTTTGAAGAATATCGGGTTCGGCAGCGACTCGATCAACTGCTGGGTCATGCGCTGCGCTTCGGCGAGACTCGCCTCGCTTTTGCGCAGATCTTCGGTAATGCGATTGGCCAACTCGATCGCTCGGCTGCCGGATGTGGCGAGCGAGCGTATGAGGCCGAACAGCAGCAAGCTGATGATGCCCCCGCCGAGCAGAGCGGCCAACGGCAACCAGCGTTCGGAGGGCGCGATGAATCCCTCCCGCGCGCTGAAATACAGATTCCATCGGCGCCCGCCCACGTCGAGGGCTGCCGTGCTGGTCAGACCGGACAGGCCGCCTTCGGTTGAGGTCTGTTGCGGCGACAGCGCCCGGAACAGGCGGTCGCTGTCGAACATCAGGTTGTCCTTGGAGGGCGGCTGCAATCCCTGCGGAGCGTCCAGGAATCCCGCGTCGTGGATGCGCACGTGGACTTTCTGCAGGAATTGCTCGCCAAATACCCCGCGCATCAGGTCGATCACGACGAACGATGCGCTCACCATGCCGGTAAAAGCTTCGCGGCGCTGCGTCACCGTGGCGCGCGGCATGCCTTTTCGATAGAGCGGCACGCGCATCGCGAAACCCGGGTGTTTGTTCGGATCGAGCGCCAGCGCGATGATGCCGGACGCCGTGAGCTGGCCGGAATCGCGCGTGCGCTCGAGCGCCGCCAGACGCACCGCATCGCCGCCGAGATCGAGTCCGAGCGCCGCCTCGTTTCCGGCCATCGGCTCGACATATTGCACGACGACGTACTCCGGCCTGTCTCCCGGAGGTTTCACCGTAAAGTTCGGATAACCACGGGGATCAACGCTGGTGTCATTGCGCACCAGCGCTTCAAGTGCCTGCTTCTGCGCGGCAGGGATGCGCTGACTGTAGTGAATGACCTGGATGCCCGGATAACGGCGGTTCAGATCAAGGCTGTTGATATAGCTCCGGAATTCCGCCCGGCTCACGGAATTCGCCGCGATATACATTCCCCTGATTCCGAGCAGGACGTCGGAATAAGCGCGGATCCGCCATTCGATGGCGTCCGGCGAGTCTCTGATGGCGCCTTCGAATTTCAGCCTGGCCTCGCGTTCTACCATGCTTGCCGCCAAATAGGCGGCAGCGACAGACAGAACGACGCTGATTGCCAGCACGACATACGCTGTCGACACGCGGCTGACGATATTGGCGAATTTTCGCTGCATACCTGGATCAGGCAGAACTGGATCGGGTGCGAATTGGTAAATGATAATGGCCGGACGGGTGAGCGTCACCCGGCACATTCCCCCTTTGTCAGAGCCTTCCAGCTATAACGGAACAAGCCGGCCTTTATTGAGAGGCGGAGCCGGCTTTTTTGGGGGCAGCATAGCATGGCGGCCGCTCCGATGTCGTTACCCAAAACTTCGGTCTAGAATCTCAGCGGACGCCAGTAGCCGGTGAGTTCCAGATAGCCGCGTCCTGCCGGCTTGCCGTCAACCAGGGCGTGTGCCGCGCCTTCCCAGTAGATTGCTCCCGTCGAATTGCGGGTGTCGTGTTCCTGGTCGTCGAATAGCGGTTCGATTACGACCTCACGATCTCCCGCTCTCACGAGCCACGATACCGGATAGCTCGTTCCGGTGCGCGCCGAACGCCATTCACGGCGGGGGGTAAACTGCACTTCAGAAAATGAGAATATCCTGCTGCTGCCATCGGCGCGGCGCAGAGCGCCGCCGGCCCAGAAGCTTCCGCCGTTTTTATCGCGCATGCGGAACGCCATCAGCGCGCCGCCGTCGTCGAGATTGACGCCGATCCAGTCCCAGCCCACGGCTTCTTTGGCCAGGTAGCTCGATGACCATTCGTGGTCGAGCCAGGCGCTGCCGGTGACGGTTTGCGGTTTGCCTCTACGCGCGAGCGTGCCGGTCACTTCGAGGTGGGGCAGGCTGTAGTAGTAACTCGCGGATTCCGGCGCAGGACCTTTGCGGCTCAAGCCGTACTCGCCCTGGAGCAGGGGCGGTTGCGTCGGGGCAAACGTGAAGTCAAGCTGAAATTCCTGTGCCGGCAACTGCGCGCGATAAGTGCCGTCGCGCTGTTCGAGCGACCAATGGTCTATCCACACCCGCGTGCGGCCTTCGTCCGCGCCGGCCAGCTCAAAGCCGGCGCGCGCCGCGCGCTGCGCATGGATCAACCTGCCGTGCAACGGGTCACTGATCGCAGCGTGGGCAATCATGATCTGGCGCGGCGTGAATGCGCTCGGGTTGTCGTGTTTCAACTCAGGCCGCGCGCGGAAGAACGTGATCTGAAAGCCGAGTGGCCGCGCCGCGGCGTCATTCAGCCAGCCGGTGATGTACCACCACTCGAGGCGGAAATCGGGATGACTGCCTTCATCGTGCGGAAAACGCAGGCGGTAACCTGGCACGACCGGCGCGAAAGACGTAAGCGGTAAGCGGTGAGCGGCGGCCTGTGCAAAAGCTTTCGGTGCGACGAGCAATCCGCCAAGCAGAGTCAGCGTACGTCGTCTGCTCAAAGTGGGATTTTTCAGCTTACCGTTCACTGTTCACCGCTCACCGAAGTTACCAATCTTCCCGCACTGCGCGAACGACATCACTATCCATCGCCGCGCGGCCACTCCAGATCGCGGTTGCGACCGCGGCGACAACGACCAGCGCCGCGAACCCCGCGAGCGGCAGCCACGGCACATGAAGTTCCATGCTCCAGTGGAAGGACTGACGGTTGACGACGTGGACCAGTATGAGGCTCACGATCCATCCGGCGGCCAGGCCGAAAGCGGCGCCGAAAGCGGTGACGATCGCACCTTCTGAGCCGAGCATGACGGCGATTTCGCGGCGCGTCATGCCGATGTGGCGCAGCACACCGAATTCGCGCCGCCGGGCAAGGGCCTGGGCGCCAAAGCTCATGCTCACCCCCAAAAGACCGATGGCAACGGCCGCGACCTCGAGCGCATAGGTAATCGCGAACGTGCGGTCGAATATCGCAAGCGATACGGCGCGCACTTCTCGCGTGGTGGCGATTTCAATGCCCTCGGTATCGCTGAGACGCTCGCGCAGGGCGCGCTGCGCTGCGGCGACGGTGGTGCCCGTGGCGAGCCACAGGGCGGCGTCATTGGCGAGGCGATCGCCGGTGAGTTGAATGTAGAGCTTGCGGTCGATTACGATGGCGCCGTTCTGCCGCGCATAGTCGCGCCACACGCCGGCGACCGTGTAGAACAGCGACGTATCTCCGATCGGCAGCCGCACCCGATCGCCCGTGCGCCACGCATACAGATCGGCTGCCACTTCGGAGATCCACACCGGCGGCGGCTCATCCGCGCGCGGCACCAGCGGGGGTGCCTTAAGCGGCAGTACTTTGTCCGCCGCCGCGGCCTCGATGGGTCGCGCCAGCAGCGTCAGCGGCGGGCGCTCGGGATTGAGCAGCAGATTCTGGCTGCGCAGGAATTCGACCTTATCGAGTCCCGGCGTAGCGGCAATGCGCGCCTGCTCGCCCGGGGTGAGAAAGCCTGTCTCGCCGCTCCGCGCGGCGCGCAAATAGAGGTCGGCGGGAAGCATCCGTTCAAGCCAGGCTTCGAGCGAGACACGGAATGAACTTACCATGATGAGCATCGAGACCATGAGGCTCATGCTGATGACGATCGCCGCAATGCTGATCGCCGCCTGGCGAGGCGTGGCTTTGAGTTGAGCCACCGCGATGGCTGCCGGAGCGCGCGAGGGCAGCGGCAGGCGCTTGAGACATGCGGCGGCAAGGTGCGGCATGACAAGCACGCTGCCCAGCAGGATCAACCCGATCGCGACGTAACCTGCAATCGGCAATCCGTTGATCGCCGGCAGCAATGCGAGCCCCAAACCGGCTGCGATCGCCGCAATGCCCCATCCGGTGCTGCGAAGTTTCCGGAGGCCTTCTTCCTCATCGCCCGCGCGCAGCGCTTGTGCAGGGGGCCGGCGAGCGGCTTCCCATGCCGGCGCGGCTGCGCCAAGCATCGCGAACAGTATGCCGAGCGCGAAAAACAGGGCGAGAGCCTGCGGTTCGGCGTCGAGACTCGCAGCGACCGCACGAAAATAGCCCGCGCCAAGATCGACGCCTGCGAGCGTTACGGCAAAGTGCGCCAGCATGTAACCGAGAAGCACCCCGGCAGCGCCGCCCAGCGCTCCGACCACCGCGCCCTCGGCAATGAGCTGCAATGCAAGTGCGGCGCGCGTCACGCCGATCACGCGCAGCAGCGCGATTTGGGAGCGGCGGCGCAGGAGCGCAAGGACTTGGGACGAGAATACGAGAAAAGCGCCGGTGAAAAGCGCAATCATCGCCAGCATGTCGAGATTCAGGCGATAGGCGCGCGACAGACTCGCAGTGCGCCCGGCTTCCGTTTCAGGCGTAATGGCGTGCACGCCGGCCGGCAGGGTGCGCTGCAATTCACGGCGGAAGCTTGCGACATCGACGCCGGGCTTGAGCTTCAGGTCGATGCGATTGAGACGCCCGAGACGCGCCAGCCGCCATTGAGCCGCGGCGATATCCATGATAGCGAGACGCTGGCGGTATGCCCCGTGCGGCAGGAGACCGATGACCCTGAGCGCGACCGTGCCCGTGCCGACGTAAAGGCGGAGTTCGTCACCGGACTTCAACCCGAGCCATTCCGCCGCAACGGGGCTCAACAGCACGGCGTCGGCGTCGAACAGTTCCGTCACCATGCCGGAGCGCTCGGGTAGCAGCGCGGGTTGCACCTGCGCTGCGCGCAAGGGGTCGAAGCCGACGATCTTGAGCGTGTCCTGGCGGCCGGCGAGCTGCACTTCCGCTTCGACGGCCGGGTTGGCCGCTTCAACCTGCGGCATCCGCGCCAGGCGGGGATAAAGCGGTTCTTCGAAACCGGCGCGGGGACCGCGTACCACCAGATCGGCTTCCCCGGCAAGATGCCGGGCCGCCAGTTCGAACTCGTTCACCGCACTGGCGTTTATGAGATGGACTGCGACGCCCAGTGCGACGCCCAGCGCGATCGCGCCGAGCGCAAGCGCGGTTCGTCCCGGGTTCTCCCGAAATGGGCCAAGGATGAGCGCGTAAGTCAGCAGGAAACGCCCGCCCCCGAGAGAACGCGTGATTGCAGTCATTGCGGAACGGTGAATGGTGAATAGTGAATGGTGAATAGATTTATTTTGTGACTGGGTGCAATCCCTCGGAGGTGAGAGCAAGAATGCGGTCGGCGGTCGCCGCAGCGGCTGCCGAGTGGGTGACAAGAATGCCGGCGCCGCTTTCGCGCTTCACCTGCTCGCGCAGCAAAGCCAGAACTTGAACCGCGGTTTCGGGATCGACATTGCCCGTGGGCTCGTCAGCGAGCAGCAGCAGCGGCCGGTGCACTAATGCGCGGGCGATCGCTACCCGCTGCAGCTCGCCGCCGGAGAGTTCACGAGGATAAGCGCCGGCCGCTGAAGCGAGCCCGACGGCCGCCAGCATGGCGCCGACTCGCTCCGCGATCTGCGCCGATGGCACGCCGTTCAGCGACAGCGGGAGCGCGACGTTTTGCGCGACGGTAAGGTGCGGCAGCAGATGGAAAGCCTGAAATACGAAGCCGATGCGTTCGCGCCGCAGCAGCGTGCGTTCGGCATCGTCAAGAGCGCTCATTTCGACACCATGAAGCGCGACCGTGCCGCGATCGGGCACATCCAGCCCGGCGATCAGATTGAGGAGGGTGGATTTGCCCACACCCGACTCACCCATGATGGCGACGTATTCGCCGGCGGCGAGATCGAGCTCGATGCCGCGCAGCACCTCGCGCGGTCGAGCGCCGCCGTACGATTTGGAGAGTCCTTTGATTACCAGCATGACGCCTCTGCAGGGTGATCTCGGCATTAGTGGGGCTTGATCAACGCCAAGGTGGACGCGGGAACCAATCCGGTCCGCGCGGCTCTCAGATTGAATTCTGCTATTATTTCCGTCCGTTAGGAGTTTGTCGAACTTAGCCCCGACAAACTCCTAATGCAAAACCGGCGCCAGGAGAATTGCGGGAGAGGATAACAGACATGCGAATTTACCCGCACTTTTCCGCAAATTCGACCGCTTCGGCTGGTTTTTTTTGAAGTGTCAGCCGGTTTTGCTGTTAGCAGCCTGTACGGACTGTCAAGTCCGACAGGCTGCTGGGCAATCCTGATAAAAATCGAGGAGGAAGCTGCAAATGAACGCATTACTGCGCCGGGCATGCGGGTTGTTGGTCGGAGTCGTGGGTCTTGCTATTTTCCCGTCCGGTGCGCAGAACTATCCGGTGCGGCCGGTGCGCATGATCGTGCCGTTTTCCCCCGGCGGCGCCGCCGATGTGCCGGGGCGCGTCCTGATGTCCAGACTGTCCGAAAGTCTCGGGCAGCAGGTCATCGTCGACAACCGCCCCGGTGCGGGCAGCACGATAGGCGCCGAGATCGTCTCCAAGGCGCCTGCGGACGGCTACACGCTGCTGATGATTTCCAATACGCATCTCATCGGTGCCGCGATCTACAAGACATTGAAGTACGACGCCACCGGAGACTTCACCCCGGTACTGCAGTTCGGGGACGCGCCTAACATACTGGTCGTTCATCCCTCGCTGCCCGTCAAGTCGGTGAAGGAACTCATTGCCATGGCCAAGTCCAAGCCCGGCCAGATCGATTACGCGTCTTCGGGCAACGGCAGCTCGCAACACCTGTTCACGGCGTTGTTCATCAGCATGGCCGGGATCAACATGAACCACGTTCCGTACAAAGGCAGCGGCCAGGCCCGGGCGGATCTGGTGGGCGGGCAGATCATGGTCGGCGTTCCGGGCATTGCCAGTGTTGTGCAAAACATTAAGGACGGGCGCCTGCGCGCGCTCGGGGTGACCGGGGTCAAGCGCTCGCCCGAGTTGCCGAACGTGCCGACGATTGCCGAGGCCGGCGTAAAGGGTTACGAGGCCACTTTGTGGCTGGGCCTGCTGGGTCCGAAAGGACTGCCCGCGGACGTGGTGGCCCGGCTCAATAGCGAAGTTGCAAGACTGGCCAAGAGCGGCGATCTCGAACAGCAGTTCCGCAAAGTAGGCACCGATGTCGCCTATCGGGGGCCGCGGGAATGGGAAGCCTTCCTCAAGTCCGAACGCCAGAAGTGGGCGAAAGTGGTCAAGGAGACCGGCGCGCAGATCAACTAAGTTTGGGATGGCTTCCAATAAAACGCCGTTGCGGCGATGCCGGAGCGGCATTTTCTTTTGCGGCTTTTGCGTGACCCGGTTGCTTGGTAATATTCCCGTGCGGTACAACCATAAATGAGGAGGACCATGAGAACAAGTCTGCAATTCCGGCGTTTCCTTTTGCTGGCGGCGATCGCATCGCAGGTCGCGGCGGGCGCGGCGTTGGCGCAGTCCTATCCAACCAAGCCGATCCGCGTGGTTATTCCGTTCGGCGCGGGCGGTTCGACTGACGTGCTCATACGCATCGTCGCGTCGAAGCTGCCGGACGTGCTCGGCCAGCAGGTGGTGATCGACAATCGCACGGGCGCCGGCAGCATGATCGGAACGGAGATCGTGGCAAAGTCGAATGCCGACGGATATACGTTGCTTGGAGCCGGTACGCCGTACGCGATTGTTCCGAACTTGTACAAGAGCGTCCCGTACAATGTGCAGAAGGACTTCACGCCGATCATGCAGATTGCCAGCCAACCCTACGGCCTGGTCGTTCATCCCTCGCTCAACGTGAGGTCGGTGAAGGACCTGATCGCGCTTGCGAAGAAGGAGCCCGGCAAGCACAACTACGCTTCCTCGGGCCAGGGCGGCGCAATGCACTTGTTCCAGGCGCTGTTCGTCAACATGGCGGGCATCAATATCGTGCACGTCCCCTACAAGGGCAGCGGCCCGGTGCGGAGCGATCTGCTGGGCGGACAGGTCAAGATCGGCTGTCTCGGCCTCTCGAGCATCATCAACCACCACAAGGCGGGCCAGTTGCGCATCATCGCGGTGACGACAGCCAAGCGCTCTCCGGAACTGCCGGACATTCCTGCCATCGCGGAAACGTTGCCGGGCTACGATGCGTCGTTGTGGACGGGATTCCTCGCGCCGCAGGGGACCCCGGTGGCCGCCATCAAGCGCCTGCACGGGGAAATCAGCAAGCTGATGCAGACGGCGGAAGTGCGGAACGCGTTTCAGCGGGCCGGAACGGACATTGTGGCCACCGATCCGAAAGCCTTCGGCGATTTCCTCCGCCTCGAATTGGCTAAATGGGGCAAGGTCGTGCGCGACCTCAAGCTGCAGGCCAACTAGATAGAAGCTGTTCTCACCCTGCGGCGGTCGTTGCGCTCCGCCGCAGGGTGAAAGTCACCCGATAACGAAGCATTCCGCAGCGACCACGCGCTTGCTGGCGTGGTAATGGGAGACGCACCGCGGCCCAGGTCGGGAGCAAACCTTCGGTATGCGCTACCTGACGGGGAGAAACACCGCCGTCGCGAGGCTTTGGATCACCTTGATGACCGTACGGTTCTCCTTGTCGGCCACGATCTTCGATAACACATCCAGGCTGCTGATGACCTTGCCGAACTCCCGTTCGAAGCTGAGGTTCTGGACCGGTCCACCACCCTCGTTGGAAAGCAGGAACAGTTCCCCTTGGGGAGCGCGGGCGCTGGAGAGCTTCCACACCGCGATTTCCACGTTGCGGGCGGCGTTGTAAAGCCCCTGCGGATCGAGGTCGTCCAGCGCGAAGAACTCGGTCTTGTCGTTGAAGGCGGTCTGAATCATGCTTCCAACCCCGGCGACGAAGGCCAGCACCCGGTCACCCCGGTAATCCTCGCGGAAAGCCAGATGGATCGCTTGCGCGCCGCGCGTGCTCCGCAGTTCGACGAACTTCCACTCGTGCCGCCCCTCGAAGATCCGCGCCACGCCCGCCCCGATGCTCATCTTGCCGCTCTTCTTCAGCTCTCGCGGATTGCGCCGGTAGAGCTTTTCGGCGAGCAGCCTGAGGTTCAGAAAAATCTCGCGCTGGTGAGCTTCCGCGACCCGGTCGATGTCCGTCTTGGCGAGCTGCGACGGATGGAAGAGCGTGCCCGCCGGTCTTGGAGGTGCCGTTCCACCGCCCGCGCAATTTGCCAGTATGGGCAAGCAAACCAGGAGAATGAGCCGCTTCAGCATGGCCAATGATAGCGCGAAGCCACGCCGCCCGACGTAACAAGGTTTGTCCCCAATGTCACTACCTTAAGCTGAAATGTGCGCACGATCACGGCTCAGAAGATGTGTCGTTCCCGTGAAAACGGGAACCCATACGGCGCATCATCTTGCGTGAACCATCCTATGGATTCCCGACTTCTCGGGAATGACAGTGCGTGTTGGGCCATCATTCCGTTCAATCTGCCTTAAGGTAATGCCATTAAGGTTCGTCCCGTTTTATTCGGAGAAAAACGTCGCCTGTCGCGGATTGCTTCCGGTTTTCCAACATTGTCGCGAGTCCTGCGTTAGCAATCCCTGATACTTGCGAAAAAGCGCTAACCTGTACGGCTTGATGAATCCTGCGGCCCCGGTTGTGTTGCAAAACGAAATTGTTCGCTCGATTTCCAGGGAGGAAATGGCGAACCTGCCCATCCGCCGGTATGAGGGCAAGGTGTGCCTGGTGGCAACGCCGCAGGACCTGGAGCATGCACTGGCGGACATCCGGCAGGAAAGCGTCGTCGGACTCGATACGGAGACGCGGCCCTCGTTCAGGAAAGGCGAGAGCCATCTGCCGTGCCTGGTCCAGGCGGCCACGGCCCGTGCGGTGTATTTGTTTCAGTTTCGCCGCCTGGATGTTTTCCCGGTTCTCGCCGAGCTTTTGGCGGAACCGCGCATCGTCAAGGCCGGTGTGGCGCTGGCGCACGATCTGCGTCGGCTCAAGCTGCTGTTTCCGTTCACGGCGAAGAATGTGCTCGATCTGGGTGTTGTCGCACGTCGCGGCGGCCTCCACCAGACCGGCGTGCGCAATCTCACCGGGATTTTCCTCGGGTTCCGGATTCCCAAGGGCGCCCGCACCTCAAACTGGGCCGCGCCGCACCTGTCCGCGGCGCAGATTACCTACGCCGCCACGGATGCCTGGGCCTGCCGCGAATTGTTCCTGCGGTTCCAGAGTCTGGGACTGCTGCGGGCGAGGCCACCTGCGCCGGCCGACAGCTCACACCCGCACGGATCCGGTTCGACTGGATGAAAGGCGATTTCAGGAAGTCGCATCCTGTTTCATCACCCGGTGGCAAGACAACAGAGCGTTGCCCGCGCTACAAGGTAAAGGCCTGACCCCGAGAGCACGTGTGACCCCGAGAGCACGTGCGGGCCTGGACGGTGTTGTGGTCGCCGGGCTTGGTCATCGTATCACTTCACGTCAGCGCCACGTCGCCCGCCAAGTCTGGTATTCCGACGGCCGCAAGCGGTAGCGAGCGATGTTCCCCTCGTGGAGACCCATGACCTCCGTTTCCACCACCTCGATGAAACGCGCTCGATCCTCCTGCGATACATCCTCGGCGGCGCGTCGCTTGATGAAGGCGGCGGCGTTTTTCTTGTTCATGCCGCCACGAACGACCTCAGCGACGATATGGGCTACCAATGTGCGGTAGCGCAGGCGGAACGGGTCCGGATCTCCCAGCGATCGGCGCACCGCCGAATAGCGCGCGCAAGAACGCTCATAAGCCCAGACAAACACGTCGCGCAGCAACTCGATGCGATTTAGTTCGTACACGCCGAGAATACCGTCGACATAGGCGCGCTCCGGGACGTCCACGAATGACAATGGACACAGGTTCTGGCGGATGAACGGCAGATTTGCGGCGAGCCGGGAAACGCGTTTGTTCACATCTTCGAACGGCTGCAGATAGGGCAGGTGAACCATGGCGAAAAATGCCTGCTCGAAAGGGTCCTGGATCGCGCTAGCCGTGTCGAGAATCTGCCGGAAGCACTCGTCAATCAATTGCGGAACTTCCAACGGGTAGTATACCGTGCCATCGATCCCTACCGGAATGGCGCGCAGGCGTCCGCAGGCCTGCGGATCGGTGAGCAGGTTGTCCGACAGCAAGGCATGCAGGTTGAGAATGGTGTAGCGATTGAAACTGACCTCAGCGGCCTGCTCGACCAATAGCTCGATCGCGGCCTTGTGGTTCAGAATCATTTGCGCTTCCTGCGCATCCTTGCCTTCGGTCGTCTCGCCCAGTTCCAGCAACCGCTCCGTTTCAAGCAGCGAATAGGTATTGCCCTCCAGACGACTGGAGTTCCAAGACAGGTCGATCAGCAATCGGCTGAATATCTGTCGCGCGTAGGTTCCGGCCGGGCGCTCGGCACCCGGCGAGCACCCCAGATCAAGAAGTCGCTGCCGGATTTCCTGCGCGAGGTAAAAGGTATCGTTGGGGCGGTACGCGTCGAGGAAAGCCCGGTTGTATCCGACCGGACGGCGGTTCTGTATCGGTTCGCGGACTGCTTGTTTGATAACCTCTCCCTCGGGGGAGATGGGGATGTAGATTTCAACTCGCGGTGGGTACCCTTTGATCGTGATTTCGCCGGGCGGCACGTGTACCTCAACCCCAGTCGGAGATATCGTATAGCGGCTGCCCCGGCCACGACCCGTAACGATCAGGCGCTTCTGCTCGACGAGCTGCGCCAGACGACGCTGCAAGGTGCGCCGCGGCAACTCAATACCAAGCGTACTTTTAACGTCCTCGATAGAGACCCCTTCGGGAAAGCCGGCAACCGCTCGTAGCACGGCATCGAGTTCGCGTGGCGGGACGAGCTTGGGCATGGTCTCCTCGTTGTGGCGCGCTATGCAATATTGCGCCACAAAAAAGCCGTTTATGTGGCGCGTTTCATTATCGCGCCACTTTAAATGGCGCGCAAGGAGCTTTTATCGCCTGTCATTTTCTTTCGCCAATCGGATGCAATGATTCGAAAAAGGTTGCCACGGTGACGATCGGACAGCCGAACCCGCCTGCAAGGCTGTGCAAATCGCCATCGCCAGCGATCAAGTATTGCGCTTTTCCGGCGAGGGCGAGTTCGAGAAATGGCCGGTCGAATGGATCGCGGCACGCCGGGGTTTTGGGCAGCTTCGCCGGCATGCGCACGATGGTACAGAAGGGCAGGTAATCAGCCAGCAAGTTTTCCTGCTCCGCAGCCGTCAGCTTGAATTTGGGGTAGGCCAGCACGCGGATCAGTTCAGCCGCAGTGGCTGACGAGAGCAAGGGCTCGCAGCGCCCGCTGTGCCACGCGTCGCGCAGGGCGCGCGGGGTCTCGCCCCCGAACACCAGCGCGGACAGCGCGACATTGGTGTCGAGCACGACACGCGGCGGCTTCAGGGTTGCCACGCGCGCAGCGCCCGATTACTTGCGCTTCTCCGCCGCGCCGCCGCCCCGGCGCGCCCATTCCACCGCATCGGCCACGTCCTTCCCGGTGATGGCCAGTTCAGCGAGCTGAGCAGGGGAGGGAACGACATGGAACGCCGCCTGGTCCTGCTCGTCGAGCTGGGCCATGAGGCCGGTTTCCCAGGCGAGATATTGCTTCATCGCTTCGCGGTTGCCGGCGTGGCGGTCGTGCACGAAGAAGAGGTAATCGATGCATTCGGCGTTCGGCGGCACATCCGGTGTGGCTACGGTTGCGTGGCCAGCCCTTGTCCACGCGGCAAGGCCGCCGTCAAGTAAGCGCACCTCCGTGATTCCCGCTTCGAGCAGATCGACTGCCGCCAGCCGCGCGATGTCCGCATCGTCCGCCACCAGCACGATCGTGCCTTTGGTGCTGCGCGAGGCTGCAATGAGGCGCGAGCGGATGCTCCAGCGGCTACCGGGGATGTGCGCTTTGCGGAAATTCATGCTCGCGGCCAGGTCGAACGCGGTGGAGGTGCGCGCATCGAGCGCGTGTTTCAAGTCCACGACTGAGATTGCCGCAAGCGTCGGCAGGGCGGGCCTGGCCGCTTGTGGTCCCTGGAGTCCCGATGTGATGCCGCCTTCGAGCACGTAGACATCGCAGCCCAATTGTTTCAACCAGCTCGCGACGACCGGAGCACGCACGGCCTCATTGTCGATCAGCACGATGCGCGCGTTGCGCACACCGACCCATTGATCGGTCGCCTGGATGAGCTGGCCGCCGGGCGCATGCGCCGCGCCGGGGATCGAGCCGGCCTTGAACTCTTCCGGCGTGCGCACGTCGATGAGATACGTCGAGCGGTTGGAATCGCGGAGCCAGGCTTCCACGTCTTTCGCCGCGACGCTCTTGATGCCGAAGCGCTCCATGAGCTTCTTCGCGGACGCCTGCTGCGCGGGCAGCGTGGACTCATCGATCTTGTCCGGATACTTGCGTGCTGAACCGTGCTCGAGCTGGAGGTCGGAGAGCAGCCAGCCTTGCGTGCCGTTCTCCAGCGCATAGACCGGGTTCGGGATGCCGAAGTTGATGAGCGTCTGCGCGCCGAGGATGGAGCGCGTGCGCCCGGCGCAATTGACCACGATCCTGGTCTTGGGATTCTCAACCATGCTGCCGATGCGGTACGGCAGTTCCGCATTCGGGCAGCAGGTGCTGCCGGGGATGGTCATTTTGTGGTGCTCGTTCACCGGCCGGCCGTCGAGGAGGATGAAGTCCTCGCCGGATTCCTTCATGCGCACGAGTTCCCGTGCCGTCACGCGCGGCGTGTGATAGGCGTGCTCGACGAGCTCGCCAAACAGTTTGCTCGGCACGTTGACGCCCTTGAAAAGCGCGTAGCCCGCCGCGGCCCAGTTCTTCGTGCCGCCGTCGAGCAAGGCAACGTCCGTATACCCGATCGCCTGAAGGCGCTGCGCCGCGAGTTCGGCGACGCCCAGTTCGCCGTCGTCGCACAACACGATGCGCACCGACTGGCGCGGCACGAGCGTGCCGATGTCGAGCTCGAGCCGGCTATAGGGGAGCGGCGTTGCGAAGAGCAGGTGCGATTCGCCGAACTGGCCGGCTTCGCGCACGTCGAGGAGCGCGATCTCGCCGCCGTCGTGCAGCATGGATTTGAGTTGCTGTGCCGAAACTCGTTCAGGTGTGGTCATGACGGCTTTCGATCGGTGGCTAACTAAGCGGCCGATTATACAACCCACCCCCACCCTGGCCCTCCCCCTGAGGGGGAGGGGATCATCATAAGGCTCAACGCAAGAGAAGCGGCACGCCGCTCACGATGAGCACAATCGCGATGAAGCGCTTGAACATGAGCGGATCGAGATTGGCGTGGATGCGGTTGCCGATGAAGATGCCGATCGCCATCATCGGCAGCGCTGCGGCACAGGCAAGCAGCGCGTCGTGACCGAAAGCGCCGACCGCGATGTAACCGGCCCCGCGGAACACGCCCATGCCGAACAGGATTGCGGCCACTGTCGCCCGGAACTCGTGCTTGGCGAATCTGAGCAGGTCGAGATAAAGCGCGAAGAACACGCCCGCCATCGCCCCGAATATGGTGCCCACGAAACCGGCCAGGGTTCCGGCGGCCGGCGTGACCGCCCGCATCGGCAGCCGCAGCGCGAGGCCGGGACGCGTGGTAGCCCACAGCGAATAGGCGCCGTAGGCGAGCACGAAAGCGCCTAATGCCTGCGCCAGCGTGCGCGCGTCCAGCGTTTTGAAAAAGTAAAGCCCGAGCGCAATGCCGAAAACGGACCAGGGCATGATCTTCCAGAGGTCGCGCCATACGATGTAGCGATAATCACTCTTGAGGATGACGAAGGAGGAGATTAAACCGAGGACCGTCACCACCGGCACGATAATCTTGAGCGACAGGATCAGCGCGAGCAGCGGCACGGTGACTCCGCCGAAGCCCGCGCTGCCGCGGATGGCATAGGAAAGGACGACGATAAGGCAGAAGAACAGCAGCTCCGGCAGGGAGAGCGCTTCCATCGCTTACCCGAAGCGGGGCGGTGGCCCGCCGGTCATTTCTTGTCTTTGTCGCCGGAGCGGGAGCCGCCGAGCAGGGCGGCCGTGGGGCGGTGCGTGCGGCCGCGCAACGGCAGCGTGCGCGACGCGGATGGCTCGGCAGAAGGAGCGGATGCCGCGGGTTCGTACGGTTTCGAGAAATCGAATCCCGAGGCGTCGACCGTGCTCCTGGGGAGCGAAGCGGTGCGCGGCGGGCGGTACTCCCGGTGCTCTCGGGTTTCACGCTCCCGGCCCCCGCGGCCGCGGTTCTCGCGGGGCGCGCGGGTTTCGTGGCCGTCGCGCGTCCGATGCGGCCGGTCCGGGCCGCCGCGATCGAACCCCTCGGCGGCCTGCCGTGGAAGGGCGCGTTTGAGCAGCTTTTCGATGTCAGCGAGATATTTCATCTCATCGGGGCTGACCAGCGAGATCGCCTCGCCCGGCAGGCCGGCGCGCCCGGTGCGGCCGATGCGGTGCAGGTAATCTTCGGGCGAGTGGGGCAGCTCGTAGTTGATCACGAACGGCAATTCCACGATGTCGAGTCCGCGTGCCGCGATGTCGGTCGCCACCAGCGCGGTGGTTTTGTTTTCCTTGAAATCCGCCAGCGCCTGCTCGCGCTCGCCCTGCGTGCGGTCGCTGTGGATGGCGGTGGCGTTGATGCCGTCGCGCACGAGTTCGCGCGCCAGGCGGTTGGCGTCGCGTTTCATGCGCACGAACACCAGCACCTGCGCAATGTTGTGGGTGCGGATGAGGTGGGCGAGCAGCGCGCGCTTTCTCGGGACGGCGATTTCATAGACCTGGTGGGAGACCAGTTCTGCCGGCGCGTTGCGGCGCGCGACCTCGATCAGCGTCGGGCTGCGCAGCAGTTGCGCGGCGAGCCGCTTGATCTCGTCGGAGAAGGTGGCGGAAAACAGCAGGTTCTGGCGCTGCGACGGCAGCAGCGCGAGGATGCGCTTGATGTCGGGCAGAAAGCCCATGTCGAGCATGCGGTCGGCCTCGTCGAGCACGAGGATTTCCACGCGTGACAGGTTGACGCTCTTCTGCTGCACGTGATCGAGCAGCCGCCCCGGTGTCGCCACCAGGATCTCGACCCCGGCGCGCAGCGCCTTGGTCTGGGGGTCCATGTCGACGCCGCCGTAGACGACGGTCGTGCGCAGCGCCAGGTGCTTGCCGTATGCACGCACGGATTCCTCAACCTGCGCGGCGAGCTCGCGTGTCGGCGTCAGGACCAGCGCCAGCACCGGATGGCGCGCGGGGGAATGGCTGGTATTGGCTCTCGGCGCGAGCAGTTGCAGCAAGGGGAGCGTGAAGCCGGCGGTCTTGCCGGTGCCGGTCTGGGCACACCCCATGATATCGCGCCGCTCGAGTATGGCGGGGATGGCCTTGCGCTGGATCGGCGTTGGCTTGGTATAGCCCCGGTCGGCGACCGCCTGCAGCAATTCGGGAAGCAGGTTTAGTGAAGCGAAAGACATCCTGGAGAGCGGTGCTCGGCCCGCTGCCGGGCAGTTGGACCCGTTACGACGGTCATCGCGGATGCCGGCAACGGACAGCGGTGCGATTGAATAAGCAGGCTTCGTAATTCACAAAATAATATTATACCGCGATGCGCTGCAGCAGGCCAACCATGGGGGAAAAACCACCAAAGATTCAAAAACGTGGTAAATTGCTGGAGTACGGATTTTTTGGCCTTGTCGACGACGCGACGAGAGGAAACATTTGTTGGACACTGTGCACATTGTTAACCGGGAAATGGCGCCGCGCGGGGCATTCCCGCTGATCCTGACGCTCGACACGCACGGCGTGCCGCATCGCTGGATCAGCTGGCAGCACGCGTGCTATTACTACGCGAAGGACCAGGTCGCCTGGAGCCTCGGCGAACGCGCGTTTACCGTGTACGGGGGACTCAATCGCATCACTGGTGAGCGCTCGAGCATTACCGCGGCGAGCATTATCGCGATCAAGGGCAAGGCGATGGCGATGAAGGCGTTCAGCCAGGTGCCGCCGCTCAACAATCGCGAACTGTTCCATCGCGACCGCCAGATCTGCGCTTACTGCGCCGGCATGTTCCCGATTTCCCGGCTGACGCGCGATCACGTGGTGCCATTTTCGCGCGGCGGGAGGGACATGTGGATGAACGTGGTGACCGCATGCCGCTCGTGCAACGAGAAAAAAAGCGACCGCACGCCGGAAAAAGCGGACATGGAGCTCGTGTACCTGCCGTACGTGCCGAATCGCGCTGAATACCTGATTCTCACCAATCGCCGCATTCTCGCCGACCAGATGGAGTTTCTGGCGCAGCATGTGCCGGCGCAGAGCCGCCTGCACGGGAAGCGCGCGTAACTCAGCCGCTTGAAGCTTGCGTTTTCCGGCCGCCGGCGGGTTGCCCGCAATGCGGTAGAGCCAACGCCTGAAACACTTCTCGTGACCCGCTGTGCTTTTGGTATGATGCCGGGGCTTGTTTGGCATAGCATCATGATTCTTATCTCATTTTTGTTCGATGCCGAACGTCGACCTGCATAGCCACTCGACGCGTTCGGACGGGCTGCTGACGCCAGCCGAGCTGGTGGCGCGCGCCCGCGAGCGCGGGGTGCGCGCGTTAGCGCTGACGGATCACGATGAAGTCAGCGGTCTGCACGAGGCGCGCACGCGTGCCGCGCAGGTAGGCATCACGTTTATCGATGGTGTTGAGATTTCGGTGACGTGGGGCGGCCAGACGCTGCATGTTGTCGGCCTGCATATCGATCCCGAGAACGCCGAACTCACCGCGGGTCTGGAGCAAATCCGCAGCGGGCGCGGGCAGCGCGCCGCACGTATCGCATCCGAGCTCGAGCAAGCGGGGATCGATGACAGTCTGGCGGGCGCGCGTTCCTACGCGGCCAATCCGGACCTCGTCAGCCGCACCCACTTTGCGCGTTTTCTGGTCGAGCGCGGGCATGCGCGCGACGTGCAGACGGTATTCAGGAAATATCTCGCGACCGGCAAGCCCGGCTATGTGCCGCACCAGTGGGCGAGCCTCGAGCAGGCGCTGCACTGGATCAAGGCGAGCGGCGGCATCGCGGTGCTTGCCCACCCCGGGCGTTACAAGCTTGACGACCGGCAACGTGACGCGCTGCTCGCGAACTTCGCCGAATTGGGCGGCGCCGCAGTCGAAGTCGTCACCGGCAGTCACACCGCCGATCAATTCGTCACTTGGGCACACCATGCGCGGCGCTTTGGCCTGTTCGCATCGGCGGGCTCGGATTTCCACGGGCCCGGAGAAAGCCGCTGCGATCTGGGTGAATTGCCCGAATTGCCCGCCGGCTGCACACCGGTGTGGGAAAAATTCTGAACGAGGAACGATGAACGATGAGCGATGAATGACACGGCTTGGCAACTCCCGTTCGAAGGCTCTGCCGTTCCGCGTTCATCGATCATCATTCCGCGTTGCTTTTCGTGGCTCAGTTCTTCACCATTCATCCCGACAATCCGCAGCCGCGGCTCATCAAGCAGGCGGCGGAGATTGTGCGCGGCGGCGGCGTCATCGTCTATCCGACCGATTCCTGCTACGCGCTCGGCTGTCATTTGGGCGACAAGGCCGCAGTCGAGCGCATCCGCGCCATCCGCCAGATCGACGCGCGGCATCATTTCGCACTGGTATGCCGCGACCTCGCGGAGATCGCTGTCTACGCCAAGGTCGATAACCGCCAGTTCCGGCTGCTCAAGGCCGCCACGCCGGGCAGCTATACCTTCGTCCTCCAGGCCACGCGTGAAGTGCCGAAGCGGCTGCAGCACCCGAGCCGCAAAACCATCGGGTTGCGCGTGCCTGACCACAAGGTGGTGCGCGCGCTGCTCGCCGAACTGGGCGAGCCGCTGCTCTCATCCACGCTGCTGCTGCCCGGCGACGACGCGCCGCTCAACGACGCCGAGGAGATGCGCGACCGCCTCGAGCACCAGGTGGACCTGATCCTCGACGGCGGTTGGTGCGGCATCGAGCCGACGACGGTGGTCAATCTCACGGGCGACGCGCCGGTGATCACGCGCGTAGGGAAAGGGAGCATTGCGCCCTTCGGCGCAAAGCAATGGGTGATGAGTAATGAGTAATGGGAAGGCGAAGAAGGATGAAGCGACAACCTGTTAGAATTCCATACGGACTCAGCAGGCCATGGCTGTTACCCATCACCCATCACTCATAACTCATCACTTTTGCTGATGGAACTAAACCTCGTCCAAACCATTGCCATCTACGCGCTGCCCGTCGTTTTCGCGATCACGCTGCACGAGGCCGCGCACGGCTACGTCGCCAAGTACTTCGGCGACCTGACCGCCTACGCCGAGGGCCGCGTCAGTCTCAATCCGCTGCGCCACATCGATCCCATCGGAACCGTTGCGCTGCCGCTCGCGCTGCTCGCGCTATCGAAGCTTTTCGGCGGGGGCGGGATTCTGTTCGGGTGGGCGAAGCCGGTGCCGGTCAATTTCGCGAACCTGCGCCATCCCAAGCGCGACATGCTGTGGGTCGCGGCCGCCGGGCCGTTCAGCAATCTGCTGATGGCATTGTTCTGGGCGCTGACCGTGAAAATCGGCCTGGCGTCGTCCGGTCAGTACTTCGCGCTGCCGCTAGCGCTGATGGGTGCTGCCGGCGTTTTCTTCAACGTGATCATCATGGTGCTCAACCTCCTGCCGCTGCCGCCGCTCGACGGCGGCCGCATCCTGGTGAGCTTGCTGCCGCACCGCCTTGCTTATCAGGTCGCGCGCATCGAACCGTACGGCTTCGTCATCCTGATCGTGCTGCTGTTCACCGGCGCGCTCGGGATCATCATGTGGCCGCTGATCGGCATCATGATGTCTCTCATCGCCGGCTTATTGGGCGTGTCCATGACCGACCTGCTCAGGCTGGCGAACGTGCTCTAATTCCCGGGCGGCAACAACAACGTGTTCACCAACCGCGTTCTGTCCGGCATGCGCCCCACGGGGAGCCTGCATCTCGGGCATTACCATGGCGTGCTCAAGAACTGGGTCATGCTGCAGCACGAGTACGAATGCTTCTTTTTCGTCGCCGACTGGCACGCGCTGACCACGCACTACGCCACGCCCGAGATCATCGGACAAAACGTGTGGGACATGGTGATCGACTGGCTCGCCGCCGGCGTCGATCCCGCGCAGTCGACGCTGTTCATCCAGTCGCGTGTGCCGGAGCACGCCGAGCTGCATCTGCTGCTGTCGATGATCACGCCCCTCGGATGGCTGGAGCGCGTGCCGACCTACAAGGACCAGCAGGACAGGCTTACCGACAAGGATCTCTCGACTTACGGTTTCCTCGGTTACCCGCTGTTGCAGAGCGCCGACATCCTGATCTACCGCGCCAACCGGGTCCCGGTCGGCGAAGACCAGGTGCCGCACATCGAATTCACGCGGGAGATCGCGCGCCGCTTCAATCACGTTTTCGGCCGCGAGCCGGGTTTCGAGGGCAAGGCGGAAGCCGCGGTGAAAAAGCTCGGCGCGCGGCGTGCCAGGCTCTATCGCCAGATGCGCACGAAATATCTGGAGCAGGGAGACGGCGCCGCGCTGGCGGCGGCGCGCGCACTGCTGGAGGAGACGCAGAACCTCACGCTGGGCGACCGGGAGCGACTGTTCGGCTATATCGAAGGGGGTGGCAAAGTCATACTCTCCGAGCCGCTGGCGCTGCTCACCGAAGCCTCGAAGATGCCGGGGCTGGACGGGCAGAAGATGTCAAAGTCGTACAACAACACGATTTCGCTCAGGGAAGACGCCGACAGCGTCGCCAGGAAAATCCGCACCATGCCGACCGATCCCGCGCGCGTGAAGCGCTCCGATCCCGGCGATCCCGAAAAATGCCCGGTATGGCAGCTGCACCTCGTGTATAGCGACGATCACAAAAAGCAGTGGGTGCAGCAGGGCTGCAGAAGCGCCGGTATCGGCTGCCTCGAGTGCAAACAGCCGGTGATCGACGCCGTGCTCGCGGAGCAGAAACCGATGCACGAGCGTGCCGAGCAGTATCTCGAGGACCCGACACTGGTCAGAAGCATCGTCGCCGACGGTTGTGAAAAGGCGCGCAAGCTGGCGCAGGAGACGCTGCGGGACGTGCGCGAGGTGATGGGGCTCAGCTACAGTTAAAACGTCAAGCCTGACGTTTTCGCTGTAAAATGTGGCGATGGCAGAATTACAATCGACAGGCAGCGGTCTTTTCCCTGCGCGTTGCGCTGAAACTCCCGAATTTCGATGGGTGTTCCTGCATGACTGAGGTCGCTCCCGTCGCTGCTGCACCGATCGCCAAGGTCTACGGCCAGCCTTTGCTCGAGTTTCCGCAGGACCTTTATATTCCTCCCGATGCGCTGGAGATTTTTCTCGAACAATTCGAGGGGCCGCTCGACCTTCTGCTGTATCTGATCCGCAAGGAAAACATCAGCGTCCTCGACATCCCGATGGCGCAGCTTACGCAGCAGTACCTCACGTATGTCGAGATGATGCGCTCGCGCCAGCTCGAACTCGCCGCCGAATACCTGTTGATGGCCGCGATGCTGATCGAGATCAAGTCGCGGATGCTGCTGCCACGACCCACCGGCGCCGATGCCGGCGAGGAAGATCCGCGCGCCGAACTCGTGCGCCGGCTGCTCGAATACGAGCGGATGAAGCTCGCGGCGCAAAAACTGAACGAACTGCCGCAGGCGGGCCGCGATTTCGCGCTGATCCAGGTGCTGTTCGAGCAGGCGACAACCGGCCGCCTGCCTGAAGTCGATCTCGAAGACCTGCGCATGGCCTGGCTTGCGCTGCTCAACCGCGCCGCAGTCAACCGCCACCACACGGTGACGCGCGAGCAGCTGTCGGTACGTGCGCACATGAGCCGCATTCTGCGTCGCCTGCAGGATGCGAAATTCATCGAGTTTGCCGAACTCTTCGCGCCGGAAGAGGGCCTCGCGGTGCTGATCGTGAGTTTTCTCGCCATCCTCGAGCTGGCGCGCGAAAATCTGATCGAAGTCACGCAGCAGGCGGCATACGCGACGATTTATGTGAAGTTGCGCAGCGGCCGCCTCGCCGTTGTTGAATAAACCGGAAACAGGAAATGGAAGAAGCATCCAATCGCGATCTCGCCCACGTCAAAACGGTTCTGGAAACCGCCCTGCTGACCAGCCAGGAGCCGTTGACGCTTCCCGAGCTCAGCAAGCTGTTTTGCGAAGAGCTTGGCAACGAGACGTTGCGCAAAGTGCTTGAAGAATTGCGCGAAGACTGGCAGGGCAAGGGCGTCGAACTGGTCAACGTTGCTTCCGGCTGGCGATTCCGCGCGCGGCCCGAGTACCAGGAGTTCCTCGACCGCCTGAACCCCCAGAAGCCGCCGCGCTATTCGCGCGCGGTGCTGGAAACGCTCGCCATCATCGCGTACAAGCAGCCGGTGACGCGCGGCGACATCGAGAACATCCGCGGCGTTACCGTATCGAGCAATATCGTCAGGACGCTGGAAATGCGTGGCTGGATCGACGTCGTCGGGCATCGTGAAGTGCCGGGACGGCCGGCGCTCTACGCCACGACCAAGAGCTTCCTCGACGATCTCAACCTGCGCTCGCTGGAAGAATTGCCGCCGCTCGCAGAGCTGGGCGCGCTGGTCGAGAGCGCCGGCCCGGTGGAGCAGCTTCCGGAAACAGATGGGGCAAAGGACCCCGACGAGCAGGCCGGCACGATGTTGGCGCCCGAAATCGAACCTGCGGTCGAGTCCACGCCCGCGCACTGACACATCCGGGCCAGCTCCGCCGTCTGCGCCACGCAGATGAAACACCGCTTCGCGCCGCCTGCTTTCCGGCGCAGGCGGCAGGAGCAGACCGGCGTGATTTACGCCTTCGGTAATCCATGCTAGCTGGCATTTCCCGCTGGATCGACGTCAATATCCTCGCGCTGGGGCGGGAAATGCGTTTCTCCTATCTCCCGCCGCTCATGGTCTACATGGCGGCGGGCATTTCCGGGCTTACCGGGATCGTCGGCACCTTCTTCGTCAAGGACTACTTGGGCCTCTCCGCGGAGTTTCTCGCGGCGCTCGGCTTCTGGGGCGGCATACCCTGGGCGCTCAAGATGCCGATCGGGCACCTGGTGGACCTGATCTGGCGCTGGAAAGCGTGGCTGGTTTTTCTGGGCGCGGGGCTCATCGCCGCGAGCCTCACCATCATGGTGTTCCTGATCGGTGAACGCGAAGCGATGACCGCGATCGTGCCGGCGGGGGCGTGGTACGTGGTGAGCGTGTTGCTCGCGCCCATCGGCTACGTGATCCAGGACGTGGTGGCTGATGCGATGACGGTGGAGGCGGTGCCCCGCGTGGATCGCGAGGGGCGGCCGGTCGACCCCGCCACCCGCAAGCTCATGAACACCACGATGCAGACGCTGGGGCGCGTGGCGATCATCGGGGGACTGGTGCTGGTGGCGGTTATCAATCTTTATTTGTTTTCCGGCGTGCACGCGCTGCCGGAGACGGACAAGGTGCGCATTTACCGCGACGTCTACCTGATGGCGCTTGCGATACCGGCGATCTCGGTGCTGGGCGTGGCGATCCATTCGGTGCTGAAGGTTCGCCGTATCCGCGAGCTGGTTGCGCAAGGAAAGAACCGCGCAGAGGCGGAGCGGCTCGTGACGGAACCCGACGAACGCCCGGCACCCAACTGGTGGATCCTGGGTGGCAGCCTCGCCTTTGTGGTGTTCACCGTGAGCATGGGCCTGAGCCCGCTCAGCTACAGCCAGGAGTTCATTTTCGCGGGTTCGTTCGCAATCATCGCTCTCCTGATTGCGAAGCTCACCCGGGCGCTGGAGCCTGCGGCGCGCGCTACGCTGATCGGCACCGCGGTCGTCATCTTCGTCTACCGCGCAATACCGTCGCCTGGACCGGGCGTGACCTGGTGGATGATCGACGCGCTCGGCTTCGACCAGCAGTTCCTCGCGGTGCTCTCGCTCATTTCGAGCGCGCTCACACTGGCCGGCATGTTCATCTTCCGCCGCTTCATGGCCGAGCGCTCCATCGCCTACGTGATAGGCTTTTTGACCGTCATCGGGACTGGCCTGGCGCTGCCTATCATCGGCATGTACCACGGCCTGCATGTGTGGACCGCGGCACTGACGGGCGGCGTGGTTGACGCGCGCTTTATCGCCCTGGTCGATACGGCTCTCGAATCACCGCTGGGACAGATCGCCATGATCCCCATGCTTGCCTGGATTGCCAACTCCGCGCCCGCCAATCTCAAGGCGACCTATTTCGCGGTGATGGCCTCGTTCACGAACCTCGCGCTCTCGCTTTCCCAGCTCGGCACCAAGTACCTGAACCAGGCTTTCATCATCACGCGCGAAGTGCGCGATTCCGCGACGGGCGCGATGCAGGTTCCGGCCGACTACGGTGACCTCGGCATGCTGCTGGTCGTGCAGACGGTGATCGGTCTTGCGCTGCCGCTGACAGCGATCCTGTTCGCCCGACTGACGCGATTCAAGAGCGCGTAGCGCTTATCGTTTCAGCAGGGCGCTGCCATAAAGACCGGTCGGCTTGATCAGGAGAATCAGCAGCATGATGGCAAACGGCGCCATCTGCGCCAAAGGCGCATAGATGAGCGACCCCAGGGAGACGACCTGCCCGACTATGAAGGCTGATACCAGGGTTCCCTTGATGCTTCCCAGACCGCCGATGATGACGACCATGAACACGAACGCCAGCACCTCGAGTCCCATCTGGGGATCCACCATGATCAGCGGCGCGTGCAGCCCGCCGGCCAGTCCGGAGAGCGTGCCGGCGATGATGAACGTGATGGTGAAAAGCCGGGACACATTGATGCCCAGGCCTTCCACGTGCTCCACGTTCTCGATGCCGGCGCGGATCGCCTTGCCGATAATGGTGCGGTTCAGGAACAGCCAGATGCCGGCATAAACGAGAAAGGCGATGGCGACGATAATCAGGCGGTAGACCGGGACTTCCGTGCCGACAATGTCAAACTGAGTCATCGTCGGAACGGGAACCGGACGGGGAACGACCCCCCAGAAGTATTTGATGACACCGATGCCGCCGATCAGGATCCCGAAGGACGTGATCATGCTGAAGGTGAGTTCCCGTTCGTAGATGCGCCGGAAAACCAGGCGTTCCACGGCGAAGGCGGCGATGCCTGCAACCACCGACCCCCCCAGCACGCCGAGCCACACGCTGCCTGTCGCAAGGCTGAGGGTATAGGTGATGTACGCACCGATCGAGTAATAGAGCAGCTGGTCGAGGCTGATGATGCGCATCAGGCCGAAGCACAGCGACAGGCCGATCGCCATCAGGAAAAAGATGCTCCCGATGCTCAACCCGAAGATCACGCCGGAAATCAGCAGTTGTGAGCTCATTGGCGGCGCGCCTCTCCGCTGTCAGTCGTTCCTGGCGCGGCCCTACCCATGAACCTTCCCTCACCCTCAGTCCCTCTCCCGAGGGGAGAGGGAAGCACGACGCTCCCTTCTCCCTCCGGGAGAAGGGTGGGGATGAGGGAAGAGACGCCACGCAGGTTCATGGCACAATTCGCGGCGAATCCGCGCCGTGGCGTCTCTTCCGGAAGAGCAGCTTTTCCAGCAGGGGCTGCAGCGAGCCCCAGATGCCCTTTTCCCCGGCGAGCATGATGAATACCAGCAGGAAGCCGATGAAAAGCTCCCAGTTGCCGATCAGCTTGCTGATCACGTCCTTCATGCCGGTGTAGGCGAACGCGCCGACGATGGGTCCGTAGAGCGTGCCGGTCCCACCGAGTATCGTGACCACCACCGGATCGGCGGCGCGAGACGGGCTGGTTATTTCCGGGCTCACGAATCCCAGATAGACGGCGTACAGCGCGCCGGCCAGGGCGGTCGTCGTATTGGCGATGACAAAAGCGAGCAGCCGGACGCTGAAATTGCTGTAACCGAGAAATTCGAGCTTGTCTTCGTTGATCTTGGTTGCCAGGCAGCAGGCGCCGTAGATCGAGTCGTCGAGATACTTGTAGAACGCCCAGACGGCCAGCGCGACCAGCAATGCGAAGATAAAAAAGTGGTTCGGCTTGCCCAGGTCGAGCAGCGGGGTGGAGGTTATGTTGGTCAGGAACCACAGCCCGTTGTCGCCGTGCGTGATGCCCGCCAGAACCTTCTGCATGAGATAGTAGACGATCACCGCCAGCGCCAGATTCACCAGCGCGAAATAGTCGCTGCGCAATCTCACGAAAAGAGGGCCGACGATGAACGACACGACGAGCCCCGCCAGCACGCCCAGCAGGATGCCGATGTAAGGATTGGCGCCGAAGTAAAAGAGATAAAACGCGGTTCCATAAGCGCCGACCGCCAGGTACGCCGGCTGCCCGAACGATATGAACCCGACGCGCCCCAGGAGGAAGCTGCACCCCATGGTGTAGATCGCGAAAATCACGACCTCATTGATGAAAGGCAGGGGCAGAAACCCCCTCGACACCGCCAACAGCGAAAACGCCAGCAGGATGCCCCACCACCATCGGAACGCTTTCACCATGCTAGCAGCCTGTCGAGGTTGGGACTGCGACAGGCTGCTAACAGCAAAACCGCCTGTGGATTTTGGGATGTAGCATCAGGACGACAACCGCTCCCGGGCTTCAATACGGCATGCGGGTCGGCTTGACGAGGTGTGCAGTCCAATGTTTTTCCTGTATTCTTGCAGGCGGTTTTGCTTCAGGAATTTGTCGGACGTAAGTCCGACAAATTCCTAGAGGTAGCGTTCACAAACATCCGCCTTGATCGATTCCCGGTCTGCCAGCTCGGCCACGATGCGCCCCTCTTTTATGGCGTAGACCTTGCTGGATATCGCGCAAACTAAAGGCAGGTTCTGCTCCACGAGCACCAGCGCCGCGTTCTTGCTCAATTCCGCAAAAACGCTTCTCAGGTGCGCAACGATGCTGGGAGCCAGTCCTTCCGTAGGCTCGTCGATCAGCAGCACTTTCGGGCTGCCCAACAGCGCCCTGCCGATCATCAGCATCTGGCGTTCGCCGCCGCTCAGATAGCCGCCCTTGCGGTCCATGAGCTCTTTCAGTTTCGGGAAATAGTCGGTGACCCGATCCCAGTTGTAATCCTGGGTAGCGTAGCTGCCGAGCTCCAGGTTTTCCCTGACCGTCAGATCGGAAAACACTTTCTTGTCCTGCGGCACGTACTTGATCCCCATCTTCGCGATGTCGTAGGACTTCCGGCCGACCAGATTGGTGCGGTCGGAAGTGATGGATCCGGCGAGCGGTTTCAGAAATCCGGCGATACTCTTGAGGAGTGTCGTCTTGCCGGCGCCGTTGCGCCCCACGCAGGCCACGATCTGCTTCGCTCGTACGCTCAAATCCATATCAAACAGGACCTTCGACTCGCCGTACGCGACGTTCAGGCCTCTGACGGCCAGTATTTCGTCGTTAGTCGCCGCGCTATGCGGAGGCATGCTCGTTCTCGTTGGCGGAGACGTCGATCTGCCAATAGCTTCTTCGCACCTCGGGGTGGCGCAGACATTCCTCGTATCCGCCGTCCGCGATGATCCTGCCCTCGTGCATGACGGTGAGCCGCTGCAGGAAGTCTTTCACGTGTGAGATCTTGTGTTCCACGATCAGGATGGTCTGCTTGCCGACGTGCCTGCCCAGCACATCCAGAATGCCCTTGATCTCGGATTCGGCGAGCCCCGCCAGCGGTTCGTCCAGCAGCAACACCTCGGGCTCGGCCAGGACCGCCATGGCGATCTCCAGGCGCCTCTTTTCACCCAAGCTGAGATGCTTCACCTGCCGGTCGCGCACATCCTGCAGATCGAAGGTTTCCAGGATCGCGACGATTTTGTCCTCGTTCCGGTACCGCTTGCAGGTGTTGAGCAACAGGTGCATCAACGACGATTTCCGGTGCGCCCTGAAAAACGAGAGCACCAGGTTGTCGATCACGCTCAGGTTGTCGAAGGTGGAGGTGAGCTGGAAGGTGCGCATCAATCCCCTCGCAACCCTTTCCTGCGGCGTCATGCGGGTGACGTCTACGCCTTTGTGCAGGATGGTCCCCTCGTCGGGGGGGTAATACCCCGTCAACAGGTTGAAGAACGTAGTTTTGCCGGCCCCGTTGGAGCCGATGATGCCGGCAACTTCGTGTTCGCGCAGGGAATAATCGACCCGGTCAACGGCGACCAATGCGCCGAAACGTTTCGTGACTCCCTTGGCTTTGATGAGTTCTGCGCCCAACGCTGTGCTCACGGCCGGCCGTTTTCTCCCCTTCCGCCCCGGTGAAGCAAAGTCCTATTCACCGGGGCAGAGAGAAGATTTTCCGGAGTAAGGCGGGTCTTAGTAACCGAGAGACTTCAGTGTCGGCATCACCGACTCGCCGCCCACGGAGCCCATGACCGTGAAGAGATCCCATTCGTGCTTCTGCTCCTTGGGACCTTTCCCTTTCACCAGAAAGGCGGCGTGCTTGTATTCGGCCGCGTGGTCCTCGCGCCATCTTGCAGGGCCCTTGACCGAGTTGAACCGGCCGTTGTTCGCCATCAGCGCCGCGGACACCTTTTGCGGGTCAAAGGATTTGGCGGCCTCGAATCCCCTGAACATCTCCATGTACGCGGTGTAGGCGATGGTGGCGTACGCATCCGGCGGCGCCTTGTACTTCGCGCGATAAAGAGCGGTGAACTCCGCCGCGCTCTTCGCCACGTCCTTGTCCGGGAAATTCGCAAGGTCGTAGTAGAAGTAGTGCATGGAGTAGACGCCTTCGAGCGCCTCGGGAGGCAGACCCTTCGCGACCACGTTCGTGATGAACGCGTTGAAGATGGTCATTTCCTTGTTCAGGCCCATCTGATGGACCTGCTTCAGCAGCGCCACGGCATCGGCGGCGAACTGGGCGGCGATGAACACGTCCGGCTTGGCCGCGCGGACCTTCTGCAGCACGGTGGTGTAGTCGCCCGTTCCGAGCGCAACCTCGTCGTAGCCGACGATTTCGGCGCCGTATTCCTTGGCCGCCGCGGTGGCGCCGTCCCTCATGTCCCAGCCCCAGCTATCTGAGCGGGCCAGGAAGAAAATACGTTTCTTGCCCAGCGTTTTGACGGCCGCCTGGCCGGCCATGTATCCAACCGTCCAGGGGCTGAATGCGGTGGCGAAGGTGGAATCAGCCAGCTTGCCCTTCTGAAATGCTTCCTTGGCCATGACGCACACGGGGAAATACGGCATCGGCTCCTTGCTCACGATGGCGTTGATCGCATAGGCGAGCGGCGCCCAGGTCTGGCCGCCGACGCCTTTGACGCCTTCGGAAACCATGTATCGGTAGCGCCGGACGCCCACATCCTGCTTGGCTTCGTCGTCGGCAACGACGCCTTCGATCATGACCCTGCCGCCGGGCATGTTGAGGCCGCCGCGCTTGTTGATCACGTCAATCGCGAGCAGCGCGCCATCCCTCTGCGTTTGAGCCACCGCGGCAAAGGTGCCGGTGAGCGGAAGCAGTATGCCCACCTTTATTTTGGCGGGCTCGGCTGCCACGGCGGCGCCATAACCAAAAATACTGCAAAATACAAAACCCGAAAGTAAGAGTAAAAGCTTTTTCATATTTGCCTCCTTCTGATTGGACAGGGTGGGTTCGCGTCCTGAAGCAAACCAAGCATGCAATGCGGCGCGGCTCCGGGCTTTGATATAGCGCAAGAATCGTTCACTTTCAAGTGCCGGGCGTGAACCGGCTGGGCGCATGGTGGCACAGCGCAAATTCGTCTAGGTCGTCAGCCGCCGGTAGATGTCCGCAACCTTGAGCGGCAGCCGCGCGACGTCGTCAACCAGCGTCCAATTCACCGGGCCGTACATGTGCGGCAGGTAGTCGCGCGCTTCGCGGTCGATGGTGATACAGAACGGCTTGATGCCCGAACGGTGGGCTTCGATCAACGCCTGGCGCGTGTCTTCGATACCGTATTCGCCGCGGTAATTGTCGCTGTAGTCGTCGGGTTTGCCGTCTGAGAGGGTGATAAGCAGCTTGGTGCGTGCTTCGACCCGGTTGAGTAAGGTGGTAAGGTGGCGAATCGCCGCGCCCATGCGCGTGTAGTCCTGCGGGAGGATCCCGGCAATGCGCCGCCTCACGGCCGCGCTGTAGGGTTCGCCGAAAAGCTTCACGCGGAAAATCTCGCAGCGCTTGCGGGTGATGCCGGAGAAGCCGTAAATCGCGTAACGATCGCCCAACACTTCCAGCGCCTCGCACGACATGACCAGAGCTTCCCGCTCCGCGTCGTTGATCCAGCCCTTGGTCGAGCCGCTCATGTCGACCATGAACATCACCGCGAGGTCGCGCTCCGACTTGTGGCGCTTGGTCAGCAGACGGTCCGAGAGCTCCATGCCGCTTTTCATGTCGGCGTAGGCAGCGATCACGGCATCAAGATCGATGTCGTCGCCGTCAGGTTGTTTCTTGAGGAGCTTGTCCTCGCCGCGCAGCAGCTCGAAAGTGCGCTTGAGCTGGGTCACCTGGGGCGCGTACTTGCTGAGCGTTGCATCGATGAAATCGGGATTGCCCGGATGCACGTCGAGCTCGCGCAGCACGCACCAGTTCTTGCGGTAATGCCGCCGCTTGTGGTCCCACTCGTTGTAGAAGAACGCACCTTGCTCGTGATAGACGCCTTTCCACACGTCAGCAGGATCGAGTTCCTGGTGCCCGGGCTTGCGGTAGCCCCCGTCGCCCGCGGCGACCAGGTAATCGTCAGGAATTTCACCGAGGTCCTGCAGAATCGAGTCCATGAGCTGCACCACGTTTCCCGGTGGCGCGACCGGTTCGCTGTCGAGCAGCAGTTCGTGGTTTGTATCCCCGTCCGCGGCAAGCTGCATGAAGGCCTGGACCGCAAATCGCTCTCCCGGCTGGGTCTGCGGTGATCCGGAGCCGTCTTTTTGTTCAAGCATGTGCTTGAGCACCGATTGAAACTCGGCTTTTTCTTTCGCGAGGCGCGCGTTGCGCATCGCCGCCGCCTGTTCTGGCTGCAGCGTAGGGACGTAGATGTAATGCGCCGGCGCCATGTCGCCGGCGTAGACCTCGGCGAGCAGCGCGACGCTATCGTTAACGCTCGCGGCGGGCATAGTGAGCAGAGTGCTGCGCGGATCGGGCTGTTCCTTGCCGCCGCGCAGCTTCTGCATTTCACGCGCGAGTCCCGGCAGGGTACGCGCGATGCATGCCTCGAGGCGGATGTTTTCGAGGGTATTCAGCACATCGAGCGCGCGCTTGGGATCCGCATAACCCGCGCACGCCGCGCCGAGGTCGATGCTGAACGTGCCGTGGCGCACTTGCGCCCACAGCAGCGTCGCCATGGCCTTGTATATGACGAAGTTCTCATCCCGCGCCGGCCGCAGCGCAATGCGCGAGGGCAGAAAAATGGTTTCAGTGTCGGTGTAGCCGTGGGGCGCCGTGTCGAGTCTGAGCCGCCGCCCTGACAGTCCACAGATGAAAAGCTGAAGCACTTGGGCGACTTCTTCAAAGGTGACGGCGGAAGCGCCGCCGCGCGCGAGCATGGCGAACCCGGCAGCGTTCTTGAACACCTGGCTGCCTGGATACAGGCCTTCTCGGTCGTAGGTGTCCATCGCCTGGATGATCCATGCTTCGGCCGCCGAAAGATCGAGCATGGCGAGCGCCCGGGGCGCCGCGGCCGCGAACTGGTACGCCATTTCAGGGTTAGTGCGCGCGATTACCGCGACCCAGTGCAGCACGAAGTCCTGCTGGTCGCGGGGCAATGGCGCGATTCCCTCGGCGAGCCGCGTCGCCGTGCGGCGCGAGGAGAGCACGGCATCGAGCAGATCGTCGAGCCGGTCTTCGAGCGCGGGTGCCGTCAGCGGCTCGTTGGGCATGACGGCAAGCCGGGGATCAGAAGAGGGAGGTGGCGAGCTCATTTATGGCACGCAGCATTTCAGGGTCGTCCGTGAGCGCTTCGGCGATTGCGCCGTGACATGCGGTGCGTGGGGCGATACCGCGCTGGATGAGTTTGGCGGTGTGTACCAGCAGCCGGGTCGAAGCGCCTTCGTCGAGACCATTTCCCTTCAGGTTGCGTGTCATCTGCGCAAGCTTGATCAGCTTGTGGGCGTTCTCCGCGTCGAGCCCGGTTTCGGTCGTGACGATCTTCTTCTCGAGCGCGCCATCCGGGTAGCTGAACTCGATCGCGATGAAGCGTTGTCGAGTGCTTTGCTTCAGCTCCTTCAGCACGCTCTGGTAGCCGGGGTTGTACGACATCGCGAGCATGAATTCCTTCGGCGCCTGCAGCAGTTCGCCGCGCTTTTCCATCGGCAGGATGCGCCGGTCGTCGGCGAGCGGGTGTATCACGACCGTGGTGTCCTTGCGGGCTTCGACCACCTCATCGAGATAGCAGATGCCGCCGCAACGCACCGCACGCGCGAGCGGCCCATCCACCCACACGGTCTCGTTGTCGGTGATGAGATAGCGGCCGACAAGATCGGCGGCGGTGAGGTCATCGTGGCAGGAAACCGTGATGAAAGGACGCCTGAGGCGCCACGCCATGTATTCCATGAAGCGCGTCTTGCCACAGCCGGTTGGACCCTTGAGCACGACCGGAATCTGGCTCGCGTAGGCCGCCTCGAACAGCGCGATCTCGTCGCCGACCGGCTCGTAGTAGGGTTCTTGTTCGATGAGATGCGACTCGGGCTTGAGCACCCGCGCGTGGAGGGCGGCGACTTTACTCACCGAGACTCTCGTAGAGCTTGTCGTGGGCGGCGGCGAGTTCTTCGGCGCGGCCGGCCAAAGAGGCCGCCTGGCGCTGTGCGTAACGCTCGATGCGCTTATGCGCGGCATCGGGTTTGAGCGCAATGGTCTTCTCGCCGAACAGCACCTGCTTGAGCAGTCTGAAACCGAACTTGAGCAGCTTTGCTTCGTCCTGCATCAGTTCATGCTTGAAGGAAGGCTCGATATCGAAGACGTCGTTGAATCCGGAGCTCGCGACGAAGGCGCGAAAGCCGTCGATGTCGTAGCTGGCGAGGAAGAACAGCTCGAAGCTTCTTTGTGATGGCCGGCCAACGGTGGGGCCACTCGAGCGTTTCTTCAAAATGATCTGGCGCCACTCGTGATTGATTTCGTCGTAAATATCGACGCCTTGCTCTTTGCGGTAGTCGCGCACGGTCTGTAACTGCGGCTCATTGTGGCCGAGGCAGTGGTCTTCCCTGACCACGAAGTACGAGTCCTCTTCGATTGGAGAATCTTTCCGTCGCATCGAGACGAGACCGAGCGCGTAATAACGGCACGCAGCCGGCCGGTCCGGATAGACGCCGCAGCCTTCGGGGGTGAGGTTGATGCAGGCGGTGGAGCCTTCCCTGGTCTTCAGTTTCAGGCCTGGCATGCCGTGCCCGTCCATCGTGAAATCCACGGTGTAGGTATCGATGAACTCGCGCGAGGTGATGCCGAAGCGGTTTTTCAGCCGCAGAATGTCGTACGGCGTCAGCATGATGTCGATGTTCTCGCAGCACTTGTTGAAACAGGCGATGCCCTTGTGGCAGCGGAACCGGAACTTGTCATCCAGGCCTAATTGCGTCGGAACAATCGGGGACTTCGGCGTGCCGGAAGTTTCGGTGCTCATGGGCGTGTCGCTGTGAACTGGGCCTGGATCACCAGTATAGACCACAAGGATCATGCGGTGCCGGAAACCGTTGCGGGAACAGTTTCATTGGAACGGTGCGCGGAATTATGGGGAAAAAAAGGGCCGGAATCAAATCCAGCCCCCGGGCTAATCCTGCCTTCCTTAAGGCAAGACGCTTCGGCGTCTTGCCTCAGTCCTTGATCAGCTGCACATACGGGACCTTCTTCAGCAACCATTGCTTGGTGTCGCGGTCGTATTTCGAGTTGACGAAGCATTTCCAGTTGTCATCATCGATGTAGTTGTAGTCCATCCGGTAGTAGTAGCCCGGATAGCGTGTTTCCTCGCGGAACTGGATGTGCTTCATGTGGCACTCGGCGGCGATGATGCGATGGTAGTTTTCCCACGCGCGCAGCAGTTCGTGCAGGTCCTTGGCGCGCATCTTGAGCGAGTCTTCCTTGATCATCTCGAGCTTCTTCTCGCAGAGCTCCAGCATCTTGGCGTTGGTCTGATACCACGTCGATATCCCCGCGCAGTACTCGTCCATGATCTTCTGCAGCCGGAACTGCAGCATTTTGGGCGTGATGTAGTGCGGATTGATGTCGATCGCGGTGGTGTAGTCCTTGTGCTCCAGAAAGGTCTTCACCGGCTGATAGATTTCCTTCACCAGTTCGTCGACACTGCGCGCCATCTCCGGTTTCCAGGCCTTGTTGTCGAGCGCGAACTTGACCATCGCCTTGGCCGCGATGCGGCCCTCGGTGAACGAGCCCGACGAAAACTTGTGACCCGAGGCGCCGACGCCATCGCCGGAGGTGAACAGGCCCTTGACCGTGGTCATGCGATTGTAACCCCACGACCATTCCTTCGGCGTTCCGGGAATGTCGGTCGGACCGGACACCCAGATGCCGGCGCAGCCGGCGTGCGAGCCGAGCAGGTAAGGTTCGGTCGGCATGATTTCGGAGGGCTGCTTGTCGGGCTCGATGTTCTCGCCGGCCCAGATGCCGCACTGGGAGATGGTCATGTCGAGAAAGTCCTCCCACGCCTCGGCTTCGAGGTGCTTTACTTCCTTCGGCGTCATTTTTTCCGCGAGTTTTGCCATCGCTCCCGGCGTATCCATCATGATCGGGCCGCGGCCTTCCTTCATCTCCTGCAGCATGATGTGGTTGCGCAGGCAAGTGCCGGGCACGCCCTGGCCGTATTTGCCGAAGCGCTTGGTGTCTTTGAGCTCGGCGCCGTGGATGGCGTTGTAGTCTTCGCCAAGGCCGTTGGCGACTTTTGCCTTGAACAGGAGGAACCACGCGCCGACCGGGCCGTAGCCGTCCTTGAAGCGAGCCGGCACGAAGCGGTTTTCCATCATCGTCATTTCGGCCCCGCACTCGGCCGCCATCGCGTAGGTGGAACCGGCGTTCCACACCGGGTACCAGGCCCGTCCCGTGCCTTCACCGATCGAGCGCGGCCGGAATACATTCACTGCGCCGCCCGCGGCCAACAGGCAGCACTTGAACTTGTATATGTGGAGCTTGTGGTCGCGAACCGAGAAGCCCGCCGCGCCGGCGACGCGGGTCGGATCGTTCTTGTCGGTTACGAGGCGCACGATGAACACGCGCTCCTCGATGTTCTCCATGCCGAGCGCTTTTTTTGCGCCTTCGGCGACGATCCATTTATAGGACTCGCCGTTGATCATGATCTGCCAGCGGCCGGAGCGCACGCACTTGCCGCCGTCGGCGAGTTTCTTGTCCTCGTCGCCGGGCTGCTTCCAGATCGGCAGGCCCCATTCCTCGAACTGGTGTACGGAATCGTCGACGTGACGGCCGACGTCGTAGACAAGATCCTCGCGGATGATGCCCATCAGATCGTTGCGCACGTATCGCACGTAGTCGCCGGGGTCGTTTTCGCCTATGTAGGTGTTGATCGCCACCGCGCCTGAACGGTCCATGGCCGCCTTGTCGACGAGCTTGATCTTGAGTCCCGTACCTTCGGCCCAGCGCATGATCTCGAACGCGCAACCGCAGGCGGCCATGCCGCCGCCGATGATGAGAATGTCCACCTCTTCCTGGACGATTTCGGGATTGCCAAATTCAAATTGCTCAGCCATAGCCTGATTCCTTTTGTCCGTCATTCCCGCGCAGGCGGGAATCCATGAACATTAACCGGTTGCTGGTGCCCCGCCCGCGCGGGGATGACTTTGGTTCCCCAAGTCAGCTGTTGATGAACTGCGACGTGTCGCACTTATGCATGCCGTTTGTGAAGAGCTTGGAGTGATCCTCGATCTCGGCCATGTTGGCTTTGGGTTTGCTGCCATAGGGGTTGATCGAGCCCTCGGCCGTGGTGCGGATCGGGAATTTAAAGCGCTTCACCGTACCGTTGCGGAATTTGATCGTCCACATGATCGAATCGGTGCCGCGCAACGGCTGTACCGATGCGCCGAGCGGGACCACGTCGGCATAGTGGCGCACCTCGATCGCGTTCTGCGGGCAGATCTTGACGCAGGAATAGCACTCCCAGCACTGCTCGGGTTCCTGGTTGAACGCTCTCATCGCGTGGCCGGTCAGGGAGCCGTCCTTGTCGAGCAGCATCAGGTCGTGCGGGCAGATGTACATACAGGCTGTTTTATCCTGGCCCTTGCAGCCGTCGCATTTGTCGGTGCGCACAAAAGTGGGCATTTCACTTCTCCTTTGTCAAAAACAATTCAAATCCAGCCACAGAGAGCACAGAGAACACAGGGAAAAGCCCGCAAGAAGGAACTTGGCGTTCTCCGTGAACTCTGTGTCCTCTGTGGCAAATGTTTTTTTACCGGGCCGAGTGTCCGACCAGCTTGACCTCGACTTTATCCTCGTCCTTCAGTCCACCGTAATATTCGCGCAGGATATCGAGCACTTCGGAGCGGCTGAATTCGGCGGGCACCGGCGCGCCTTCCGACAGCATCTTGCGCAGCTTGGTGCCAGACAGCAGCAACCGGTCTTCGGGCTGGTGCGGGCAGGTGCGATCGGAAGCCATGCCGCCACATCTGTAGCACCAGAACGTCCAGTCGATCTTCAGGGGCTGGGTTTCAAGCGCGCCTTTCGGGATCTCGTCGAAGATGTGATGCGCATCGAACGGGCCGTAGTAGCTGCCCACGCCGGCGTGATCGCGACCGACAATCTGATGCGAACACCCGTAATTCTGCCGGAAGAGGGCGTGCAGCAACGCTTCGCGCGGGCCGGCATAGCGCATGTCCAGAGGGTAGCCGGACTGCACCACGGTTTTCCGGACGAAATACTTGTCGATCAGCACCGCGATCGTCCTGGTGCGGACATCGGCGGGAATATCGCCGGGCTTGAGATTGCCGAGCAGGGAATGAATCAGCACGCCGTCGCATACCTCGATCGCAACTTTGGCGAGGTACTCGTGCGAACGGTGCATCGGGTTACGCGTCTGGAAGGCCGCCACCGTGGCCCAGCCGTTGGCTTCGAACCCCGCCCGCGTCTGAGCCGGCGTCATATAGAACGCACCGTATTTTTCCGGAAACCCGCCCGGCGAAAGCACCTGCACCGGGCCGGCGAGATTGACCTCGCCCTGTTCCATCACCATCTTCACGCCTGGGTGATCGACGTCGGTCGTCCGGAACACCGTGGCGCATTCGTGCGCCTTGTTGATGGCGTATTTCTCGGTCACTTTCATGGTGGCGAGGATCTCGCCGTTTTCCCCGTCCACCAAGGCGATGTCAGTCCCGGTCCTAAACGTCGATGCGGTGTCCTTGCGGGTGGAGAGCGTGATCGGGATCGGCCAGAACAGTCCGTTCGTCATCCGCATGCCGTCGCATACGCCTTCCCAATCGGCGTGGGTCATGAAGCCGTCGAGCGGGGTGAAGCCGCCGATGCCGAGCATGATAAGGTCGCCCTTTTCCCGAGAGCTCACCGTGAGCCTGGGAAGGGATAGGGCGCGCTTTCTTTCCTCGTATAACGCGGGCCCTTCCAGCAACAGGGGCCTGAGTGTTGCACCACCATGGGGATTTACCAGCCTGGGCACAAAACCGCTCCGGAACAACCAATTATCATGATTTTTTGCCGCGTTAAGGTTAACACGGATGCAATGTGCGGCTCATCCATATATTTTATTGGTTTATAAGAAATCTCGCGGCGCGAGCCCGCGCGATGGAGAAGATCGCGCCCACTCGATTCGCAGGCGATCGATTCGCGCTGCGGCGGGGAATAGGGCGTGCGCGTCAAGTGTTGTAGAGTTTTGGTGTTAGAATGAATTATTTTGGCGAATCAACGCCTAATAACAACATCTTAAGCAGTACTGAATGCACTGAATGCATCAAATTGGCAGAGGTCGCGCAGCGTTCGCGGCGGTACTTATCTGTGCTATCTGCACGCCAAGTGCATGGTCGCAATCTTTTTGGAGTGATCCGTTCAAAACTGACTCCAAGGTAGCGCCTGCGCCCGGCGTGCGCTGGGACTCACCTGGTCCGCTTCCGGCGGCCAAAGCGCCGGCGCAAGCCGAACAAATTCGCGGTGTGGCACCGCTGACGCTGCCGGAACTTACGGAATTCGCGCTCCGTAACAATCCGAGGACGCGGCAGGCATGGCTCGCGGCGCGTGCGGCCGCGGCAGGCGTGGGAATCGAGCAGGCGGACCGGCTGCCGCAGATCACCGGCCTCGTCAGCATTTCCCGGCTGCAGCCGGTCTCCGGGACCACAGGTGCCGTATCTCCGTGGCAAACACGCTACGGGCCGTCGATCAGCCTGAGCTATGTGCTGTTTGACTTCGGCGTCCGCGAGTATCAGATCGAGTCGGCCGAGTATCGATTGCTGGCAACCAATCTTACCCAGAACCGCGTGCTGCAGGATGTCGTGTTCCAGGTGGAGCAGGCTTACTACCAGCTCTTGGGATTGGAAGCCTTGGTGCGGACCAACGAGCTTTCGCTGACGAACAGTCGGACGGCACTCGAGGCAGTGCAGAAGCGCCGTGAATCGGGTCTCGCGACAGTCGCGGATGTTTACCGGGTCGAGACACAGGTCGCGCAGGCGCAACTCAACCTGACGCGCAGCCAGGGCGATTTCGAAAAAGCGAAGGGACAGCTCGCCGCGTCCGTCGGCTTGCCTGTCAACGAATCACTACGGGTGCAGACGCTGAACGAGCAGCCGCAGATCCGAGAAATGACCGATGCGATGTCGACGCTGCTCGAGCGTGCCAAGGCCAATCGTCCCGACCTCGTTGCGGCCGAAGCGCAGGCACGCGCCGCCCGTGCCAGTGCGAACGCGACCGCGAAGGCCGGGCTGCCGTCGATCGAGATTACAAGCAGTGCCGGACAAACCCGATTCACAGACGATCGCCCTGGCGCCACTAACTACGCCTTGGGATTGAACTTGCGCATCCCGCTGTTCAGCGGGTTTCGCGACACCTATTCCGTGCGGCAGGCGGAAGCCCAAGCAGGACTAGCGGAAGCAGCACGTGATTCGCTTTACCGGCAGACGGAACTCGATGTATGGCAGGCCTACTACGAACTTCTCACGGCAGCGAGCACGATCGGCAGCACGGAAGCGCAGGTGAAATCGGCGGAACAGACGGCGCAGGCAACGCTGGCGCGCTATCAAGCTGGATTTGGCAGCATCCTCGACCTGATTACGGCCCAGCAGGACGAATCGAGCGCGCGCGTGCAGCGCATACAGTCGTACCTCGGTTGGTTCACCGCGTTGGCGCGGCTCAATTTTTCTGTCGGCATGAACGATATTTTGACGGCGGCGAGCGACAAAAAATGAAGCGATTGATGATGCTGTTGATTTTTCTGGTCATCGGTGCCGTGGCTGGGGGAGGGTACTGGTACTGGCAGCAGTCCGCGAGCGGGGCTGCGCCGGAGGGCAAGGCCAAGGGCAAAGGCAAAGGGGGCGGGGGAGCCCTCGTTGTCAAGGCGGCACGTGCAATAGTGAAACCGATGCCGGTTCTAATCGAGGCTGTCGGCACGGTCGAGCCGGAGCACAGCGTGCAGGTGCGCGCGCAGGTGAGCGGCGTGTTGCAATCGGTGCTGTTCAAGGAGGGCGACACGGTCAAGGCCGGGCAGCTCCTGTTCCAGATCGACGCTAGAACATTTAAAGCACAATATAATCAATCACTAGCTGCAATGGCCCGCGACAAGGCCCAGCTCGAGAACGCGCGCGCGCAGCAGGAACGGCTCGAGCCGCTGCTGAAACGCGAATTCATCACACGCCAGGAGTACGACGTGGCCGTGACCTCGGCCAAATCGCTCGAGGCTTCGGTGCAGGCGGACCAGGCAGCGGCTGAGCAGGCACGGATTCAGCTGGAGTTTGCGAGTATACGGGCGCCGATTTCGGGCCGCACCGGCACGCTGGCCGTGACACCGGGCAACCTGGTCCCTGCAGCCGGCGGCGGCACGCCGCTCATTACCATCAACAGCATGGACCCGATTCTGGTGGGGTTCAGCATTCCGGAGCGACAACTCGAGGAAATACGCCGTTACCAGAACGAGAAGGCTATGCGCATCGAGATCCTGCCTGATCGCGCTGGGCTGCCCGCCGCCGAAGGCAAACTCGTGTTCATCGACAACACTGTGACGCCGCAAACCGGCACAGTGCTGCTCAAGACCCGTGTCGCCAACACCAAGGAATTGATCTGGCCGGGACAGTTTGTAAATGTGCGAATCGTACTGACCGTTGAGCCCGAAGCGGTGGTGGTGCCTGAAGTGGCGGTTCAGCCCGGACAAGAGGGCAGCTTTGTCTATCTGATCGATGGTGACAGCAAAGTGCAGATACAGCCGGTCAAAGTGTCACGCCAGATCGGAAACGAGGTGGTTATTGCTTCAGGTGTCAAGGCTGGCGACCATGTCATCACCGAGGTCCCGCAGGCGCTGCAGGCGGGCGCGGCGGTGCGGCTGGCCGGTGCAGACGACAAGCAGGGCAGTGGCGAAAAAGGCAAGGGCAAGGGTAAAGGCAAGGGGAGCAAGAAGGGTGAAGGCAAGTCCGAATAAGCCGGAGGGCGAGGCACGATGAACCTGTCAAAAGTTTTCATTGAACGGCCGGTCGCCACGACGATACTGGTCGCGGCCATTATCATTTTCGGGGTGATCGCGTTCAGGACCTTACCGGTGAACGAACTGCCCAACGTAGATTTTCCCACCATCCGGGTTGACGCGGAGTTGCGCGGAGCCAACCCGGAAATCATGGCCTCGACGGTCGCCACCCCCCTGGAACGCCAGTTCAGCCAGATTCCCGGGGTGGACTCCATGAATTCGGTCAGCAGCACCGGCAGGACGCGCATCACCCTGCAATTCAGCCTGGAGCGGGACATCGACTCGGCGGCACAGGACGTGCAGACGGCCATCTCGCAGGCCATGCGGCGGCTGCCGGAAGGTGCTGATCCTCCGACGCTGCGCAAGGTCAATCCGGCGGATTTCACGATCATCTTCCTGGCGGTCAGTGCGAAAACTTTGCCGCTTCAGCAGCTCCACGAATTCGCCGAGACCAACATTGCACAGCGACTGTCCACGGTAAACGGGGTGGCCCAGGTCATCGTTTTCGGCGCGCAGAAATAC